>JBBREI010000001.1:0-109012 GCA_038203035.1 Burkholderiales bacterium
ACTTGAGCAATGCCTCGGCCCAACTGCGGCAGCCAAGCTCCGCGGCCCACCCGGGCAGCGGCTTGACGGTCTTCGCGCCGAACACGCCGCCACCGTCGAAAGGCCGATTGATGATCACCGCGGTGCCGCGTTCCGCCGCGAGCGGCAGCAGTACCTGCTCCACGTCGCGATTGTTCACGTTGTAGGTGAACTGCACGAAGTCGAGGCGATTGCGCCTCATGATCTTCTCCAGGTCATCGTGGCGGCGGCCATGTGATGTGGTCATGCCGATGTAGCGCACGCGCCCTTGCGCCTGCATCGCCTTGAGGACCGGCCAATGCGTTTCCCAGTCGAGCAGGTTGTGGACCTGCATGAGGTCCAGGCGCTCGACTTTCCACAGCTCACGCGAGCGCTGCATCTGCCGCCTTCCTGCCAGGGCGCCCACGGTCCACACCTTGGTCGCCGTGAACGGCGCGGGCGCGTTGCCCCGCGCGAGCTCCGCGCCGACGACCTCCTCGGACGAACCGTACATCGGGGACGAATCGACCAGGCGGCCACCGTGAGCGAGGAACGTCCGCAGCACGTCGCCGCGAGCCCTGCGCTGCGCCGACTCCGCACCGCCCACGTCGAAGGTGAGCCAGGTGCCCAACCCGACGACCGGAATCCTCTCGCCGCTGGAAGGAATGGCGCGGGTGGAGACACCCATGACCTGCGCGCGCGCACCAAGCGAACTGGCCGCCGCGCCTGCGGCCAGGAACTGCAGGGCCTGCCGCCGGTTCATGGACGCTCCATTTCGATCAATAACCCTTAGACTACGCTTCGATGGATCTACCCGCGCTTGCCAACGCACTCCTGCTTGGAGTGGTCGAGGGCCTCACCGAGTTCCTGCCGATTTCGTCCACCGGGCACCTCATCCTGGTCTCGGACCTGATGGGACTCAACGACGAGAAGGGGAAGGTCTTCGACATCGTGATCCAGCTGGGGGCGATCCTGGCGATCTGCTGGGAATACCGCGCGCGATTCATCAAGGCCTTCGCCGGGCTTTCCTCCGACCCCGTCCAGCAACGCTTCGCGCTCAACCTGTTCGTGGCGTTCCTGCCGGCTGCCATCGTGGGCCTGCTGTTCCAGTCCCAGATCAAGAAATTCCTGTTCAACCCGGTGAGCGTGGCGATCGCGCTTATCGTGGGCGCGCTGGTGATCTTCGCAGTGGAGCGCTGGTATGCGCGTCATGGTGCCCCGCGCGTGGTCGAAGTGGACGACATGACTTGGCGTGATGCGCTGAGGGTGGGCCTGGCGCAGTGTTTTTCCCTCATCCCCGGCACCTCACGCTCGGGCGCCACGATCATGGGCGGGATGTTGTTCGGGCTCTCACGCCAGGTGGCGACCGAATTCTCGTTTTTCCTCGCGGTACCGATCATGTTCGCCGCGAGCGGCTACCAGATGGTCAAGTACCGCGACCTCTTCACCGCTTCCGACCTCGCGCCATTCGCGGTTGGATTCATCGTGAGCTTCGTGGCTGCGTTGATCGCCGTGCGCGCGCTGATCCGCTACGTCGCGCGCCACGACTTCAACGCGTTCGCCTGGTACCGGATCGTGCTGGGCGTGGTGGTGCTGGCCTACTTCGCCTGATCGTCCCCACCAGGGACCAGAATCGGCGAGCGGCGCCCGACACATTTCTGCAGGATGTCCATTTCCTCGTCGGTGTGGGTTTCGAACGCCGCCGGCCGGAAGCGCGAACCATCCGTTTGCCGCGCAGCAACCAGGCGCGGCACGTGTTTCCTTGATTCGACCACTTCACGGTCCCTGGGGTCTTCGGTAGCCGCGAGGTCCACCGCGCCCCAGCACGTGCAGAAGTAGGTGCCATCGCCGCGGGTTTCAAGGTAGACGCCAGTGCCGCGAATTCCCGCGGTCACGTTCTGCGCGACGATCTGGCGCCGCGCACCGCGGCCGAAAACCGCACCGAGCGCTCCGGTGAGCAGCCGCAGAAATCCCGACTCGTTCGAGCGCTCGATCACCAGCTCGCTACGCGAGCGCAGCATGAACGCATCCTGGCCCACCACGAACACGAAGTGGCCATCAGAACCGGTAACGATGCGATCGCCCGCAATGATGTCCGACTTGTAGGTGGCCGCACGCCCGTTGATCGTGACCTTGCCCTTGAGGTCATGGACCTGGTCGGGCGCCCCGAAGGATTCCAGCGGGAGCAGCACGCCGCCCGCGCCTGCCGCTGCAGCACGAAGGAAATCGCGCCGCGCGAGGTGTTTGCCCAGGTAGGGCCCGTCATCCTGCCGAGACATCGAATTCTCCTGGTGTTGGCCGGCGGTGCCTTGAGACAAGGCGAACTCGCTATGCGATCGCCGCTTCCGCCGTGTAACGCTTGATGAGCGCCAGCAGTTGGTCTTCCTGGTACGGCTTGCCCATGTATTCGTTCACGCCGATCTCGATCGCATGGTTGCGGTGCTTGTCTGCCGTGCGAGAGGTGATCATGATGATCGGGATGCCTTTGGTCCTGGGATCCGCGCGCACGTTGCGCGCGAATTCGAAGCCGTCCATGCGTGGCATTTCGACGTCCAGCAGGATGCAGTCCGGCTTGATGTCCTGCAATTGCTGCAGGCCGTCGACGCCGTCCTTCGCCATCGCGACCTCGTAGCCTTCACGGGTGAGCATGCGGCTGGTGATCTTGCGCACCGTGAGCGAATCGTCGACCACCATCACCAGCGCGGCACCCGACTTCTCATCCACCACCAGCTCGGTTTCGCGCACGGCGAGCGGCGCATCGGCCGCCATCGAGCGCGCCTGTTCCTGCCCGCCCTGCTCACGGTGCACCAGCTGCACCGGGTTGAGGATCAGCACCACCTGGCCGTTCCCGAGCACCGTGGCGCCGGCGATGCCGGACAGGCGCGAGAGCTGCGGGCCGATCGTTTTCACCACCACCTCGCGGTTGCCGATGATTTCGTCGACGCGGATCGCCGCGCGCTGCACGCCGCTCTTGAGCAGCAGCACCGGAATCTGGCGCAGCGGCGTTGCAGTGTCGATTTCGCCCAGCAGCGGCAGCAACGAACGCAGTGGGTAAGTGTTGCCCTTCCACTCCACCTCGCCCTTCGCGGCGATCTCGGCGTAGGCCGGGCCCTTGTATTCCTGCACCTGGTCGATGGTGACCGTCGGCACCGCGTAGACCGTGTTGCCCGCGCGCAGCATCACCGCCTGTGTCACCGCCAGCGTGAGCGGCAGGGTGATCGTGAAAGTGGTGCCACGGCCGGCAGTTGATGAAATCTCGACGCGGCCGCCGAGCGAGGTGATCTCATTCTTGACCACGTCCATGCCGACGCCACGGCCCGACACGGCGGTGACCTCGGTGGCGGTTGAGAAGCCCGAGTTGAAGATGAATTGCGCCAGCTGCGCTTCCGGCAGTTCGACGTCGGGTGCCAGCAGGCCCGACTCGATTGCCTTCTGGCGGATGCGCGGGAAATCCAGCCCGCCACCATCGTCGGCGATGGTGAGCACCACCTCGTTGCCGCGTTGCACCGCATCGACCGCTATTTCGCCGATCTCCGCCTTGCCCGCGGCCACGCGGGCGGCTGGCATCTCGATGCCGTGCGCGATGGCGTTGCGCAGCAGGTGCTCGAAAGGGCCGGTGATCTTCTCGAGCACCGAGCGGTCCAGTTCCGTACGCGTGCCTTTCAGCTCAAGGTTGGCCTTCTTCTCCAGTTCCTTGCCGGTCTGGCGAACGACGCGGTAAAAACGGTCGGCGAGGTTACCCAGCGGCACCAGCCGCACGCCCATCAGGCCCTGTTGCAGTTCGCGGTTGAGGCGCGCCTGGGCGTGGATCGCGAGTTCCGTCTCGTCGAGGTTCTTCTGCAAGCCCTGGTGCAGCGTGATCACGTCGCCGAGGGACTCTGCGAGGAAGCGCGTGAGTTCCTGCATGCGCGAGAAGCGATCGAGCTCGAGCGGGTCGAAGCGCTCGCCGATCTCTTCCTTCATCTTGATCGTGCTCTGCATCTGGCCTTCGGAGGCAAGCTCGACCTCGCGCAGCTGCGAACGCATGCGTGCGATGTTGTCCGTGAGGTCGACCATGGCGCGCTTGAAGTTCGCCATCTCGCTTTCGATGCGCGAGCGGGCGATGGAAAGCTCACCCGCCTCGTTCACAAAGCGGTCGATCATGTCGGCGTTGACGCGCAGCAGCGCGGAGCGCGATTCGCGCTGCTCCGGCGGCAGTGCGTCGCGCTCCGCGCGCTCCTGCGCCGCGGCCGCGATGACGGCCAGCGCGGCAGGCTTGTCCTTCTGATGCTCGAACACCGATGTGATCGGCACTTCAATCGGTTCGGCCTCGAGGATGTCTTCGCCGCGCGCGAGGCGCTCGAGCGAAGTCGAGAAGCGGTCGACGCGCTCCTCGATCTCGTCGAAGTCCTTTGCGGCTGGCGTTTCCACTTCGTCGACGGCGTTGACGCGCGCCTCGAGCACGTGGGCGAGCTCGCCCAATCGCATCAGGCCCGTCATGCGCGCGCTGCCCTTCAGCGTATGCAGGTGGCGTTGCAGCTCGGCGGCCGGCGCGTGGTCCGCAGGGTCCGTCTTCCAGCGGCGCACCGCTTCGGCGACGACCGGCACGATTTCGCGGGCCTCCTCGAGGAAGATCGGCAGCAGGTCGCGGTCGACGTCGTCCTTGACCTTGCGTTGTTCCTTGCCGGCTTCGAACGCCTTTGCCTGCTCCGGTGCAGGGGCCGCTCGCTCGACTACCGGCGCCGGCGCGACGAATGCGGCAATCGCCGGCGCGAGTGGCGGGGCGACCGGTTCAAACACATTCAGCGGTTCCACGACGGTTTCGTTCACCGGCCCCGGTTCGGTCCGCGGCTCAGGCTCAAGCTCCGGCGAAAGCGCTTCAACATCAGGCTCGGGCTCCGGTGCCAATTCGACGACGGGTTCGGGCAACAATGCCGGCTCAGGCAAGGGCTCCGGCTCGAGTGCAGCACGCTCTTCCAACACCGCAGCGGGCTCGGCGAGGGGCACAGCTTCAACTGGCGGCGCAGCTTCGAGCGGCTGCAGGGCCTCCAGCGATTCCCGAACCATCGCGGGCATCGTGATGTGCGTGCCTTCGCCCGTGTGGCGCGCCTCGCGCAGCGATTCTCGCAGCTCGGTGAGCTGGGTGACGACATCCTCGCGCGGGTACGGCATCGCGTAACCGCGGATGGACTGCACCATCGCGGTGATGGCGTCGACGGCGCCGCGCGTGATGCCCAGGCGTGTCGCGTTGAACTCGGGCGGCAACTCCATCGCGTCGGCCAGCCACTTCTCGAGCGCGGCCGACGCATCGGCAAGCGATTCAAAGCCGGTCGTGCGCGAGTTGCTGGCAAGCGTGTGCGCGGCGCGCATGAAGTCGGCACTCACCGGAACCAGCGCGTCGGCCTCGATGCGGGACATCTCCGTGTCCATGGTCGCCACGTGCTGCTCGGCTTCGGCGATGTAGATGCCGAAGAACGCGGGTGCGAGGCTTACATTGCCGATGACGACGTCGGCCTCCGCTTCCGCGTCGGCTTCCTCGGCGGGCCCGAGAGATGCAGCGACCGCTGCTTCATCCGCAGGCAAGCCCTCGAACGAGAACCGCTCCGCAGGCTGCGCCGCGGGCTCCTCGAGGCGCGGCGCCGCGACGGGCGCGGTGAGGTCGAGCGACTCGAAGTTGAATCCCGCGGGCTCTGGTTCGATCGCGGGTTGCGCAACCTCCGGCTGCCGGCTTTCCGCCGGCAGCGATTCCTCGAACGTGAACGCGGTGGCCAGCGGCTCCAACGGGGCGGATGCCGCCTCGACGAAGGGCTCGGCTGCAGGCTCGGCCTCGGGCGTGGAAAGCGCGGCTTCCTCGACGGCAGGTGCGGCCGGCTCGATCTCGAAGGCGAAAGGTGCGGGCTCTTCCGCAACGGGCCGCGCGACCTCCGCGGGCACCTCCCCGGCTTCCGGCTGGTCGCTCTTGAGCACTTCGGCGCGGCGCGTGATGTGGGTGGGATCGATGCGCGCCGTGCCATTCTCCTTGAGCTCGCCCACCCAGCGCTCGAACGAGACGCGCGCGAGCTCGATGAAGTCGAACAGCGCCGCGCAACCTGGCTTCTCGTCCTTCAGCCACTTGTTCATCACCTGCTCGCACTGCCAGGCCATTTCTCCCAGCTCGTTCAAGCCCACCATGCGTCCGCTGCCCTTGAGGGTGTGGAAGGCGCGGCGGATGGTTGTGAGCGCTTCGCGCTCGTGCGGCGATTCGCGGCTGGTCGCGAGGTTCTCCGCGATGGTCGCGACAACCTCGCTCGCTTCCTCGAGGAAGATCTCGAGCAACTCGGCGTCGACCTCGGCACCCGGCGCGTCGACCAGCTGCACCACGTGTTCGGTCGGCTCCTCGGCGGGCTTGTCGGGCGCCAGTTCCTGGATGGCGCGGAAGATGCCGGTCTTCGCCGGGTCCGCGGCGTCCTTGATGGCGTTCAGCGCGGCTTCGCTGTTCTGCGCAACCGTTGCATCGGAGGCGACGGCAGCATCGCGCTGCAGCTCGCCCACCGCGCGCTCGAGCTTCCCGCGCGCCTCGACACCCGGCGCATCCTTCCAGTCTTCGTACAGCGCCTGCACCTTCTGCTTCTGCACGTCGATGTCGAGCGGCGAAACGGTCCCGCTGGGACGCGCATCGATTTCCTTGACGGGAGCCGGAGCTTGCGCGAGGTCGAATCGAAGCAGCGCCGGCATGAGGACTTCGCGCGGATGGGTCGAGCCCTGTTGCAGCGCCGTGATGTAGAGGCCGAGCGCGGAGAGGCCTTCGGCCACCTTCTCGGCCGCTTCGCCCGCGCCGTCGAGCGAGCCCTCGGCGAACTGCTGGACCTGCGCCATGACGGCGGAGTTGAGCGCGGCCGCCTCGCCCAACTCCATGATCATCAACGCGCCCTGCACCTGCGTGAACTGCGTGCCGAGGGCGGCGAGTTCAGGGCGGCGCGCGTTGTCGCGGAAGTAGCCATCGAGAACCTGCTCGATGTTCTGCAGGTTGACCTGGACTTCCTGTCCCACCTGGAAGATCAGCAGCTTTTCCTGCGCGCGACGCGTCATTTCGTCGAGCAGGCCGCCTTCGATTCCGCCCATGGGAGCGAGGGCTTCGCCGGCCATGGCGCCCTTCAGGCGCTCGGTCACCGTGCGGGACTGGCGCGAGAAATCGGCGCCGAGCTTGAAATAGTTCTCAAGCGCCGATTCGATGAAAAGCAGCGCGGTCGCGACTTCGAGCGCCTGCGCCTCGGAAGGCGGAATCGCGCGGACCTTCAGGTTGGGCGCCACGTCGGTGAGGCGCACCAACACCATCGGGATGTCGCCGTTGGGAAGTCTGGCGGCGCGTTCGGCCAGGACCAGCGACTGTTTCGCGAATGGCTCGAGCGCCGCGCGGTTGCCGGACGTGTACTTGAGCCAGGTGTCCTTCTGCGACGCCGTGAGCTCGCGCAGCTCACGCACGAGGGAGACCAGCGCCTCGTCGTCGCTGCCGCGCATCGTGTCGGGAATGGTGATGAGCTTGTCGAGGTGATAGGCGTCCTTGAGCATCGCGATGCGCTCGGACACGGGACCTGCACGCGCGACCGCGAGGAGCAAGTCGCGGAAAAGGCGCTCGGCGACCTTGCCCGCGCCCTCGATCAGCTGCTTGATCTGCTGGTCGACCTTGGCGAACAGCGGCTTGCTGGAGGGGCCGACATCGAGGCCGCCATAGACCAGCGCATCGAAGAAGCCGGTAGCGGCCGACCAGAACGCGCGGCTCGGGCCTTTCGCCTGCAGCGACTCGATCGCGGAGACGGCAGCCAGCATCTGGCGCAGCGATTCGGTGGAGTCCCCCCCCTTCAGCATCCGCAGCAGCCCCTGCTGGTATTGCGCGCGTTGCAGCTGCAGGGCCTTGGCAAGGACCGGGTCGTCGAGCGCGGCGTTGGCGGCAAGCGGTGGAAGCTGCACCGCGAGATTCGGGAAGAAGAGGTCGCCTTCATTGGCATCGTTCGCGCCGCGAACGCGATTGAGCTCGAGATAGGGACCGAGCAGCCGCATGGGATGGTCGGGTTGTCCCGCAAGCAACGTGTCCAGGTACGCCGACATCGCCGCGATGCCTTTCTTCGCGGCAGCCACGTCCGCCGGCAAGCGCATCGCATCCTCGCCTTCGAGGTACGCGACCAGCTTCTCAAGCTCTTCGTTGAAACGCGTGGCAGCGGCCAGCCCCACCATCGCCAGGGCGCCGGTCGCCTGGTGCAGGTGCGTGAGGATGTACTTGACCGGAGCGCGCTCCGTCGGATTCGCGGCGAGCTTGTCGAGGTTCTCGCGCGCCTGGTTGAGCGAATGGTCGATCTCGGTCTTGACCCAGGTAAGGGGGCCGAGGTCGAAATCGCTGACGGGATTGGCTGCCATTTTCTCTTCTCGTATTCGCGCGTTGCGCCCGCGCCTCTATCTCTCTACAGCTTGAAGCCGGACACCGAGCTCTTCAGCTCCAGGGCCACCGCTGCCAGGTCGCGGATGGAGCCCGCCGCCTGCTGCGTGCCGCGCGTCGTCTGCCGCGTGATCTCCAGGATGTCCTGCATGTTCTGCGCCACCTTGTTGGTCGCCGATGCCTGCGTCTGCGTGGCACTCGAAATGGTTTCGATCAGCTGCGCGAGGTTCTTCGTCACGAAGTCGATCTCGGAGAGCGCCTGGCCTGCCGCGTCGGAGAGCTTCGCGCCCTCGACCACGCCGGTGGTGGACTTTTCCATGGCCGCCACCGCGTCCTGCGTGTCCGCCTGAATGGTCTTCACGATCGCGCCGATCTGCTTGGTCGCCTCGCCCGAGCGTTCGGCCAGTCGCTGCACCTCTTCCGCAACCACCGAGAAGCCTCGTCCCGCTTCCCCGGCGGACGCCGCCTGGATCGCCGCGTTCAACGCCAGCACGTTCGTCTGCTCGGTAATGTCCGAGATCAGTTCCACGATCTCGCCGATCTCCTGCGAGCTTTCGCCCAGCCGCTTGATCCGCTTTGACGTCTCCTGGATCTGCTCTCGGATGTCGTTCATGCCGGTGATCGAGTTCTGCACCGCCGCGCGTCCCTTGTCGGCGGCCGCCAGCGAGCGTTGGGCGACTCGCGCGCCCTCTTCCGCGGTTGACGACACCTCCGAGATGGAGCGCGAGACCTGCAACACCTGGGCGGTGGTTTCTTCGATTTCCTTCGACTGCCGCTCCGCGGCGCCGAGCAGCTCGGCCGAGATCGACTGCGCCTGCGCCGTCTTCTGCGTCACCTGGATGGCCGCGTTGTTCACGCCCGCGACCAGCGTTCGCAGCTCGTCGATGGTGTAGTTCATCGAGTCCGCGATGGCGCCGGTGATGTCCTCGGTCACCTGCGCGCGGATCGTGAGGTCGCCGTCAGCAAGGTCGCCCATTTCGTTCAGCAGCCGCAGAATGGCTTCCTGGTTGCGCTTGTTCTCGCGCTCGGCTTCCGCCGCCTGGCGGCGCGAGTCCGCAAGGAACACCACCACCATGAGCACGAGCACCAGCACCAGCAGCGTGCCGAAGATGATCGTGGCGATGATGGGCAGGACCGGTCTCTCCGCCTGGATCCCCTCCTGCAGGCGGCCCACCGCGGACTGCAACTGTTCGCTGCCGGAGATCAGCTTGGCGCCGGCCTGGCGGGCGGTCACCAGCTTCTGCAGCTCGCGCAGGATCGGTCCCACGTTTTTCTCGAAGTCGCCGAACTGCTTCTTGAGCTCGGCCAGTTTCGCGCGCGTTTCCGTTTCGCGCAGCGCGGTCACGCCGAGCGTCTCGCTGCCCGTTTCGAGCGCGCGCACGAGTTCGCGCAGGTCGTTGGTGTCCTTGCCGATCAGGAACGGCACTTCGGGGTCGATCACTTCCGAGCCGAGAATTTCCGCCGAACCACGGCCAAGCCGCTCGGCCAGGAACGTAAGGCGGTTGGCGCGAAGCACCTGCGCGGGAATGGATCCGGACTGCGTCATGAGGCCGGTAAGTTCCTGCGACAGCGTGGCCATCTCCTCGGAGCCGACGCGGATCTGCGAAATGTTCTGCGCGAGGGACACGAGATCCTTCTGCGCGTTCAGGATTGAAGTGGCTGCCTGCGAGCTCTCGGGCCAGCGCTGCGCCAGCTCCTCGAGGCGGCTCTTCAGTTCGTCGTTGCTCGCGGCACTCGGCACATTCACGTCGAATGCGAAGCCGCCGTCCTGCAGGATCTTGAGGTAGGCGGCGAATTCGTCGCGGCTGTCCTGCACCTGCGCGAACGCGGTCGGCGAACCGCGCGCCGCCACGCCCGCCGCCTTGGCGAGTCGTTGCGTGTGGTATTGCATCTGCGAGGCGATTGTCACGTAAGTGGCGTTGCGCGTGCGCTGCGTCGTGTCCTCGTAGACCATCAACGCCGTCAGCGCGAGCAGCAGACCGGCCGCGATACCCAGCGCCTGCAGCTGCAACGTCACCGGCTTGCCGCCGATGAACGGCATATGGAAGTCAGCGAGTGTCCAGCGCGCGCCACCCCTCTCCGCCGCCTTGGCCGCGGCCTGCGCCGTGGCAACCCGGTTTCGCGTCGACGTGGACGTGGGATCCGCCGCCTTGAGGTTGGTCATCGTCGATGCCTGGCCCGAAGCAGGCCGCGCCGCCGCCGCCTTCGGCTTCCCGGCCGGCATGAGCCGACGGAAGAAGTCTCCGAGGGATGATTTGGGTTTCACCGCTTGTGCTTTAGCCATTCACCTCTCCTAGGCACCAACTTCGAGGAAACGCTGCTCGCGCACCAGCGCGGGCAGGTCGAGCTCCATCCACTGCGTGCCACCGGCATCCGTGTACGCGCCCGCAACCCACGGGGGCGCGACGGCGGGTCGGGCCGCGGCGTTGAATTGTTCGGGATTGCGCAAACCCAGCATTCGCGAGACGAGAAGTCCCGCGCCGCCGACGAGGCGCTCGGAGACGAGGATCACGCGCCGCTCCACGCCCCCCACAATCGGCGCGGCGCCCTGGAACGCGGAGAAATCCACGACGCTGTACAAGTTGCCGCGCACGTTTGCCACGCCACGGAACCACGTGTGTGTCAGCGGCACCGGCACCGTCGCGGGAACCGGAATGACTTCACTCACCTGGTTGAGCGAGACGAACCAGTTTTCCGGACCCACCTGGAAGCCGAGCTTCGAGGCGACAGCCGTACGGGTTCCCGCCGTCCGCAGCCGCTCGGCGACGGAAAGCTGGAATTCGCGCAGGCCGGTGCGTCGCGCCATCCCTAGCCGAGCGCCTTGATCTTCTCGAGCAGCTCGCCTTCGACGACGGGCTTGGTCACGTAATCCTTCGCACCCTGCCGCAATCCCCAGATCTTGTCGGTCTCCTGGTCCTTGGTGGTGCAGATGATCACCGGAATGTGTTTGGTCTTCTCTTCACGCGTGATCGCACGGGTAGCCTGGAAGCCGTTGAGCCCCGGCATGACGACATCCATCAGGATAAGGTCCGGCAGCTCCGTCTTTGCGCGCTCGATCGCGGCTTCGCCGCTGTCGACTACGATCACCTCGTAGCCTCGCTTCTTCAGCAGCCCTTCCATGAATGCGCGCTCGGTGGGCGAATCGTCCACCACCATGATTTTCTTGATGGTCATTTTTCAGGTCACTCCGTCTGCTTTCTGTGTCGATTCGGCGATTGCCAGGTGCTTCAGGCGGGACTGCCCTGGGACAGATGGGATTCCACTGCCCGCAGCAGGGTCTCCTTCGTGAAAGGCTTGGTCAGGTATTCGTCGGAGCCCACCATGCGGCCGCGCGCGCGGTCGAAGAGGCTGTCCTTGGACGAAAGCATGATGACCGGCGTCGACTGGTGCTTGCTGCTCTTCTTGATCAGCGCGCACGTCTGGTAGCCATCGAGTCGCGGCATCATGATGTCCACGAAGATAAGGTCGGGTTCGTGGTCGGCGATCTTGGCGAGGGCATCGAAGCCGTTGTCCGCCAGGATCACCTGGCAGCCCGCCTGCATGAGGAAGATCTCCGCGCTTCGCCGGATGGTATTGCTGTCGTCGATGACCATCACGCGCACGCCGGCGAGATTCTTGGTGTCCGCCACTAGGCCCTCTGTATCCGCGGCGCTCGTACCGGTTGGAACCCGCCGCCAAAAGATGGCGGGAGCCCCCGGGACTGCGATCGACTCCCTGAAAAGCCGTCGCCGCCGCCAGTTATTGGAAACTCAGATTATTCCTTTTATTCTGCTAAAACAACCGCTAACTGCACCATCCTCATCCCATTTGGGAGGTATGGACAGGGCCGGCGAAGACGAGACCGTTAAAACTCCACCATCTCGAAATCGTCCTTGCGTGCGCCGCATTCCGGGCAGCACCAGCCTGCCGGAATATCTTCCCAGCGCGTGCCCGGAGGGATTCCATCCTCCGACCATCCTTCGGCCTCGTCGTAGATGTAACCGCAGGCGAGGCAGCGCCAGGTTTTATAGGGTTGTACAGCAGGCGCGCTCGAGGGCATAGGCGAAACCGGATGCGATTGTTAGAATCTTCGAAGAGCGCGCGCTTGCTAATGGATGTTAATGAGGCACGGTTCGCGCACGCAACCGAAGTCGGATTTCAAGTGTAACCCTCGCCCCGCCTCCCCCCCTCGCTTCGCCCCCCCGAAATGAACGACAACCCCCGATCCCTGCCAGCCGTCCTCACGTTTGCCGCAACCGATCCAACCAGTGGCGCGGGCCTGCAGGCGGACCTGCTGGCGCTGGCGAGCATGGGCTGCTATCCGTTGTCGGTGGTCACCGCGCTCACGGTGCAGGACACCGCCGGCGTCGAGTCCTTTCTCGCCATCGATCCCGACTGGGTCGCCGACCAGGCGCGCTGCATCCTCGAGGACATGCCGGTGGCCGCGTTCAAGATGGGCATGCTGGGCTCCACGGAGATCGTGACGGTGGTGGCCGAGGTGGTCTCCGACTATCCCGACGTGCCGCTGGTGCTCGATCCGGTATTTGCCTCCGGGCGCGGGGACGAATTCGCCGGCGACGACATGATCGCCGCCATCCGCGAGCTGCTGGTGCCGCAGAGCACCGTCGTCACCCCCAACATCGCCGAGCTGCGCCGACTGGCCGACGAGGACGAAAACGACGACGCCAACCTGGCCGAATGTGCGCAGCGCCTTCTCGATACCGGCTGCGAATACGTGCTGGTGACCGGCACGCACCACAACACGCCCGACGTCGTGAATACCCTATATCACCGCGGCGGCATCCTGCGCGCCGATTCCTGGCAACGGCTGCCCGGCAGCTATCACGGCTCGGGCTGCACGCTCGCCTCGGCGCTGGCGGCAAACCTCGCCCGCGGCCTCGATATCGGTGACGCGGTGTACGAGGCCCAGGACTACACCTGGCAGGCCCTCGCGCACGCCTTCCGGCCCGGCATGGGGCAGTTCCTTCCCGACCGCCTGTTCTGGGCGCGCGAGGCCGACGGTGACGACGATGGCAAGTGAGGGCGCGCGCGCCTTGCGCGGCCTCTATGCCATCACCCCGGAGCTTTCCGATACCGCCGAGCTGGTGCGGCGCGTGGGCGCCGCAATCGACGGGGGCGCCGCGCTGGTCCAGTACCGTGCCAAACACGCGACGGCGGGCCTGCGCATCGTCCAGGCCGGGGCGCTGGCGGCACTCTGCCGCGCGCGCGGCGTGCCGCTGATCGTCAACGACTCCGTAGAGCTGGCCCTGGCGGTGGGGGCCGACGGCGTTCACGTCGGCCGCGACGATGGCGATGCGACGGCCGCGCGGCGCGCAATGCCCCGCGGCATCATCGGCGTCTCCTGCTACGGCGAGCTCGCGCGCGTGCGCGATGCGGCCCTCGCGGGCGCCGACTACGTGGGGATCGGCAGCGTGTACCCGTCGTCGACCAAATCCGCGGCATCGGCGGCCCCGCTCGAACTCATTTCGAGCGCGCGCGCGGCGGGCAGCCTTCCCGTCGCCGCCATCGGCGGCATCACACCCTCGAATGCGGCGCCGGTTGTTGCCGCCGGCGCGGACATGCTGGCCGTGATCAGCGCGCTTTTTGGTGCCGATGACGTATCCTCGGCGGCGCGCGGCTTCGCGCGCCTGTTCGAAACCCCAACTTCCGGAATTCCCGATGTACGAACGCAGCCGCGACCTGTTTGAACGTTCCCGCCAACTGATCCCCGGCGGGGTCAACTCGCCCGTGCGCGCCTTCGGTGGCGTGGGTGGCACACCGATTTTCTTCCGCGAGGGCCGCGGCGCGCACCTCACGGACGAAGACGGCCGCCGGTACATCGACTATGTCGGCTCCTGGGGCCCACTGATCCTGGGCCATGCCGATGCCGACGTGCTGGCGGCGCTCACGCAGGCGGCGGCGCGTGGCCTTTCGTTCGGCGCACCCACCGCCCTCGAGCTCGAGATGGCCGAAGTCCTCACCACCGCCCTGCCGTCGATGGAGCAGGTGCGCCTCGTCAGCTCGGGCACCGAGGCCGTGATGAGCGCGTTGCGGCTGGCGCGCGGATTCACCAACCGCAGGGTGGTCGTGAAGTTCGAAGGCTGCTACCACGGCCACAGCGACTTCCTGCTGGTGAAGGCGGGTTCGGGCGCGCTCACCTTCGGCAATCCCACCTCGGCGGGTGTGCCGGCGGAATTCACCGCGCACACGCTGGTCCTGGACTACAACGATCCGCAGCAGGCGACCGATGCATTCGCGCGTTTTGGCGGCGACATCGCGGCGGTGGTGCTCGAGCCGATCGCCGGCAACATGAACTTCATCCGGCCGACGCAGGAATTCGTCGACACCCTGCGCGCTCTTTGCACCACACACGGCGCGTTGCTGATGTTCGACGAGGTGATGACCGGATTCCGCGTCGGCCCACAGGGCGCCCAGGGAATCTTCGGCGTCACGCCGGACCTCACCACCCTGGGCAAGGTGATCGGCGGCGGCATGCCGGTAGGCGCCTTCGGTGGGCGGCGCGATGTCATGGCGAAGCTCGCCCCGCTCGGCCCGGTCTACCAGGCCGGCACGCTTTCGGGCAACCCGGTTGCGGTCAGCGCGGGTCTGGCCACCCTGCGAAAGGTCCTCGCGCCGGGATTCTTCGACCGCTTGTCGCAGGTCACGCGCGCCCTGTGCGACGGCCTGGCGCGCGAAGCAAAGGCCGCGGGCGTGGACGTCAGCACCGCAAGCGCGGGCGGGATGTTCGGCCTTTTCTTCCGCGAATCCGCGCCACGGACGTTCGCCGAGGTGATGCAGTGCGACAAGGCCGCCTTCAATCGATTCTTCCACGCGATGCTCGAACGCGGCGTCTACCTCGCGCCTTCGGCGTACGAGGCGGGCTTCGTGTCTTCGGTCCACGGCAGCGCGGAGGTCGAGGCAACCCTCACCGCCGCGCGCGCGTCCTTCGCGCTGTCAAAGACGGCCTGAACCGCGCGCATGCTGCCGTCGGCTGAGCGCCTTGCGGGCAGCGGCCTCGCGATCGCGGCGCTGACGATCGTCGCGCTGGCCGGTCTCGCGATGATCGAGCTGGACCGCGAGGCCTCGCTGCATCGCGAGCTCATCGCGAGCCTGCAGGTCAAGGACAGCCTGGAGAGCTTGCGCGTCGAGGTGACCGATCTCGCCGAGTCGGCGCGCCTCGTCTCCCTCACGAATGCCCGCGCCGCGGCCCAGGCCATCGAGCGCCGCGTGGTGGAGATCGACGCCGAACTCGACTATCTATCCCAGAACCCGGCGCGCGTGAACCGCCCGGTCTTCGGCGAGCTCGCGCGCTCGGCGCGGTTGCTGGGCGTGCAGGCTCGATCGGTCGTCACCGCGCACGCCACGCGTGGGCCGGAAGCGGCGAAGGTCGCGGCGCTGGAGGCCCAGCAGGTCGCGGCCGATGTGGCTTCCGCCCTGCAGGGCATGCTCGCGGCGCAGCGCGCGGCCATCAACGACCGGATGCTGGCGCAACTGCGCGTGGCTGAAAACCTGCGCACGTATGTTTCCTGGCTCCTTGCCGGGTCGTTGCTGGTGCTGGTCGGGCTGTTCGGCTTCTACCGATGGGCGAAGGCGCGCGAGCGGGCGGCGACCCGCCGCATCGAGCACCTGGCCCACTACGACATGCTGACCGGGCTGCCCAATCGCGCGCTGCTGAACGACCTGCTCGAGCGCGAGGTGACGCGCGCCCTGCGCGCCGAGCGGGGTTTCGCGCTGCTGCTGTTCGACCTCGACGGGTTCAAACATGTAAACGACACGTGGGGCCACGCGGCCGGCGACAGGTTGCTGGCGCTGGTGGCCGAGCGTGCCCGCGGCTGCATGCGTGCCTCGGATACCGTGGGGCGCTGGGGCGGCGACGAGTTCCTGGCGATCCTGCCGGAGACGACAAGCGAAGGGGCGCTGCTGGTGGCCGAGAAACTTCGCGAGGCGATGTTGGCGCCGTTCCCGCTGGGCAAACACGTCGCGACGCTGGGGGCGAGTGTTGGCGTGAGTCACTTCGGGGAACACGGCAACGATGCGCAGTCGCTGCAACGCAGCGCCGACGCAGCCCTCTACGAAGCCAAGCGCCTCGGCAAGAACCGCGTGTTCAAGGCGCGTGCGCCAGCGGCCTAGCGCAACCCGGCCGCGTATTCCGATACCGCCTTCATGTCGCCGTCGCCGAGTTTGGCGGCGATCAGGCCCATGACCGCGTGGGGCCGTGCACCCGACGAGTAGGCCTTGAGCCAGCCCAGGGTCAGGTCCGCGTATTGGCCGGCCAGGCGGGGGTACTGCGCGGGGATTCCGTGCCCGCCGGCGCCGTGGCAACCCGCACACGCCGGGACACCATTGGCCTTGATGCCCGAGCGCCAGATCGTCTGGCCGCGGGTGACGGCGGCCTTGTCGCGCGCCAGTTGTCCGGCCGGCTTCTGCTGCTCGAAATAGGCACCCACGTTGCGCATGTCCTCGGGCGTGAGCGCCGCGGCCATGCCCTGCATGATCGGGCTGGGACGCGCGCCGGACTTGAACGCGGCCAGCTGCAGCGCGATGTAATCGCCGTGTTGCCCGGCCAGCATGGGGTTGGCGGGAATGGTGCTGTTGCCATCGGCTCCGTGGCAGGCGGCGCACACGGTGCCCGCGATCTGCTTGCCTCGCGCCACATCAGGGGAGGCGGCAGCCGGCGCCGCAGCGGGGGCGATGGTTGCGTAGACTAGCGCCATGAGCCCGGCAAAACCCGTGAGGACGCGCATTCAGAAACCTCGCGAAGACAAGAAGAAAGATGAAAAGGGGAAATCGAAGCCCGGGAATTTTACCGTAGCCGGGAGCCCAGCGCCCACCGGCAGGTCGTCGGAATCGCGCTTTCCCCTCGCGAAAGCCGCCTATTCGATGTCGGTGCACGATCCCAACCTGCTCCCGCCCCCCGGTGCGCCCGAAATCGCATTCGCGGGACGCTCGAATGCGGGCAAGTCCAGCGCGATCAATACCCTTGCGGGCCAGCGGCGCCTCGCGTTCGTGAGCAAGACGCCTGGAAGGACCCAGCTCATCAATTTCTTCACGCTTGGCAAAAACGCCTTCCTGGTCGACCTGCCGGGGTACGGCTATGCCGGGGTGCCGGGTGAGGTGCGGCGCCATTGGCAGACGCTGGTGGGTACCTACATATCGGAGCGCGCCTCGCTGGCCGCGGTGGTTGTGGTCATGGATTCCCGCCACCCGATGAAGGAGCTCGACCTCACGCTGCTGCAATGGCTGAAGACCGCGGGGCGGCACGCACACGTGCTGCTCACCAAGTCGGACAAGTTGTCCAAGCAGGCCGCCCAGCGCACGCTGGCCGCGGTTCGCAGGGAGCTCGCCGGCGTATATCCGGGCGCGAGCGTGCAGCTTTTCTCCAGCCTCAAGAGTGAGGGGATCGAGGAAGCCGCGAGGGTGTTATCACGCCTGGCGAGCAGAAAAAAACAAAGCCCCGCCTAAAGGGGAGTAAAGGCGGGGCCAAAAATGCCTTAATTGGGATTAAGGCCCCCGCTCAGGGAGGTGAAGCGGGGAAGGGTGCGTACCCTTCATAGGATAGGAGCCACCACGAATGCTAAAGTTCCCACCTTTTTTCGCGCCCGGAACATGATGCCGAACCTCGGTCGATTCCCTGAACGCCGCATGCGCCGCAACCGGCGGCACGACTTTTCCAGGCGCCTGGTGCGCGAATCGCGCCTGTGCGCCGACGACCTCATCCTGCCGGTGTTTGTCCTGGATGGTTCGGCAGCCGCGCAGCCCGTTGCTTCCATGCCCGGGGTCTTCCGGCGCAATGTGGAAGACCTCTTTCCCATCGTCGAGCAAGCACTCACCCTCGGCGTTCCGGCGATCGCCCTGTTCCCCGTGATCGATTCACACCTCAAAACGGCCGCTGCTGAAGAGGCTTTTAATTCAAAGGGCTTGGTGCCAAGGGCGGTCCGCGAGCTGAAGCGGCGCTTCCCCGAGATGGGAGTGATTACTGACATCGCTTTGGATCCCTATACGATCCATGGCCAGGACGGCCTGATCGACGATCACGGTTATGTGGTCAACGACGAAACCCTGGTGGTGCTACAGAAGCAAGCACTGGCTCACGCCGAGGCCGGGGTCGATATCGTGGCCCCCTCCGACATGATGGACGGGCGCATCGGCGCGCTTCGAGAAGCGCTCGACGAAAACGAGTTCATCCATACCCGGATCCTGGCCTACTCCGCCAAATATGCGAGCGCGTTTTATGGCCCGTTCCGCGACGCGGTGGGTTCAGGCGGCAACCTCGGCCAGGGCGACAAGAAGACCTACCAGATGGACCCGGGCAATTCCGACGAGGCCCTCAACGAGGTGGCCCTGGACCTCGAGGAAGGCGCCGACTTCGTCATGGTCAAGCCGGGCATGCCGTACCTGGACATCGTTCGCCGCGTGAAGGAGCGCTTCGGCGTCCCGACGTTCGTCTATCAGGTCAGTGGTGAATACGCGATGCTCAAGGGCGCCGCCGAACGCGGCTGGCTCGACGGCGAGGCGGTCATGATGGAATCGCTACTGGCCTTCCGGCGCGCGGGCGCCGACGCGGTGCTGACATATTTCGCCCTCGACGCCGCGAAGGTGCTGGCTAGGCGCTAGCGGCCAGCAGCGCCTCGACTTCCGCCAGCCGGGCACGCTGCGGCTCCATGTCGGGACGGGGGCGGGCGCTCGAACGCTCGTCACCCGGGTCCAGCACCGTGATCGTGACGTTGGCGTCCTCGACCGCAAGGGTGATCTGCGGCACGTCGTCGAGGCGACCCGCGCGGCGCACGCTGCGCGTTCCCTCCTCGAATCGATAGCGGCGGTTGAGCAGGAACATGGTCAGCGCCTTGGCGTCGTCGGTGAAAAACTGCAGGTTCACGTCCGAGTGTTGCCCGGCCGTGCCGTTGAGCACGGAGCCCACCAGTACCGGACGGTAGTCCTCGAACTCGCGCATCACCTTGACCGCGATCTCGCGCAGGTAGCGCAGGTGCGCCGGCTGCTCCTCGCTCTGGTAGAGCCCCTGGTACTCGCGCAGCGCCTCCTCGATTTCGCCGTTGTCGGGCAGGACCGCGGCATCACCCAATCCCGCCTGGCGCGCGGCCTTCTGCTTGGCGGTGGCGTAGTCGGGCACGCCTTCTTCCGCCATCAGGCGCGCGGCGAGGTATGCCACATGAAGGCGCAGGTTCTGGCCGCGCCGCGAACGGGACTTGCTCATCGCTCGCCTAGAAGATCTGGTTCCTGACTTCCTCCGGCGGACGGGCTGCGTCACGCGCGAAGGACCCTTCGTCACCCACCGGGGGCTGCGACTCCTGGTAGAAAAACTCCGTGGTCTTGCTGGCGCCGCCTGGCTCGCGCAATCCGGTGGCCGGATTGATGTTGACCGCAACAATGCCCGACGGTGGGGCGAATTCGGTTTCCGGGACACCCTTCAGGACCTTCGCGGCGTAATACATCCAGATCGGCAATGCCGCCGCGCCGCCGGTCTCGTTTGTGCCCAGGTTCGTGGGTGTATCGAAGCCGATCCACGCCACCGCGGCCAGGCGGCCCATGTAGCCGGTGAACCAGGCATCGATGTGGTCATTGGTGGTCCCGGTCTTGCCCGCCAGGTCCTGGCGTCCGAGTGACATGGCCTTGGCCGCAGTCCCGTAGCGAACCACATCGCGCATCATTGTCGTCATGAGGAAGGCGTTGCGTTCATCGAGCACACGCTCGGCGTCGACCCCCGCGGTTTCGGGTTTCGCGGCGTACAGGGTCTGCCCGCGATTGTCCTCGACACGCGATATGAACCAGGGCTTGACCCGGTAGCCCCCGTTGGCGAAGACCGCGTAGGCCGATGCCATCTGCAGCGGCGTGGCCGAGCCGGCGCCCAGCGCCATCGTGAGGTAGGCCGGGTGCATCTTGGGATCGAAGCCGAAGCGCTGGATGTAGTCCTGGGCATAGTGCGGTCCGATCGCCTGCAGCAGGCGGATGGAAACCATGTTCTTGGACTTGGCCAGCGCCGTGCGCAGCCGCATGGGGCCTTCGTATTTGGCGTCGTAGTTCTTCGGCTCCCAGAGCTGGCCGCCCGTTTTCGCCGCCTCGATGACAAACGGCGCGTCGTTCAGCACCGTGGCCGGGGTGAATCCCTTTTCCAGAGCGGCGGAATAAATGAAGGGCTTGAAGCTCGAGCCGGGCTGGCGCCACGCCTGGGTCGCATGGTTGAACTTGTTGGCGCTGAAATCGAACCCGCCGGAAAGGCTGAGGATCGCGCCATTCGCGGGGTCGATCGCGACCAGCGCGGCCTCGACTCTGGGAAGCTGCGCGATGCTCCAGCCGCCCTTTTCCCCAGGCAGCAGGCGAATGATCGACCCGCGCCGGATCGCGCGGTCCGGGTTGCGCTCCACCAGGGCGCGGGCGACGAACTTCAGGCCATCGCCCGTCACCGAAACTTCCTCACCGCGCCGCAGAGCCGCCTTGACCTCCCTGGCGCTCGACTCGAGGACCACGGCAGGCACCAAGTCGCCCAGGACCTCGCGATCCTGGAGAGCCTCGTCCACCGCCTCGTCGACCTCGCCGGCCCCCGACGGCAGGTTCACCTGTCCCTCGGGCCCGCGGTAACCATGGCGGCGGTCGTATTCGAAAATGCCCTGGCGCAACCCGCTGTTGGACGCTTCCTGGTCCTTGCGCCGAACGGTGGTGTAGACCCTCAGGCCGCTCACGTACGCCGGGTCGCCGTATTGCTCGACAATCGCCGCGCGCGCCATTTCGGCCACGTAATCGGCGCGGAATGCGAAGGTTTCGCTCCGGTTGGGGTTGAGCCGCAACGGTTCGGCGACCGCCTTCTTATATAGGTCGGGCGCCAGCCAGCCGACCTCCTGCATGCGGCGCAACACGTATTGCTGGCGCTCCTGCGCGCGCTTGGCGTTCACGAACGGGTTCTGGCGGGAGGGCGCCTGCGGCAAGCCCGCAAGCATCGCCGCTTCTGCGGGCGTCAGGTCGGCCAGGTTCTTGCCGAAGTACACGTTTGCAGCGGATTGGAACCCATATGCGCGCTGGCCCAGGAAGATCTGGTTGATATAAAGCTCGAGGATCTGGTCCTTGCTCAGATTCGCCTCGATCTTGAATGCGAGCAGGACTTCCGAAAGCTTGCGGGCGAGGGTCTTTTCGCGCGTCAGGAAAAACGTCCGGGCGACCTGCATCGTGATGGTGCTGGCGCCCTCGCGACGACCCTGCAGGTTGGCCACCGCCGCGCGGGCGACACCGGCGTAGTCCACCCCGCCGTGCTGGTAGAAGCGATCATCCTCCGCCGCGAGGATGGCGGCCTTCATCACCTGGGGCACGTCCTGGATCTTGACGACGGCGCGCTTCTCTTCGCCGAATTCGCCGATCAGCTCACCCTCGGCACTGTAGATCCGCAGCGGAATCTTGGGCCGGTAGTCAGTAAGGACTTCCAGGCTCGGCAGATTCGGCCACAACAGGACCACAGTCAGCGCAGCCACCCCTGCGGCCACGAGGACCAGAGAGACGGCTATGAGGCCGGGATAGAACCACCATCGGGAGGTCATCGGAAAGATTGGGCGACCATGTTCGGCTCGTGAGGCCGCGCCGCCATGCGCAGGTTCAATTTACCGCCGTCATTATAGTCGGATGGTCACTGTAGGGCCTTGCCTACAAAATGCTTTACAGGCCTAGGACTTGTTGCTAGCATCTAAAGTAGATTCTCCGTTTGGGTGCTAAACCTCCACCATGCTTAAAGAAAAATTAGCCGCCCAGTTCGACTTCCTGAAAGCGAAAGCGCCGCCCCTGGTGGGTTGCGACATCAGCTCGTCTTCGGTCAAGCTGGTGGAAATCGCGGAAGCGGGCCGTAACGTTTACCGCGTCGAGCGGTACGCGATCGAGCCGCTTCCCAAGGACACCGTGGTCGACGGGAACATCGCCAACATCGAAGCGGCCGGGGAAGCGCTGAAGCGCGCCCACAAGGCCCTCGGTTCCCGCATCCGGAACATCGCCCTCGCCCTGCCGGCCGCCGCGGTCATCACCAAGAAGGTGATCCTGCCCGGCAACCAGCGTGAAGAGGACATGGAAGTCCAGGTCCAGGGCGAGGCCAACCAATACATTCCTTTCTCCCTGGACGAGGTCAACCTCGACTTCCAGGTGCTCGGCCCCGCCCCGTCCGGCGAAGATGAGGTCGAGGTGCTGATCGCCGCATCCCGCAAGGAAAAGATCGAGGACCGCGTCGCCGCCGCGGAAGCCGCCGGACTGAAGACCGTGGTGATGGACGTGGAGTCCTACGCCTCCCAGACGGCCTTCGAGCTCATCTGCGGGGGCAGCTCCGGAATCTCCGAAGGCGACGTCACCGTGATCGTCGACATCGGCGCCACCGTCACCCGCGTGACCGTGGTCCACAACGGACAGACCGTATATACGCGTGAGCAGCAGATCGGCGGCAACCTGCTGACCCAGGACATCGCGCGCCAGTTCGACATGCCCCCCGAAGAGGCCGAAGCGGCCAAGCGCGTCGGCAACCTGCCGGAAAACTTCGGCCCTGACGTCCTGCAGCCCTTCAACGAGAAGATCGTGCTGGAAATCCAGCGCGCCCTGCAGTTCTTCTTCACCTCCACCCAGTTCAACAAGGTGGACCACATCCTCCTGACCGGGGGCTGCGCGATGCTCGACGGCCTCGAGGAAATGGTGGCCCAGCGCACCCAGGTGCACACCGTGGTCGCGAACCCGTTCGCGAACATGGCCTTGTCCTCCAAGATCAAGCCGCGCCAGTTGACCATCGACGCACCTTCGCTGATGGTCGCCTGCGGTCTGGCGATGCGGAGGTTCGACCCGTCATGATCCGCGTCAACCTACTTCCTCACCGCGAGGAAGCTCGCAAGCGCCGCCAGCAGCAATTCGGCGTCCTGGCGGGCATCTCGCTGGTGATCGCGCTGCTCGTCGCGGGCGCGGTATGGCTTTTCCTCGACCAGCAGGTCACCCAGCAGCAGGCGAACGTCGCCTACATGAAGGGCGAAATCGCCAAGCTGGACACCCAGATCGAGGAGATCCGCAAGATCCGCGAGGAAACCGCCTCGCTGCTGGCGAAGAAACAGGTCGTCGAAGGCCTCCAGAGCAACCGCTCGGAGCCGGTCCAGCTCCTCGACCAGCTGCTGCGCCAGCTGCCCGAAGGCGTCTACCTGAAGGGGATTCGCCAGCAGGGTCCGAAGGTCAACGTCACCGGCTATGCCCAGTCGAACGCGCGGGTCTCCACGCTCATGCGCAACCTCGGGGCTTCGCCTTATCTTGAAAACCCGGAGCTGGTCGAGATCAAGGCCGTACCCTCCCCCGACAAGTCGGGCAACCGGGTCAACGAGTTCAACATGAACATCTCGATCAAGCGGGCCGCGCCCGAAGACACGAGCGCCAAGGCGGCGCCCAAGGCAGCGGGGGTCAAATGAGCCTGATCGAAGATCTCAAGACGCTCGACCCCAAGCAGCCCGGCAACTGGCCCTGGCTCATCAAGGTGGGCGCTTTCCTGCTCATCTTCATCGTGATCCAGGTCGGGGCATACCTGCTGCTGTGGCAGGCCCAGGCCGAAGACATCGAGAAGGGCCGCGGCGACGTGGCCAAGCAGAAGGAAACGTTCCTCGAGAAGAAGCGCCTGGCGGTGAACCTCGAAGCCTACAAGCAGCAACGCGCCGAGATCGAGCAGTCGTTCGGGGCGCTGCTCAAGCAGCTGCCCAACAAGAGCGAGATGGACGCGCTGCTGATCGACATCAACCAGGCCGGCCTGGGCCGCGGCCTGGCGTTCGACCTGTTCAAGCCCTCGGAGAAGGAGAACTTCACCGAGTTCTACGCCGAGCTTCCGGTCAACATCAAGGTCACCGGCAACTACCACGACCTCGGAGCCTTCGCAAGCGACGTGGCGAAGATGCCGCGCATCGTGCTGCTCACCGACCTCAAGCTCGATCCACCCAAGGATGGCGTGCTGTCCATGGAAGCCGTGGCGAAGACCTACCGCTACCTGGATGAAGAAGAGGTCAACAAGCAGCGCAAGACCGCCAAGGACAAGGCCACCAAGGGCAAGGCCGGAGGCAAGTGATGAAGCGTCTTCTACTTCCCCTCGCGGTCGCTGCGGTGCTGGCGGGCTGCAGCTCCGAAATCGACGAT
The DNA here is from genome assembly GCA_038203035.1 of Burkholderiales bacterium. Lineage (GTDB taxonomy): Bacteria > Pseudomonadota > Gammaproteobacteria > Burkholderiales > Usitatibacteraceae > Usitatibacter. The sequence continues at coordinate 24,497 of JBBREI010000001.1, forward strand.
CTCAAGTCCTTCGTGCGTGATTCCGAGAAGGGCCTGCCGCGACGCATCGATCCGCTGCCCGCGGTCAAGCCGTTCGAGCCGTTCGCCTACGAAGGCTTCGACCTTCCGGATCCGTTCAAGCCGCGCAAGCTCTCCGCGCCCAAGGAAGGAGCCGGCGGCCTCGCCCCGGACCTGAACCGGCGCAAGGAGCCGCTGGAAGCCTTCCCGCTCGAGCAGCTGAAGATGGTGGGCACGCTTTCGCAGGGCAAGGACACGTTCGCCATCGTGCGTGCCGACAAGACGCTCTATCGCGTCAAGAAGGGCAACTACATGGGCCAGAACTTCGGCCTCATCACGGATGTGACCGAGGGCGACATCAAGCTCAAGGAAATCGTTCAAGACAGCGCCGGCGATTGGGCCGAGCGGCAGAGTGTTCTGCCGCTTCTGGAGGAAGCCGGCAAAGGGGACAAAAAGTGACAACGACGCTCCGCATCCCAACCCCCAAGTTCGGGGCCGCACTCGCCGCGTTCGTGCTCGCGCTCGCCGCGCCGCTCGCATGGGCGCAGGGCGCCGCGAAGAACGCCGTAGAGTCGGTGAACTTCTCCTCGGTCCAGGGCGGCAAGATCCTGGTCAAGATCGGGTTGAAGGAGCCTCTGACGGTCGCCCCCCAGGGGTTCGCCGTCACCAATCCCCCGCGGATCGCCATCGACCTGCCCGATACCGTCAACGCCACCGGCCGCACCCAGATCGAGGCCGGCGAAGGCGACCTGCGCAGCGTCTCCATCGTCCAGACCGCCAATCGCACGCGCCTGGTGATGAACCTCACGCGCAACCTGACCTACACGCAGTCCACCGACGGCACGCAACTCATCGTTTCCATCGATGCTTCCCAGGCCGCCACCACCACGGCCGCCGTCTCCACGTCGCCCAGCGCCGCGCCCACCGTGTTCGCCGAAGCCGGCGCGCCCAGCACCGTCCGCTACAACCTGCGCGACGTCGACTTCCGCCGCGGCAACACGGCCGAAGGCCGCATCGTGGTCGACCTCTCGTCGGCGAACATCGGCATCGACATCCGCCAGCAGGGCCGCCAACTGGTCGTGGACTTCATCAACACCAACGTGCCTCGCAACCTGGTGCGCCGCCTCGATGTGGGCGACTTCGGCACCCCGGTCCGGTTCGTCGACACCTTCGAGCAGAGCGGCAACGCCCGCATCGTGGTCGAGCCGCGCGGCCTCTGGGAATATTCGGCCTACCAGACCGACACCCAGTTCATCGTCGAGGTCAAGCCGGTCAAGGAAGACCCGAACCGCCTGCTGCAGAGCTCGACCCCGGGCTACGCCGGCGAGAAGCTCTCGCTCAATTTCCAGAACGTCGAAGTGCGCGCGGTGCTGCAGGTGATCGCCGACTTCACCGGCCTGAACATCATCACCAGCGACACGGTGGGCGGCAACCTCACGCTGCGCCTGAAGGACGTGCCCTGGGACCAGGCGCTCGACATCATCCTGCAGGCCAAGGGCCTGTCGAAGCGCAAGAACGGCAACGTGGTGCTGATCGCCCCGACCGACGAGCTCGCCGCCAAGGAAAAACTCGCGCTCGAAGCACAAGCCGCCGTCACCGACCTGGAGCCGGTGCGCACGGAATCGTTCGCGCTTTCCTACGCCAAGGCCGAGGACCTGCAGAAGCTGCTCTCCAACAAGGACCAGCGCATCCTCTCCAAGCGAGGAGCCGCCAGCATCGACGAGCGCACCAACACGCTGTTTGTGCAGGACTCGGGAGGGCGCCTTGAAGAAGCCCGCCGCCTGATCCAGCAGCTCGACGTGCCGGTGCGCCAGGTGCTGATCGAGGCACGCATCGTGATCGCCGACGACAAGTGGGGCCGCCAGCTGGGCGCCCGCTTCGGCACGCAGTCGGCCTTCAACTCGCGCAATTACAACTTCGGCGTGTCCGGGACGCAGTTCGACACCTCGCAGCCCCTGGGCAACAACCCGGTGTCGCGCGGTTCGGCTTCGCTGGTCTACCCGGGCGGCAACTCGCAGGACCTCTTCGCGGTCTCAACCGGCGTCGGCACGATCCCGCTCGGCGCCCAGCCGGAGCAGCTGAACGTGAACCTGCCGGTGGTTGGCGCGGCCGGCTCCCTGGCGCTGTCGATCCTCAACCTCGGCAGCGGCAACCTGGTCAACGTCGAGCTCTCGGCCCTCGAAGCGGACAACCGCGGCAAGGTGGTTTCCAGCCCGCGCGTGATCACCGCCGACAAGAAAAAGGCCGTGATCTCGCAGGGTACGGAAATTCCCTACCTCACGGCCTCGGCGTCGGGCGCCACCACGGTGTCATTCAAGCCCGCGGTGCTCGAACTTGCGGTGACCCCGCGGATCACCCCGGACGATCGCATCATCATGGACCTTGAGGTGAAGAAAGACTCCGTGGGCGTGATCTTCGCCAACATCCCGTCGATCGACACCAAGAAAGTGTCCACCCAGGTGCTGGTTGACAACGGCGACACGATCGTCCTCGGCGGCATCTTCGAGCAGACCACGCGCACCACGGTGGACAAGGTCCCGTTCCTCGGCGACCTGCCGTTCGTGGGCAACCTCTTCAAGCGCACCGTGAAGCAGGACGACAAGACCGAGCTGCTGATCTTCGTGACCCCGAAGATCGTCAAGGACACTCTCACCATCCGGTGAGCGCAACGCGCCCCGAAAAGCCCCGGTCCGCCGGGGCTTTTTTTCGTCCACGCTCGCGAGGCGTAGTAATCTGGACCGGACATGGACGCTGGCAACATTTTCCTGGTGGGCATGATGGGAGCGGGCAAGACGACGCTGGGCAAGGTGCTTGCCCAGCGATTGGGCATGGAGTTCATCGACACCGATCGCATCCTGGTGGAGCGCACGGGGGTTCCGGTCGCGACGATATTCGAGATCGAGGGAGAAGCGGGTTTCCGCAAGCGCGAGGCGGGCGCGATCGCCGAGTTGTGCCAGCGCGAAGGCTGCGTGGTCGCAACCGGAGGCGGGGCCATTCTCGCCGAGGACAATCGCATCGCGATGCGCGCCCATGGAACCGTTATCTACCTGCGGGCGCGGCTGGAAAACCTCTGGGAACGGACACGCCACGATACCAGCCGTCCGCTGCTGGCCACTCCCGATCCCCGCGCCACCCTCGCCGAGCTGCTGGAAAAACGCGACCCCCTTTACCGCGAGGCCGCGCACCTGGTCGTGGACACCGGGACCCAAAGCGCCTCGACCCTCGTCACGCGCGTCGTGGCGGCGCTGCGTGAGCAAAGCCCCGGAGCGCGAGCATGAGCCGGGCCATCCTCAGGGTGGAGCTGGGCGAGCGCAGCTACCCGATCCATATCGGCGCCGGCCTGATCGACGAGGCAGCCATCTACGCGCCGCACGTGAAAGGCAGGACCGTCGCCATCGTCAGCAACGACGTCGTGGCGCCGCTTTATGCCGGGCGCGTCGAGGCTGCCCTGGCCAGGTCGGGCGCGTCCCGGACGCTGCGCATCGTCCTGCCCGATGGCGAGGCGCACAAGGATTGGCAGACCCTCGACCGGATATTCGCCGCGCTGCTGGAAGCGCAGGCGGACCGGGCCACGGTCATCGTTGCGCTTGGTGGTGGCGTCGTGGGGGACATGTCGGGTTTCGCCGCATCCGCCTACCAGCGCGGGATCGCGCACATCCAGGTGCCGACGACTTTGCTGTCCCAGGTGGATTCGTCGGTCGGCGGCAAGACCGCCATCAACCATCCGCTGGGCAAGAACATGATCGGTGCGTTCCACCAGCCGGCGGTCGTGATCGCCGACACCTCCACGCTGGGCAGCCTGCCGACGCGCGAATACGCCTCGGGCCTGGCCGAGATCGTGAAATACGGCGCGATCCGCGACCTCGAATTCCTGGCCTGGCTCGAAAGCCAGGCCAATGCGCTGTTGCGCCGTGATCCGGTGGCGCTCGCACGCGCCATCCACCGATCCTGCGAACTCAAGGCCGAGATCGTGGCCGCCGACGAGCGCGAAGGTGGCGTGCGCGCGCTGCTCAACTTCGGCCACACCTTCGGCCACGCCATCGAATCGGCAGCGGGATACGGCAACTGGCTGCACGGCGAGGCCGTGGCGGCGGGGATGGCGCTGGCCGCGCGATTTTCCGCGAAGCATGGGCGCATCCCGATCGAGCAGGTGCACCGCCTCGAGGCGCTGCTGAAACGCTTCGGGCTGCCCGTGAAGGCGCCCGACTATCCGTCCGATACCTGGCTCGAATACATGGGCCGCGACAAGAAAAACGAAGGCGGGCGGGTCACCCTGATCCTGCTCGAGCGCCTGGGCAGCGCCGTGGTGGTAAAGGACACGCCCGATTGCGCCCTGCGCGAGTTTCTCGCCGCCGCCTAGGTGTCCGGCGTTTCCGCCGGCTTGTCCAGCCGCCGCAGGAACACCGTCATTTCCTTCGCCGCCTGCTTGTCGCCCTTGCGTCCGGCCGCCTCGATGCCATTGCGATATGCATTGCGCGCATCGTCGACGGCGCCGGTCTCGGCGAGTGCACGCCCCAGGAGCTTCCAGGCGGCGGAGTAGTCCGGGTCCTGCACCACGGCGGCGCGCAGGTGCGTCGCGGCCCGGGCGGCTTCCCCCCCATTGAGGTAACTCAGGCCCAGGCTGAAGCGCAGCAACGCCGTGTCCTTGCCCGCTGCCAGCAGGGCCTCGAATCGTTCGGCGGGATTCATCGTCGCAGGTCCTTCACGGTATGATCGTCGCACAACACTGGGAGAGACAACCATGATGCTGCGCATGTTCAAGCTTGCCGCGGCCGCCGCCGCAATCGCCGCCGCCCCGATGACCGCCCACGCCCAGAAGGAACGCGAGGTCAACATCGGCCTGCAGGCGGCGCTCACCTCGATCGACCCGCACTATCACAACCTTTCGCCCAACAACGGCATGCTGCAGCACATCTTCGAGCCGTTGATCAGGCGCGACGCGAACATGAAATTCGTGCCGGCGCTGGCGGTTTCGTGGAAAGCGATCGACGACCTCACGTGGGAGTTCAAGCTGCGCAAGGGCGTCAGGTTCCACGACGGCACGCCCTTCAGCGCAGAGGACGTGGTGGCAACATACAAGCGCGTGCCCAACGTGCCCAACAGCCCCTCGTCGTTCGCGACTTTCACCAAGCCGATCGTCGACGTGAAGGTGGTGGACCCGTTGACCATCATCTTCAAGACCGCCTCGCCGCACGTGCTGCTGCCGAGCGACCTCGCCGCAGTCTACATCCTTCCCAAGCCGGTGGCGGAGAAGGCGACGACGGATGATTTCAACTCCGGCAAGGCCGCCATCGGCACTGGCCCCTACAAGTTCGCCGAATACATTCCCAACCAGCGGGTCGTGCTCAAGGCCAACTACGGCTACTGGGGCGGCGAGGAGCCCTGGGACAAGGTCGTCTTCAAAATCCTGTCGAACCCGGCCGCGCGGGTGGCGGCGCTGCTCTCGGGCGACGTCCAGATGATCGAGACGGTGCCCACCTCGGACATCGCCAGGCTCGCCTCGGACAAGAGATACGCGCTCTCCGACAAGGTCTCCAACCGCGTGATCTACGTCCACCTGAACCAGCGCAACGACAAGACCGTTCCCTTCGTCACCGCCAGGGACGGCAAGCCGCTCGACAAGAACCCGTTCAAGGACGCGCGCGTGCGCAAGGCGCTCTCCATGGCCATCAACCGCGATGCCATCGCCGACCGCGTCATGGAGAAGAAGGCGGTCCCGGCGGCGCAGCTGCTGGCGGATTCCTTCTACGGCACCAGCAAGAAGCTCAAGCCGGTGAAGTATGACCCGGAAGGCGCGAAGAAGCTGCTGGCCGAGGCCGGTTATCCGAACGGCTTCACGCTGACCATTCATGGCCCCAACAACCGCTACATCAACGACGACAAGGTGGCGCAGGCGATCGCTCAGTTCTATTCGCGCGCCGGCATCGAGGCGAAGGTGGAGACGATGCCCTCGAGCGTGTATTTCACCCGCGCCACCAAGGGCGAATTCGGCTACATGCTGCTGGGCTGGGGGACGGAATCGGGCGAGCAGGGCTCAAGCCTGCGCTCGCTGCTGGCCACGCACGATCCGGCCAAGGGCATGGGCGTCAACAATCGCGGGCGCTATTCCAATGCCGTGTTCGACAAGCAGGTCTCGGACGCGCTCGTGGTCGTCGACGACAGGAAGCGCGAGCCCCTGATCCAGCTGGCCGCCGAGACCGCGATGAACGACACCGCGCTCATTCCCGTGCATTTCGAGGTCAGCACCTGGGCCACGCTCAAGGGATTCAAATACAACGCGAGGGTCGACCAATACACGCTGGCGATGGAGCTGAAGCCCGCGAAATGACGCGGTAGGCACCGCCCGAAAGCCCCGCTGCGGCGGGGTTTTTCGCTCTCGGGAGGCCGCTCACCCTGTGCGACAATCCACCATGCTCGCCTTCGCCATCCGCCGGTTCGGACAGAGCCTTTTCGTGCTCGTGGTGATGTCGTTCCTGGTGTTCCTCGGCGTTTATGCAATCGGCAACCCGATCGAGCTGCTGGTCAATCCGCAGGCCGATGAGGCGGAGCGGGTCCGCGCCACGGCGGCGTTGGGCCTCGACAAGCCGATGCTGGAGCAATACGCCACCTTCCTGGTGCGCGGCGTCCAGGGAGACCTTGGTCGCTCGTTCGTTTTCAACGTGCCGGCGATCCAGCTGATCCTCGCGAAGCTGCCCGCCACGCTCGAGCTCGCCCTGGCGGCCATGGTCATCGCGATCGCGCTCGGTATCCCCCTGGGGCTCATCGCCGGGCTGCGCCCGGATTCCTTCGTCGGCCGCACCATCATGGCCGGCTCCATCCTCGGCTTCAGCCTGCCGACCTTCTGGGTGGGCCTGGTGCTCATCATGCTGTTCTCCGTTCACCTCGGCTGGTTGCCGCCGAACGGCCGCGGGCAGACCGTGATGCTGCTGGGCATTCCGGTGAGCTTCCTCACCTGGGACGGCCTGCAGCACCTGGCGATGCCCGCGCTCAACCTCGCGCTCTTCAAACTCTCGTTGCTGATCCGCCTCACGCGCGCGAGCACGCGCGAGGCCGTGCTCCAGGACTACGTGAAGTTCGCACGCGCCAAGGGGCTGGGCCCGGGCCGCGTGATCGGCGTGCACGTGCTGAAGAACATCCTGATCCCGATCGTCACCGTGATTGGCCTTGAGCTCGGCTCCGTCATCGCGTTCGCGATCATCACGGAATCGATCTTCGCCTGGCCCGGCACCGGCAAGCTGCTGATCGATTCGATCAACCAGCTCGACCGGCCGGTGATCGTGGCCTACCTGCTGGTGATTGTCGCCATCTTCATCACCATCAACTTCGTGGTCGACGTGCTCTATTCGGTGCTCGATCCGCGCGTGCGCCTCGGCGCGACGGCCGGGGCCCACTGAAGTGGGCATCATCACCGGCGACGCGCCCACGCGACCGCAGCCCGCGCCGGCCGCCGAGTCGCCTTGGCGGCGGTTCGCCTCCGAATTCGCCGAAAGCCGGCTCGCGCTGCTCGGGCTCGCGATGCTGGTGGTGATTGTCGGGCTGGCCCTCGCCGCGCCGCTGGTTTCGCCTCAGAATCCGTACGACCTGGCGCAGCTCGACATCATGGACTCGAAGTTGCCCCCCGGCGAACATTCGGCGGCCACCGGCAAGTCCTACCTGCTGGGCACCGACGACCAGGGCCGCGACATGTTGTCGGGGATCTTCTACGGCATTCGCATCTCGCTTTTCGTGGGCGTGACCAGCACCGTCATCGCGCTGAGCCTGGGCCTCGCGCTCGGACTGGCCGCGGCCTACTTCGGCGGGCGGATCGACGCCCTCATCATGCGCATCGCCGACATCCAGCTTTCGTTCCCGGCGATCCTGATCGCGCTGGTGCTGCTCGCGGTGCTGGGCCAGGGGGTCGACAAGATCATCGTGGCCCTTGTCACCGTGCAGTGGGCGTATTACGCGCGCACCGTACGATCCTCGGCGCTGGTCGAGCGGCAGAAGGAATACATGGAAGCGGCCCAGGTGCTGGCGCTGTCGCGCCCGCGCATCGTGTTTCGCCACCTCCTTCCCAATTGCCTGCCGCCACTCATTGTTGTCGCAACCGTGCAGGTCGCGCACGCGATCCAGCTCGAAGCCGCGCTTTCCTTCCTGGGCCTCGGCCTGCCCATCACCGAGCCCTCGATCGGGCTGCTGATCTCCAACGGCTTCCAGTACCTGCTGTCCGGCAAGTACTGGATCAGCTTCTACCCCGGGCTCGCGCTGTTGCTCACCATCGTTGCGATCAACCTCGTCGCCGACCAGTTGCGCGACGTGCTCAACCCGAGGCTGAAGAAGTGACCGATGCCGGCGCCCCCCTGCTCGAAGTCGAGGGGCTGCGCATGCATTTTTTCACCAAGGCGGGGGTCGTCAAGGCGGTCGACGAGGTGAGCTTGCGCCTGGAGCGCGGAAGGATACTCGGCATCGTGGGCGAATCGGGATCGGGCAAGTCGATGACCGGCTACTCGATCCTGGGGCTGGTGGACGCGCCGGGGCGAATCGTCGCCGGGCGAATCGCGCTCAACGGCCAGGACCTCACCCGCCTGGACGAGGCGGCCTGGCGCAAGTTGCGCGGCAACCGCATCGCAATGATTTTCCAGGACCCGATGATGACGCTCAACCCGGTCCTGAGAATCGATACCCAGATGGTCGAGGCGGTGCTCGCCCACCACGCCATGTCGAAGGAGAGCGCGCTTGCGCGATGCCGCGAGGCCCTCACGCAAGTCGGCATCGCCTCTCCCGACGAACGCCTGCGCGCCTATCCGCACCAGTTCTCCGGCGGGATGCGCCAGCGTGTCGCGATAGCAATCGCCCTGCTCAACAAGCCGGACCTCATCATCGCCGACGAGCCCACGACGGCGCTCGACGTGACCATCCAGGGGCAGATCCTGTTCGAGATGCAGAAGCTCTGCCGCGAAAGCGGCACGGGCCTGATCTGGATCACACATGACCTGTCGGTCATCTCCGGCCTGGCCGACGACGTGTGCGTGATGTACGCGGGGCGCATCGTCGAATCCGGCACCGTGGACGATGTGCTGGAACATCCCATGCATCCGTACACGCGTGGCCTGCTCGATTCGGTGCCGAGCCGCAATGTGCCCGGGCGCCCGCTGGCACAGATCCCGGGCATGACGCCTTCCCTGCTGCACCTGGGTGCCGCTTGTGCGTTTCGCGAACGGTGCCCGCGCGCGGTGGAGCCCTGCTCGGTCGCCCCTGCCCTGCGAGCGATCGGCGCCGCGCGCAGCCTGCGATGTGTCAACCCGATCACATGACGACCGCCGCCACCCCGTTGCTCGAGATCCGCGGCGTCTCCAAACGCTTCGTGAAGGGGATAGACCTGGCCGGGCGGATCGCGCGCCGGCTTGGCGCGCGCGTTTCCGAAACGTCGGTTCATGCGCTCGACCGGGTGGACCTCGCGATCCGCGAGGGAGAGGTGGTTGGCCTGGTCGGCGAATCGGGATGCGGGAAGTCGACGCTGGGAAGGATCGTGTCGCGCATCCTCGCGCCCACCGAGGGCGAGCGCTTCTGGAAGGGACGCCCGTACGCGCAGTACGAGGCACCCGGCGATCGCGCGGAGCGGCTTGCGGTGCAGATGATCTTCCAGGACCCGTATGCGTCTCTCAACCCGCGCATGCGCATCCTCGACATCATCGGTGAAGCGCCGGTCGTGCACGGGCTCGTGAATGCGGCTCAGCGCCGGGACTACGTCGCGGACATGTTGCAGCGTGTCGGCATGGATGCGAGCCTGATGCGCCGCTTCCCCCACCAGTTTTCGGGAGGACAGCGCAGCCGCATCGGCATCGCGCGCGCGTTGGCGGTCAAGCCGCGCTTCCTGGTTTGCGACGAGGCGGTTGCGGCCCTGGACGTGTCGATCCAGGCGCAGGTCCTGAACCTGTTCGTGCGCCTGCGCGAAGAGTTCGCGCTCACCTACCTCTTCATCAGCCACGACCTGGGGGTGATCCGCCACGTGTCCGATCGCGTGGTGGTGATGTACCTTGGGCGCGTGGTCGAGTCCGCACCAACCAGCGAGATCTACGCGCAGCCGAACCACCCCTACACCCAGGCGCTTGTGGCCGAGGTGCCGCGAGTTGATGCCAAGCGCCGCCAATACATCCCGGTGAAGGGGGAAATCCCGTCGCCGCTCGCCCCGCCACCGGGCTGCCATTTCCATCCGCGTTGCCCGAGGGCCTTTGCGCGCTGCCGCGAGGACGCTCCCGCGCTGCGCGAGATCGGGCCCGGGCACCTCTCCGCCTGCCACCTCAACGACATTGGAAGCCGATGAACGACCAACCCTTCGAACTGCATCCGCCGCGGGCAGGCCATTCGCCGCTGGTCCTGGACTCGCCGCACAGCGGGACGCACTACCCCGGTGATTTTGGCGCGTCCGTCGCGCTCGAGCAACTCCGGCAGGCCGAGGACAGTTATGTCGATGAGCTCTATGCCGTCGGCCCCGACCTCGGCGCCACACTCATCGCGGCGCGCTTCCCGCGCAGCTACATCGATCCCAACCGATCGCTGCTCGACATCGATGCGTCGCTGCTCGCCACGCCGTGGCCGGGTCCCGCGGTCCCCGGCGCCAAGACGCAGAAGGGCATCGGCCTCATCTGGCGCGTGCTCGATACCGGCGAAGCGATCTATTCGCGCAAACTTTCCGTCGACGAGGTGAAGCGGCGAATCGTTCGTTACCACCAACCGTACCAGCGCGCGGTCAAGGATGCCCTCGACGCCGTGCACGACCACTTCGGCGGTGTCTGGCACCTGAACCTGCATTCGATGCCCGCGGTCAGCAGCGCCGTCTCCGAGGAAGGTCCCGGAAAGCCCCGCGCCGATTTCGTGCTCGGGGACCGCGACGGGACGACCTGCGAGCCTGAATTCACCGCGAAGGTTGCCGAGGCACTGCGCGCGATGGGTTACGACGTCAAGGTGAACGATCCTTACAAGGGAGTCGAGCTGGTGCGGGCCTTCTCCGACCCGAAGGCGCGGCGTCACAGCCTTCAGATCGAGGTCAACCGCAAGCTCTACATGGACGAGCGCACCCGGGGGAAAAACGCCGGTTTCGACGAGCTTAAGGGCAACCTGGGCAAGCTCCTCGTGGCCGTTTCCGAATACGCCGCCGCGCGCTGCGAAGAGGTCGCGGGCGGGCACCACCATCATCACCACGGCCACGATCACCACCATCATGGGCACGACCATCACCACGACCACGACCACAAACACGACCACTGACATGTCCATCGCCGTCGAGCTGCAAGCCCCCGACATCACTGCCCACCGCGCGTCGAACACCGGGACCGAGTTCGTCCACACCTTCGACAGCGGCATCGCGGGGCCACACGCCATGGTCAACGCGTTGACCCATGGAAACGAGATCTGCGGCGCGATTGTCGTCGATCGCCTGCTGCGCCAGGGCCTGCGCCCCGCGCGCGGCAAGCTCACTCTCTCGTTTGCAAACGTCGAGGCGTTCTCCCGCTTCGATCCGCGCAACCCGTACGCAACACGATTCGTCGACGAGGATTTCAACCGCGTGTGGAATCCCGCCACCCTCGACGGCAAGGGCTCGACGGGGGAGCTGCGCCGCGCCCGCGAGCTGCGCCCGTTCGTCGACCAGGCCGAATACCTGCTCGACATCCATTCGATGCTTGAACCCAGCCCGCCCGTGATGATCTGCGGCCCGCTCGAGAAGGGCATCCGGTTCGCGTTCGAAGTCGGCGTGCCGCGCGATATCGTGAGTGACACGGGACACGCCAACGGCACGCGCATGCGCGATTACGGCGGGTTCGGCGATCCCGCGAGCACCCGCAACGCGCTGCTGGTCGAATGCGGGCAACACTGGGAACGCGCCGCGGAACTCGTGGCCTGGCAGACCGCGTGGCGGTTCCTCGACCGCCTCGGCATCGTCGATCCGCAACTCGCCGCGCGCGAGATCGGACAGGCGGTGACACCGCAGCGGCTGATCCGGGTGACGGACGCGGTGGTCGCCAGCTCGCCGGCGTTTCGCTTCGTCCGGCCGTTCGCGGGACTCGAGGTGGTCGAGCGCGAAGGCGAGGTGATCGCCTGGGACGGCGACCAACCGGTGAAGGCTCCCTACGCCAATTGCGTGCTGGTGATGCCCGTGCCCAACAACGTGAAGGCGGGGCTTACCGCGGTGCGCCTGGGACGGATCGAGGCGCGCTAGTTGCCGGCGGCATCCTCGCCCTTGCTCGAGGGGCGGATGCCAAGCTGCTTGAGCTTGCGGTAAAGGTGGGTGCGCTCGAGCCCCACGCGGTCGGCAACACGCGACATGTTGCCTTCCTCCCGGCGGATGTGGTGCAGGAAATACTGCTTCTCGAATTGCTCGCGCGCATCGCGCAGCGGCAGGTCGAGCGAGACACCCACCTCTGTCGTGGCCTGCTCGCGCGGTCCGAGGTTGAATTCGCGCGCCACGCGGTTCACGTCGTCGCCGCCGATGTCGTTGGTGAGCGTCGTCAAGGCAAGCGTCTTGACCACGTTCTGCAGCACCGGCAGGTTTCCGGGCCAGTCCAGGTTGCGCATCACGTTGAGGGCGCCAACCGTCAGCGTGCGCAGCGGCACTTCGTTTGCATCAATGAGCTGCGTGAGCAGGGTCGCGGCGACATCGGGGATGTCCTCGGCGTGGTCGGCCAGCGCCGGCACCCTGATCGTGAGGCCCGACAGCTGGTGGTAGAGCGCGGGGTCGAAGCGACCGTCGTCCACCATGGCCGGAAGGGGTCCGGTGGCCGCGCAGATGAGGCGCACGTTGAATTTCTCGAGCTTGCCCAGCAACTGGACCAGGCCTTTTTGCTCGGCCTTGCCGAGCAACGCGATCTCCGGAAGGAAAAGTGTGCCGTCACGGGCCTCGTTGAGGGGCTCGAACGGATTGGTGGCGAGCCATTCGCATTCGTCCAGGGCGACCCAGGGCGTATTGGCCAGGTGCAGGTGGCGGGCACACAGCTCGAAGCCACATCCGGGCTCGCCGATCAGCAGCACCGGGGTGCGCATTCTTCCGACCTGGTCGAGGCGCTGGCGCAGTTCCTGGATCACGCGCGCGCGGCCCAGGTTCACGAGCGCGAGCCCGGTCTTGGGCAGCGCCTTTCCGCCGGCCAGCGCCTTGCTGACGGTGGCCAGCAGCTTGGGCAGGCTGATCGGCTTTTCCAGGAAATCGAACGCGCCGATGCGCGTCGCCTCGACGGCGGAGTCGATCGTGCCGTGGCCCGACATCATCACCACCGGCATCGTGAGCAGGCCGCTTCCCGCCCACTCCTTGAGCAGGGTGATCCCGTCGGTGTCGGGCATCCAGATGTCGAGCAGCACGAGGTCCGGGCGCATCTCCTTTCGCGCGGATCGGGCGGTCTGTGCATTTTCCGCCAGCCGCACCCCGTATCCCTCGTCACGAAGGATCTCGAAAAGCAGTTCGCGGATGCCGACTTCGTCGTCGACGACGAGGATCTGGTTCGCAGGCATCTGTATGGGTGTTTGGGTTAGGCCGCAGCCTTGAACGGCAGGACGATGCTCACCGTGGCTCCATGGGGTTTCACATTCTCCACCAGAATGCGCCCGTGGTGCTCGTCGACGATTTTCTTGACAATCGCCAGGCCCAACCCGGTTCCCTTCGGCTTGGTGGTCACGTAGGGCTCGAAGATCCGGCCCATGACGCCTTCGGCGATGCCGGTGCCGTTATCGCGGACGGTAAGCAGCACGCCGCCCGTGCCCAGGCTGGTCGACACCAGGATCCTGGGGTTCTCCACGCCGGTGAGCGCGTCGATGGCGTTCTGGAAAAGGTTGTGGAGGACCTGGCGCAACATCGCCGGATCGGCGTAGATCTGGGGCAGCTCCTCCGAAAGCCGCGGCTCTATGGAGACGCCCATCGCCTCGTAGAGGACCAGGACTTCCCGCACCAGGTCGTTCAGGGTCACCGCCTTGGCGTTCATGCGCGAGGAGTGGGCGTATTGCGTGAAGTCGTCAACCATCCCCTTCAGCGCCGCCACGTGGCTCACGATGGTGCCGGTTGCGCGCGTAAGCAGGTCCGCTTCGGCCGCAGGCAGCTTGTCCTTGAGCTTGTGCTGCAGCCGCTCGGCCGAAAGCTGGATCGGGGTGAGAGGGTTCTTGATCTCGTGGGCCAGGCGGCGCGCGACCTCGCCCCAGGCGGCGTCGCGCTGCGCCTGGATCAGGTGCGTGATGTCGTCGAACACAACCACGAAGCCGTTTTCGCCGCGCTGGGCGAGCCGCGTGCCGCGCAGCAGCAGGATGCGCTGGCCGTCGGCGCGGCGGTACTCCATCTGCTCTTCCCATTGCCGCATGCTCGAAGAGGCGAAGTGGCGTAGGGCGATTTCGGCGAAGGGCGCAACCGACTGCATGTGGCGCGGCCACTCCGAAAGCTTCAGGCCGTGGAACGCCCCGGCGGGCACCGCGAGGATCTCGTTCGCGGACGCGTTCATCGTCTTGACGTAGAGGCGCTCGTCAAAGGTGAGCACGCCGGAGGTCAGGTTCGACAGGATGCTTTCTAGATAGGTTTTCGCGTCTTCCAGCTGCTGCTGGTTGCGCTCCATCGTTTCGGTGGCATCGGCGATCTGGCGCGTCATCGTGTTGAACGATTGCGTGAGCACGCCGAACTCGTCGCGGCTCTTCACCGGGTTCAGCTTGGAGTAGTCGCCCTTTGCGATCGCGCGAGTGGCCTCTGCAAGCGCCGAAAGGGGGGCGGACAGCCGCTCGGACAGGACAAACGCGAGCGCAAGCGCGGAGAAAAGCGTCAGCAGCATCGCGAGCGTGAGGGTCAGGCTGAAGATGTCCTTAAGCCCCTCGCGCGCCAGCAGCAGCTCGGCATAGTCCTTGTCGCCGGCCTCGACCAGCGCCGCGTCCTCCGCAATCGCGCGCGGAACGCGTTGCAGCACCTGGAGCACCCGTATGTCGTCCGCGATGGTGAGCACGTTCACCGGAACGATCACCCGAAGGTACAGACCGCGCCCCGGGATGTCCTCGATGGAGCGCACGCTCTGCTGCGAACGCACCTGGCGCAGCACGTTGGGCGGGGGCAGATCCGGCAACAGCGCCACCGGCTCCGAGCCGGCCTGGGCGATCACGCGGCCACGCGCGGTGAGCAGCGTCGCTTCCTCGATCGAATGCTGCTCGCGAAGGCGGTTGAGCGTGGTGGCCTCGACCGCCTGCGTCGAGGCCAGGGAGATCGACATCGATTCCGCCTTGAGCGCCAGCTCCTTGAGGGAGTTCTCCATCGCGCTGCGCGCCAGCCGCAGGCCGCCCTTCAACGATTCGTCGACGCGGACGTCGAACCAGGATTCGATCGAGCGCTGCAGGAACTGGAACGAGATCGCGTACACCAGGCCGCCCGGGATCAGCGCCATGAGCGCAAACACCACCATGAGGCGAAGGGTGAGCTTGGAGCCGAAGACGCGCGCGCGCAGCTTGCGGCGCAGAAGCATCAACTGGTAGCCGATGAGCCCCATGAGCCCGAGGGCGAGGCCGCCGCCGAGGTAGAGGAGAAGCTGGTAGTTCTTGGCGAACAGCGTCGTGTTCGCCGAGGCCTCTGACATCAGGTACACCAGCGCGGCGCCGGCGACCACACAGAGGAATATCAGGGGCTTCACGGAATGATCGTCCAGCGATGCCAATCGGAAGCTAGCGTCCAGTCACGCGATGCAATCGCGTTGAGCTGGAACGGCTTTGGCAGCTGGGCGGTATCGAGGCGCATGCGCACTGCCGCCTGATAGACCTGATCCTTTTTGAGCGCGCCCTTGTCGGCGACATGCCACCCGCGCTGGCGCGAAAGTACGCGGGTTACCTCTTCGAACCTGGTGAAGTTCTGGTATTCGTTGCCGATGGTCAGGCGGTATTGCCGCAACAGCGGCGTGTACGTGATCTTGAAGGTCCTCGAGAGCTCGATCGGCTTTTCGTCGAACCAGTACCAGCGGGGCCGCGACAGCTCGAAGTCCACGACGAAGTAGAGCGGGATGCCGCGATTGACCGCTTCTTCGAGGCGCGCGTTGAACTGCACGTCGAATGCGGCTTCCAGCTCCCAGCCGTCAGAGGCGGGTTCCACCGTGACTGAACGCACCTCGATCCCGTCCGCAAGCGCGCAGGGCGCGACGAACACCAGCGCCAACGCAAAGGCCAGCGCACGAGCGTGCAGCAGCACGGCCGTGAGTTTGCGAAGCGAATGGTGGAGCGTCGAAGTTTTCATCGATGCGAGCGGACCTGGAGTGCCTGTTCGATGGAAAGTGTGGTATCCGCGATACAGGTGAGGCTACGAAAGTCAATTTACCACTAATCTCAAGGACTTGCCAGCGTCACCCACGTTCGGTTGCCCACACAAAACACTCTTAAATCAATCGGTTGGGATTTACATCAAAATTTAGGTTGCGGGGTATTTCGGGGATTGCCCCGCACGAAGTCGGCCGCATCCATCCTGCGCCCCCCGGGACGCTGCAGGACCTTGAGGCGCAGGCCGCCCTCACCACATGCCACCAGCAATTCCGCCCCGTCGCCCTCCAGCACGCTGCCCGGAAGGCCCTGGGCCTGAGCGACGGGTTCGGCATCCCAGATCTTTACGGTTTCGCCCGCCACCACCGCTTCCGCGCCCGGCGCCGGGTTGAACGCTCGCACCCTCCGGTCGATTTGCGCGCTAGACAGGGACCAGTCGATTTTTGCCTCGTTCTTGACGACCTTGGCGGCGTAGGTGGCCTGGTCGCCGTCCTGCACCCTGGGCTCCAGCGATTGAAGCCTGGCCAGCGCTTCGACGATGGATTGGGCACCCAGCGCCGCCAGCTTCTCCGTGAGTGTGCCCGTGGTCTCCCGCGGATCGATCGGCAACGGCGTGTCGAGAAGAACCGGGCCGGTGTCGAGGCCTTCGTCCATCCGCATGATGCTGATTCCGGTGCGCGTGTCGCCGGCGAGGATGGCGCGCTGGACCGGCGCCGCGCCGCGCCATCGGGGCAGCAGGGAGGCGTGGATATTCAGGCAACCGAGCCGGGGAATCTCGAGCACGCTGCGGGGCAGGATCAGGCCGTAGGCCGCCACAACAATGACGTCGGCGTGCAGGCCCCGAAGCCGCTGCTGGGCTTGCGGAGCCTTCAGGGTCGGAAATTTCTCGACCGGAATCGCGCGCTGACCGGCGGCGAGGGCCACCGCGCTGGCAGAGAGTTTGAGGCCGCGCCCGGACGGGCGATCGGGCTGGGTGAGCACCAGCACGACCTCATGCCCGGCGTCGACCAGCGCGGCGAGGGCTCGGGCCGCGAAAGGTGGTGTGCCTGCGAAGACGACGCGCAAGGGCGCGGCCGGGCTCAGGCCGCCTTGCGTTGGCGTTTCTTGAGCTTCGCCCGGATGCGGTTCTGCTTGAGGTCGGACAACAGCTCGACGAAGACCTTGCCTTCCAGATGGTCCATCTCATGCTGGATGCAGGTTGCGAGCATGCCGGAGGCGTTGAGGGTGAAGCGGGCGCCATTGCGGTCGAGGGCGGTGACGGTGACACTTTCCGCCCGCTCCACGTTGTCGTAGATGCCGGCGACGGAAAGGCAGCCCTCCTGGTTGGTGGCGACCCCTTCCCTGCGGGTGATCTCGGGATTGATGAAGACACGCGGGTCGCTGCGATCCTCGCTGACATCCATCACGATGATGTGTTTATGCACGTCGACCTGGGTTGCGGCCAGGCCGATTCCAGGGGCGGCGTACATGGTTTCGATCATGTCATCGATGAGCTTGCGGGTCGCCGCGTCGATTTTTTCAACGCGCTGCGCCGGCTCAAAGAGCCTCGGATCGGGGTATTGGAGTATCTCGAGAATGGCCATAAATGCTTGCTAATTGAAGAAATTATGTGCAGAATTTACCGCACTACATGAGAAAAGGGGCGTAACCCTTTTCTGAATATGGGTCCCGAGCGCCATATCCACAAGTGAGTGCCGCCATGCGAAAGACAATTATAACTTTAGTCGTCGCCCTGGCCAGTTTGGTTCCGGGCGGGGCGTTTGCCGATGGCATGCCAGCCTCGTCGGAAAAAACGGCCGCAAAGGGAGGCGACGCTTCCACCAGGTTGACCCAGGCGGATCTTGCCGCCGATGCGCCGTCCGAATACACGGTGGTCAAGGGTGACACTTTGTGGGGAATTTCCGGCCGATTCCTGAAGGATCCCTGGAAATGGCCGCAGATCTGGCAGATGAACCAGGACCAGATCAAGAACCCGCACCTGATCTATCCCGGTGACGTCGTTCGCCTCGACCGGGACGCCATGCGCCTGTCGCTCGGCGGAGGCGCGGCGGGTGGTGGTTCGGCCCGGCCCAGCGGCGGCACCAGCGCGGATGCCGCGGGCAACGTCGTTCGCCTCGACCCCCGGGTACGAATCGAGACCCTGCAATCCGCCGTGCCCAGCATTCCCGGGACCGCCATCGGCCCGTTCCTGAGCCAGCCCCTGATCATCGAATCCACCGGCCTGGATACCGCGCCGGCCATCCTGGCCACCGAGGAAAGCCGCGTGATCGTCGGCGCGGGCGATGTGGCGTACGCGGATCGGATCGGCAGTGGCGACAGCGTCAACTGGCAGATCTACCGGCCGGGGGTCGCACTGAAGGATCCCGAATCCGGCGAAATACTGGGCTACGAGGCCAAATACGTGGGTGACGCACGGGTGCGCCGCTACGGCAACCCGACAACCCTCGAAATCATCAAGACCCGCCAGGAAGTTAATCGCGGCGATCGCCTGGCGCCGGCCCGCGAAAGCGCCTTCCCCACTTACGTGCCCCGCGCTCCCGACAAGGCGATCAAGGGTTCGATCATGTCCGTGGATGGCGGCGTCTCGGAGTTCGGCCAGTACCAGATCATCACCATCAATCGCGGCGCGCGCGACGGTGTCGAAGTGGGCCACGTGCTCGCGACGTACCGCAAAGGGGCGGTGATCAATGCCGGCGGCCGCTCGATGGACCTCCTGGGCGGCTCTTCGAAGCTGTTCGATGGGATGCGCATGACCCCGGTGCCGGTTGTTGCGGATCCTCCGCGCCCGCCCCCGCCGCCGGTGGAGCCGGGCAAGGTGGCGCCGGTAGCCCAGGCCGAAGGCCCGCTCAAGCTGCCCGACGAGCGCAACGGCCTGATCTTCGTGTTCCGCGTGTTCGACAAGCTTTCCTACGCGCTGGTGATGCGTTCGACCCGCCCGATCTACATTGGCGACGTGATCCAGACACCGTAAAGCCCGGCCCCGGCAGGCAAGGGAAAAGGGGCTTCGGCCCTTTTTCTTTTCGCCGGCGGGTCAGCCAAGCGTGACCTGCCGTCGTTTATCGGGCATCCTCCCGATCCCTCCACCGCCGTGGCCGACCCCGATCAGCTCCACACCCTCCGTTGCGATGCCGAAGCGTGGCTGCGCCTCACATTGGTCCCGGGCGTATCCCAGGCCCTGCAACGCGTCCTGCTCCGCGCCCTGGGCAGTCCGGCGCAGGTGCTTTCTTCCTCTCCATCGAGAATCACGCAGGCCTGTGGAAAACCCGATGTCGCGGGGCTCCTCGCCGGCGGCCCGGACCGGGCGCTGCTCGAATCCACGTTGCGATGGCTCGAGGGCGACGGGCGCCACCTCCTCACGCTGGGCGACGCGTCCTACCCGCCCCAGCTCCTGGAGATACCCGATCCGCCCAACGTCCTGTATGCAATCGGGCGGCTCGAATTGCTCACGTCCCCCTGTTTCGCCGTTGTCGGAAGCAGGAACTGCACGCCGCAGGGGGGTCGGGACGCGCGCAGCATTTCGCAGGAGTTGTCGGACCAAGGCCTGTGCATCGTGAGCGGGCTGGCGCTCGGCATCGATACCAACGCCCATTGCGGCGGGCTCGCCGGCGGGGGGTCGAGCATCGCGGTGATGGGAACCGGGCCCAACCTCATCTATCCCCTCGGCAACCGCGGCCTTGCCCACCGCCTGGCCCGGGAAGGCTGCCTGATTTCGGACTTTCCCCTCGGCACGCCGTCGCTGCCGCGGAACTTCCCCCTGCGAAACCGTCTGATAAGTGGCCTTTCTCGTGGTGTGCTGGTCATGGAGGCCGCCGAACGAAGCGGCTCCCTGGTCACCGCGCGGCTGGCCAACGAGCAGGGCCGCGACGTTTTCGCGGTGCCGGGGTCGATACACTCTCCCCACGCAAAGGGCTGCCACCGGCTGATAAAGGATGGCGCCAAGCTGGTGGAAAGCGCACAGGACGTCCTTGTTGAACTGGGCCTCGCGCGCGCCACCGCGCAGGAAGGAAGCAGGTCAAGCGCCCTCGACAAAAGGGATGGGCGCCCCAACGTGGTCCTGAACGCGATCGGATTCGCGCCACTTACCGTCGATCAGATCGCCGGACTCACCGAAAAATCGCCGGGCGTGGTTGCTGCCGAACTCTCCCTGCTCGAAGTGGAAGGCCGGGTCGACGCAATGCCGGGCGGCCGGTTCCTGAAAAGACACGCCACGCCCTCGGCGCCGGAAATGCCCGCGCCGGGCCACGTTATAGAATGAAGAAGAAAAGCACCGACTGAAATCAATGGCCTCGCACCTGCTCATCGTCGAATCGCCGTCCAAGGCGAAGACCCTCAAGAAGTACCTCGGCAAGGATTTCGAGATCCTCGCGTCGTACGGCCATGTCCGCGACCTCGTGCCGAAGACCGGCGCGGTGGATCCCGACGACAACTTCAGGATGAAATACGAGCTGATCGAGCGCAACACCAAACACGTCGACGCCATCGCCAGGGCGGTGAAGGACGCCGACACCATCCTGCTGGCAACCGACCCGGACAGGGAGGGTGAGGCCATTGCGTGGCACCTGTCCGAAATCCTCAAGTCGCGCAAGGCCCTCAAGGACAAGACGATCAAGCGCGTCGTGTTCTACGAAATCACCGAGGGCGCCGTGAAGGAGGCGGTGAAGAACCCGCGCGCGATATCCATGGATCTGGTGAACGCACAACAGGCGCGCAGGGCGCTCGACTACCTGGTGGGCTTCAACCTTTCACCGCTGCTGTGGAAGAAGATCCGGCGCGGCCTTTCGGCCGGCCGCGTGCAAAGCCCGGCGCTGCGGCTGATCGTGGAGCGCGAGCTCGAGATCGAGAAGTTCAAGACTCAGGAATACTGGTCGATCCACTTCGACAGTTCCAAGAACAAGGTCGCGTTCAGCGCGAAGCTCACGCATTTCAAGGGCGACAAGCTCGACCAGTTTGCCGTCGGCAGCGCCGAGCGCGAAGCCGAAGTCCGCGCATTCCTGGAGGAGAACGGCAAGGGCAACGCGAAGGTCAAGGAAGTCGAACGCAAGAGCAAGACGCGTTCACCCGCCGCGCCCTTCACGACGTCGACCCTGCAGCAGGAGGCCGTGCGCAAGCTGGGCTTCTCCACCGACCGCGCCATGAAGGTCGCGCAGAGCCTTTATGAAGGGGTCAACGTCGGAAAGGTCGAAACCGGCTTGATCACCTACATGCGCACCGACTCCGTCACTCTTTCGAAGGAAGCCGTGGCGGAAATGCGCGGCTACATCACCAAGAATTACGGCCCGGACTACCTGCCGAAGGCTCCCATCGTCTACCGCAGCACGTCGAAAAACGCACAGGAAGCACACGAGGCCATCCGCCCGACCTCGATCGCCCGCACCCCGGAATCGGTCTTTCCCTACCTGAACGACGAGCAGCGCAAGCTCTACGAGATGATCTGGAAGCGAGCGATCGCCTCGCAGATGACGCCGGCCAGGTTCGATACGGTGGCGGTCGATTTCGCGGTGGGCGCAGCGGGCAACATCTTTCGTGCCACCGGCCAGACGATGGTGTTTGCCGGCTTCTACGCGGTCTACCACGAGGACCAGGACGACGCCGTGGAAGAAGAAGACAAGCGCCTGCCGGCATTTGAAACGGGCGACGCGGTGAAGATCGAGAAGCTCTACGGCGAGCAGCACTTCACGCAGCCGCCCCCGCGTTATTCCGAGGCCAGCCTCGTGAAGGCGCTCGAACATTACGGCATCGGGCGCCCGTCGACCTATGCGTCGATCATCTCGACGCTGCAGAATCGCGAATACGTCCTCCTCGACAAGAAGCGTTTCACGCCGACCGACGTCGGCCGGGTCGTGAACAAGTTCCTCACCGACCACTTCGCCCATTGGGTCGACTACGAGTTCACCGCCAAGCTCGAAGACGAGCTCGACGACATCTCGAACGGCAAGGAGGAATGGCTCCCGGTCCTCGAGAAGTTCTGGAAGGGTTTCTCGGCGCAGATCATCGAAAAGGAATCGGTCTCCCGCAAGGACGTCACCCAGGAGCAGATGGACGAGACCTGCCCCAAGTGCGGCAACCACAAGCTCGCGATCCGCCTGGGGCGCCGCGGGCGCTTCATCGGCTGCGCCGGCTTCCCGGATTGCGACTACACGCGCAACCTCGACGGCGCGGAGGGCACGGAAGCGGTCAAGCGCGAGCTGGGTACCGATCCGGAAAGCGGCAAGCTGATACAGCTGCTGCAGGGTCCGTTCGGGCCGTACATCCAGCTGGGCGAGATGGAGGGCGACAAGAAGCCCAAGCGCGTCTCCGTGCCGAAGAACATCGCCCCCGATGCGGTCACCATCGAGACGGGGCTGAAGCTGCTTGCGCTTCCCCGCGACCTCGGTCCACATCCCGAAGGTGGCAAGAAGGTGGTGGCGGCGATCGGGCGATTCGGTCCCTACGTGAGCCACGACGGCCAGTTCAAGTCGATCCCGAAGGAAGAAAGCGTGTTCGAAATCGCCCTCGACCGTGCCGTCGCCCTGCTTGCCGAACCGAAGGTGTTCGGTGGTCGCGGCGCCCTCAAGGTCCTTGGCAAGCACCCCGACGACGGCCAGGCGGTGGCTCTCTATTCAGGGCGCTACGGGCCCTACGTGAAACACGGCAAGGTCAACGCCACGCTTCCGGACGAAGGCATGATCGCCACCGTTACGCTCGACGAGGCCGTCGAATTGCTGGCGGCAAAGTCGGGCAAGGGTGGAAAGGCGAAAAAAGCCGCGGCAAAACCCAAGGCAAAGGCGAAGGCCCCCGCCAAGGTAAAAAAGGCCGCGTAGAATCGGCCTTTTTTTACACGTCGAGGTTGGTCACCCTCAACGCGTTGGACTCGATGAACTGCCGGCGCGGCTCCACCTCGTCGCCCATCAACGTGGTGAACGTCTCGCCGACGCTGATGGCATCTTCGATCTGGACCTTGAGCAGGATGCGCTTGGTCGGATCCATCGTCGTCTCCCAGAGCTGCTCCGGGTTCATCTCGCCCAGTCCCTTGTAGCGCTGGATCGCCATCGATCCCTTCGCCTCGGAGAAGAGCCAGTCGAGGCCCTCGCGGAAGGTCTTGATCGAACGCACCGCCTCGCCGCGCTTGACCTGCGCGTCCTCGCGGATGAGCCCGGTCAGTGTCTCCGAGGTCTTCACGATCTGCGAGTAGTCGCCGCTTTCGAGGAAGGCGTGGTCGACCACCGTCTCCACCTTGTTGCCATGGACGACCTTTTCGAGCCGCAGCCGCCATCCGTCGGATGTGGGGTCACGCTCTATGTGGGTCCTGGGCGCATTGGGTGAAAGAGCCTCGTGGAATGCCCTGGCGGCGCGCGTCGCCCCATCCTGGTCGCCCAGCGACATCCTCGGCATTCCCAGCATCGAATGCAGGACCGCGGAATCCATCGCCGCCGAGAGCCGCTCGATCACGGTTTCGGTCATGAGGTAGTCGGTGGCGATGTTTTCCAGTGCCTCCCCGGTGAGCGGCGCGGCGGCGCCTCCCGGCGAGAGCGTTGCCCCGTTCAGCGCCCGGCGAAGCTGGTGCTGCTTGAGCTCGTGCTCGTCCTTGAGGTAGCGCTCGTCCTTGCCGCTCTTCACCTTGTAGAGCGGCGGCTGGGCGACGTAGATGTGGCCGCGCTCCAGCAGCACCGGCATCTGGCGATAGAAGAACGTGAGCAGCAGCGTGCGGATGTGCGCGCCGTCCACGTCCGCGTCCGTCATGATGATGATGCGGTGGTATCGCAGCTTGTCGAGGTTGAAGTCCTCGCCGATGCCCGCGCCGAGGGCGGTGATCAACGTGGCGACCTCGGTCGAGGTGATGATCTTGTCGATGCGTGCGCGCTCTACATTGAGGATCTTCCCCTTGAGCGGCAGGATCGCCTGGTTGCGCCGGTCGCGGCCCTGCTTGGCGCTGCCGCCGGCGGAGTCTCCCTCCACCAGGTACAGCTCGCAAAGGGCCGGGTCCCGCTCCTGGCAGTCGGCCAGTTTCCCGGGAAGGCCGCCACCATCGAGCACGCCCTTGCGCCGGGTGAGCTCGCGCGCCTTGCGCGCGGCTTCGCGGGCGCGAGCGGCTTCGACGATTTTTGTGCAGATGATCTTCGCGTCGGAAGGTCTTTCCATGAGGAAATCGGCGAGCTTCTGCGCAACGATTTCCTGCACCACGGGCTGCACCTCGGACGAGACCAGCTTGTCCTTGGTCTGCGAGGAGAACTTGGGCTCGGGCACCTTCACCGAGAGCACGCAGGTAAGGCCCTCGCGCATGTCGTCGCCGGTGGTTTCCACCTTCGCCTTCTTGGCGATTTCTTCCTTCTCGATGTAGTTGTTGATGGTGCGCGTCATCGCCGTGCGCAGGCCCGTGAGGTGGGTGCCGCCGTCGCGCTGCGGGATGTTGTTGGTGAAGCATTGCACCGATTCGCCGTACGAGTCGTTCCACTGCATCGCCACTTCGACCGTGATGCCGTCTTTCTCGCCGACCGAATAGAAAACGTTGTTGTGCAGCACCGTCTTCGCGCGGTGCATGTACTCGACGAATCCCTTGATTCCGCCGGCATGGGCGAAGTTCTCGCTCTTGCCGGTGCGCTGGTCGATGAGCTCGATCTTGCAGCCGTTGTTCAGGAACGAAAGTTCGCGCAGGCGCTTGGCGAGGATCTCGTAATGGAACTCGACGTGGCTGAACGTCTGCGTCGACGCAAGGAAGTGCACCTCGGTGCCGCGGCGATCGGTGTCCCCGGTGACCTCAAGCGGCTTGACCGCGACGCCATCGCGGAATTCCAGCAGGTGGGCCTTGCCTGCGCGCCACACGCGCAGCTTGAGCCATTGCGACAGCGCGTTCACGACCGAGACGCCCACGCCGTGCAGCCCGCCCGAGACCTTGTACGAGTTCTGATCGAATTTTCCGCCGGCGTGCAGCTCGGTCATCACGATCTCTGCCGCGGAACGCTTGAGGTCGTCGTCTTCCTTGATGTCCGTGGGAATGCCCCGGCCGTTGTCGACCACCGATATCGAATTGTCAGTGTGGATCACGACCTTGATGTCGTCGCAATGTCCGGCCAGGGCTTCGTCGATCGCGTTGTCCACCACTTCGAAGACCATGTGGTGCAGTCCGGTTCCATCGGACGTGTCGCCGATGTACATGCCGGGACGCTTGCGCACGGCGTCGAGCCCCTTGAGGATCTTGATGCTGCTCGAATCGTATTCGGCGGGCGGGCGGATGGGATCGGGGGTGGACTGCGGGACGGTTGCCAAAATTTGGTTCCTGTTTGCGTTTCTAGATGCGCATCGGCATCACGACGTATTTGAAATCCTCGCGGCCGGGAATCTGCACCAGCGCGCTGGAATTCGAATCGCCCATGACGACGCTCACCGAAGATGAATCGACGTGGTTCAGCACGTCGAGCAGGTACGAGATGTTGAAGCCGATGTCGAGCGCATCGCCGTCGTAGTCGATCGCCAGGCCCTCTTCGGCCTCCTCCTGCTCGTTGTTCGTGCAGATGATCGACAGCGCATCCTTGGTGAAGACGAGCCGCACGCCGCGGATCTTCTCGTTCGAGAGGATCGCGGCGCGGTTTAGCGACTGGGCCAGTGTGGCCCGATCGATCGACACCCGGTTCTTGTGGGTCGTGGGGATGACCTTCTGGTAATCGGGAAACTTGCCCTCGACGATCTTGGAGACGATTTCGATGTCACCGAACGAGAAACGCGCCTGGTTGGACCCGATGGCGAGCGCCACCGGCTCATCGGTATCACCAAGCAGCTTGATCAGCTCGAGCACGGTCTTGCGCGGCAGGATCGCCTCCACGTTTCCGTGGTCGCCTTCCAGGTCCTGGCTCGCAAAGGACAACCGGTGGCCGTCGGTCGCAACAACACGCAGCACGTTCTTGTCGACCGAAAAAAGCACGCCGTTGAGGTAGTAGCGGATGTCCTGCACCGCCATCGCGAACTGCACCAGCCCGAGGGCGTTCTTGAGGGCCTTCTGTGGAAGCGTAAGCGTCCTGGAGGCGTCCTTCGCCTCCACCATGCGGGGGAAGTCCGCAGCCGCCAGGGTCTGAAGGTTGAAGCGGCTCTTGCCCGCCTTGACCGTCATGCGGTTTTCCTTGGCTTCGAGCGAGACCTCGGCGTCTTCCGGAAGCGAGCGCAGGATGTCATACAGCTTGCGCGCGCCTGCCGTGACGGAGCCTTCGGCGTTGCCGTCCAACTGGGCAGTGGCGGTGATCTGCACCTCGAGGTCGGTGGCCAGGAAATCCACTTTCCCACCCGCCGCCGTGATCAACACGTTGGACAGGATGGGCAGCGTATGGCGGCGCTCGACGATGCCGGTGACCCGCTGAAGGGGCCCAAGCAGCTTGTCGTTGGTGGTCTTTATCTTAAGCATTGTATTTATAGAAGTTAGATTAGTTAATAGCTAATAGGAGACCGCCGGGAGCGGGATAACTTCAAAATGCCCAGATGGATCAAAGCGTTGACCATGATTTTAAATGGGGACTGAATGGCCTGAACTCAATGAACATCTGTGGATAACAAGACCTTTCACGGCCAAGGTTGAATTCATCCACAGGTTCTTCATGGGTTCTTCGCACTTCATCCCAGCAATATCTGCTGCAGCTGCGCATAGTCGCGAGCGAACTCCTGGTCGTTATCGCGCAGTTCAACGGTCTTGCGGCACGCATGAAGGACGGTGGTGTGGTCGCGGCCTCCGAACGCTTCGCCGATTTCGGGCAGGCTCTGCTGGGTGAGTTCCTTTGCCAGCGCCATCGCCACCTGCCGCGGACGGGCGACGGAGCGGAAACGCTTCTTTGAGTACATGTCCGAGACCTTGATCTTGAAATAGTCCGCGACCGTTTTCTGGATGTTCTCTATCGACACCTGGCGATTGAGCACCGCGAGCAGGTCCTTCAGTGCCTCGCGGGCCGTGGTCACGTTGACCGTGGTGTTGTTGAAACGGCAGTAGGCGAGCACACGCTTGAGCGCGCCTTCGAGTTCGCGCACGTTGGAACGGATGTGTTTGGCGATGAAGAAGGCGACGTTTTCATCGAGCCGGACACCATCGTTCTCGGCCTTCTTGAGCAGGATCGCCACGCGCATTTCCAGTTCCGGCGGTTCCACCGCGACGGTCAGGCCCCAGCCGAAGCGCGAGATCAGGCGCTCCTCTATCCCGGTCATTTCCTTGGGAAAGCAGTCGCTGGTGATGGCCACCTGCTTGTGTGCTTCGAAGAGCGCATTGAAGGTGTAGAAGAACTCCTCCTGGGAGCGTGACTTGCCGACGAAGAACTGCACATCGTCGATAAGGAAGAGGTCCAGGGAGCGGTAGTAGCGCTTCAGGGAGTCGAAACTCTTGTGCTGGTAGGCGCGCACGACATCGGCGACAAACTGTTCTGCGTGGCTGTAGCGCACCTTGGCCTTGGGATTGCGCTTGAGCACCTCGTTGCCGATCGCCTGCAGCAGGTGGGTCTTGCCCAGGCCGGTGCCGCCGTAGATGAAGAGCGGGTTGTATGCGGTACCGGGGTTTTCCGCGATCTGGATGGCCGCCGCGCGCGCGATCTGGTTGGCCTTGCCGTTGACGAAATTGGTGAAGGTGAAGCCCGGGTTCAGGCGGTGCTCGTCACGACCGTTGCGCTCCGCGGGCACGGGCACCGGGATCGGTTCGGGGACGATGATCACGTTGTCGGAACGGGTTTCGTCGAGGACCAGGTTGACGATGAGGGGGGTCCCGGCCACGCGTTCGATCCGCGACTCGATGCGGTTCAGCAGGTTCGATCGAACCCACTTGAGCACGTGGTGGTTCGGGGCTACCAGCACCAGTTGTTCGCCCTGCCGTTCGGCGCGCAGGGGTTTGATCCACGTGTCGAACTGCTGGGCCGGCAATTCCTTCTTGAACTCAGCGGCGAGCGATGGCCAAAGCGAATCCATGGATGGCAAGCGGGGGATCTTCCGAGGGGTTGAAAAGCGGTAGAACGATGTGAAATTTTACTTGGATCGGAGGCACTTATCCACAGCTCTGGAACCCCTTGAAAACATGGGCTGCCTGGCGCCCTTTCGCGGCCGCTAACACAAACCGCGCGACGGCTGGTGCCGGCCGGAGGGGCGCAATGGCGCCTTGGCCGTGAATCCGCTATAATTTCATGCTTTTCCTGCCGCTTTCCTGGGCGGATACTCAAGGTAAACCGATATGAAACGCACCTTCCAGCCGTCGACGGCCCACCGCAAGAAGACCCACGGCTTCCGTGTGCGCATGAAAACGGCCGCCGGGCGGGCGGTGATCAACGCCCGTCGCGCCAAGGGCCGCAAGCGCGTAGCGGTCTGACGTCACTCATGCCGCGGAACGCCCGGAAGGAAGGGTATTCCCGGCGTCACCGCTTCTCTGAGCGGGGCTCGTTTGGCCCCGTCCTTCGCGCCCCGCGCAAGCTTCGCAGCCGATTGGTTGTTGTCCACGTGATGCCGGGCGTTGGGCCGCAATCGCGCTTCGGGCTCGCGTTCACGCGCCGCCTGGTCCCTTCAGCCGTCGACCGCAATACCGTCAAGCGCATGCTTCGCGAGACCTTCCGGCGACACGGCATGAAGCACTCGGGCCTCGATTGCGTCGTGACCATGCGAGAGCGCTTCCAGCCCGGGCAGGCCCCGGAAATCGCGGCCGAGGTGGCCCGGATGCTGGATCGCCTCCTGCCGGCGGCGGCATGAAAAGGGCCCTGCTGGCCCTCATTCGGATTTATCGCCTGGTGCTGAGCCCCTGGTGGGGCCGTCAGTGCCGCTACACCCCCTCGTGCTCGGAATACGCTGCGGAAGCGATCGAGCGCCACGGCTCGGCTCGTGGCGCCTGGATGGCGCTGCGCCGCATCGGGCGCTGCCATCCGTGGCACGAGGGCGGCTTCGACCCGGTTCCCTGAGATTCCCGCAAATGATGGACACGCAACGAATCATCGCCTTCGTCGTTTTCTCCTTTTCCTCGCTCCTGCTCTGGGATGCCTGGCAGAAGCACAATGCGCCGAAGCCGCCACCCGCCCCGACGGCCACCCGCGTGCCCGCCGGCGCGCCGCAGCCGACCACCAATCTTGCGGGCGCGCCCGCGGTGGGTGGCACCACGCCCTCCGCTCCGGTGGCGCCTTCCGCCAGCCCCGTCGTCACGGGCGGCGAGCTGATTGCCATCAAGACCGACCTCTTCGACCTTGAACTGAGCACCGTGGGCGCGGACATCCGGCGCCTGACGTTCCGCGAGGTCCATTCGGCTCTCGACCGCAACAAGCCGCTCACTTTGATGGAGCCGAGCTCGAAGCACTATTTCGGCGTGCAGACGGGCCTGCTGGGCGAGGGGTTGCCCTCGCACAAGGCGCGTTACGCGACCGACGCTAAGAGCTACGAACTCGCTCGCGGCCAGGACCTGCTGGAAGTCACCTTCCGCGCGCAGGACACGGGCGGCGCCGAGGTGTTGAAGAAGTACCGCTTCCATCGCGGCAGCTATGTGATCGACGTGTCCTTCGAGGTCGTGAACAAGACCGACACCCCGATCACGCCACACGCGTATTACCAGTTCCTCAGGGACGCCAATGCGCCCAGCGAAGAGGCCGCCCAGACCAGCGCCTTCGCGGGCGTGACGACCTTCACCGGGCCCGCGATCTATACCGAGGAATCGAAGTTCGTGAAGGTCGATTTCAGCGACATCGCGAAGGGCAAGGCGGTACACGTGAAGAAGGCCAGGGACGGCTGGATCGGAATGATCCAGCACTACTTCGTCTCGGCGTGGCTGCCCAGGCCGGGCATGGAGCGCGAGTACTTCACGAACAAGGTTTCCGACACGCTGTATACCGCGGGCGTAGTGGTGTCGTTAGGCACGCTTGCCCCCGGGGCCAGCGCCTCCGTCGACATTCCCGCGTACGTCGGCCCGCAGGAAACCGAGAAACTCGAGAAGGTGGCGCCCGGGCTCAACCTGGTGGTCGACTACGGCTGGCTCTACATCCTCGCCGCGCCGCTTTTCTGGCTGCTCAAGGCGATTCACGGCTTCGTGGGCAACTGGGGCTGGTCGATCGTGATCCTGACCATCCTCATCAAGCTGGTCTTCTATCCGCTCAACGCCAAGGCCGGCCGCTCCATGGCCCAGATGAAGGTGCTGGGGCCGAAGATGGAGAAGCTCAAGCAGCTCTACGGAGACGATCGCGCCAAGCTCAACCAGGCGATGATGGAGATGTACAAGACCGAGAAGATCAACCCGCTCGGCGGATGCCTGCCGATCGGTGTGCAGATCCCGGTGTTCATCGCGCTTTATTGGGTGCTGCTCGCCTCGATCGAATTGCGCCACGCGCCCTGGGTGGGCTGGATCAAGGACCTTTCCGCGCCCGATCCCTATTTCATCCTTCCCGTCGTCTACGCCATCTCGATGTACGTGACGACGCGGTTGAACCCGCAGCCAGCCGACCCGGTGCAGGCGCGGATCATGCTGATCATGCCGATCATGTTCAGCGTGTTTTTCCTGTTCTTCCCCGCGGGACTGGTGCTCTACTGGGTCGCCCAGAACCTGCTGTCCATCCTGCAGCAGTGGCACATCAACCGCACGCTCGCGGCCGAAGCGAAGGCGAAAGCCCGGCGCTGACCGGCGGCGAAACCATCGCCGCCATCGCCACCCCCGCGGGACGGGGGGGTATCGGCGTTGTTCGCGTTTCCGGGGCCCTTGTCCCCCTGGTGGCCCGGGAAATCCTCGGCGCCCTCCCCGAGCCGCGGCATGCCACGCTCGCGAGCTTTCGGGCCGCCGGGGCGCAGGTGATCGACCAGGGAATCGCACTCTATTTTCCCGCGCCCCATTCGTACACGGGAGAAGACGTGCTCGAGCTGCAGGGCCATGGCGGTCCGATGGTGATGCAGCAACTGCTTCGCCGTTGCCTCGATCTGGGCGCGCGCGTCGCCCAGCCCGGTGAGTTCACCCGCCGCGCATTCCTGAACGATCGGGTGGACCTGGCCCTGGCCGAAAGCGTGGCGTTTCTCATCGACGCCTCCAGCGTAGCGGCGGCGCGACGCGCCGCCCGCTCCCTCGCCGGCGAATTTTCCGCGCGCATCCATCGGATCGTCGGGGGCCTCGTCGATCTGAGAGTGCATGTCGAGGCCTGCATCGACTTTCCGGAAGAAGAGATCGATCCCGCCGATCGCCGCTGGCAGCAGGAGAAAGTGTCTGCGTTGCGCGTCGAGCTCGATGTCCTGTTCACGCAGGCACAGCAAGGCGCCGTGCTCCGGGAGGGGCTCACGGTGGCCCTGGTCGGCAGGCCGAACGTCGGCAAGTCGAGCCTGCTCAATCGGCTGGCCGGCGGCGAGGTGGCCATCGTGACGCCGATCGCCGGCACGACCCGCGATTACGTGCGGGCAACCATCAGCATCGAGGGTGTCCCGATCCACTTGATAGATACCGCGGGCCTTCGCGAGGCCGACGACGAGATCGAACGCATCGGCATAGAGCGAACCTGGCGTGCGCTGGAAAGCGCAGGCGCCGCGGTTTTCATCGAGGCCGGGGTCGCTGAAGCCGACGAGGACACCGCGTTGCGCGCCCGCCTGCCGCAGGGGCTCGCCACGGCGCGGGTCACCAACAAGATCGACTTGACCGGGGAGCCCGTCGGACGTGTTCCGGACGGACACGACGTGCGAATTCGCTTGTCCGCAAAGACCGGGGCCGGCGTCGAGCTTCTCAGGGATTGGCTTTTGGAAGTTGCGGGCTGGCGCCCGCACGGCGAGGGCCTGTTCATGGCCCGCGAACGCCACCTGGCCGCGCTCCGGGAGGCGGCAGACGCACTCCAGCGAGCCGCAGATACGACACAAGCCTTTGAATTAAAAGCGGAAGAGCTTCGCCTTGCCCAGGTGGCCCTGGGTCAGATCACGGGCGAGGTCAATGCCGACGCCTTGCTGGGGGAGATTTTCAGCCGGTTCTGCATCGGGAAGTGACGTTCCACGTGGAACCCACGATGGCCGTTTGCTTCCAGGTTCCACGTGGAACGTCGCTGGGGTCCCACAGCCGATTCCCGTAGAATCCAGCTTCGCCCCGCCCGTGCAGGCCGGGCGTTTTCAATCCAGCCAGAAACTATGAAATTCCCCCGGCGATTCGATGTGATCGTGGTTGGTGGCGGCCATGCCGGCACCGAGGCCGCGCTTGCCTCCGCCCGTGCGGGCGCCCGCACCCTGCTGCTGACCCATTCCATGGAGACCCTGGGTCAGATGTCCTGCAACCCCTCCATCGGCGGCATTGGCAAGGGCCACCTCGTGAAGGAAGTGGACGCTCTCGGCGGTGCCATGGCCATTGCCACGGACGAGGCGGGGATCCAATTCCGCACCCTCAACGCCAGCAAGGGCCCGGCCGTGCGTGCCACGCGGGCGCAGGCCGATCGCGTCCTTTATCGAGCGGCCATCCGGAAGCGACTGGAGGGGCAACCCAACCTCTGGCTGTTCCAGCAGGCTGTCGACGACCTGATTGTGGAAGGTGATCACATCGCGGGCGCCGTCACCGCCATTGGCGTGCGCTTCGAGGCCCCGGCGGTGGTGCTCACGGCGGGGACATTCCTTGGGGGCCTGGTCCACGTGGGCATGGCGCGATACCAGGCCGGGCGCGCGGGAGACCCGCCGTCGCTTTCCCTTGCTTCCCGGTTGCGCGAACTTGCCCTGCCCGTCGGGCGCCTGAAAACCGGCACGCCGCCGCGCATCGACGGGCGAAGCATCGATTTCTCCCGGCTGGCCGAACAACCGGGCGACCGTCCCGAGCCGGCGTTTTCCTTCCTCGGCAGTCGCGGCATGCATCCGCGCCAGGTCAGTTGCTGGATCACGCATACCAATGGTCGCACCCACGACATCATCCGTGGCGGGCTGGACCGCTCGCCGATGTTCACCGGCGCGATCGAAGGGGTTGGCCCCCGGTATTGCCCCTCGATCGAGGACAAGATCCACCGTTTTGCCGGCAAGGACAGCCACCAGATATTCCTCGAGCCGGAGGGGCTGACCACACACGAGTTCTATCCGAACGGCATCTCAACCAGCCTGCCTTTCGACGTACAACTGGAGCTCGTCCACTCGATCCCGGGGCTCGAAAGCGCCCACATCCTGCGTCCGGGTTATGCAATTGAATACGACTACTTCGATCCGCGCGGCCTCAAGAACACGCTCGAGACCAAGGCGATCCAGGGCCTCTTCTTCGCGGGCCAGATCAACGGCACCACCGGATATGAAGAGGCGGCCGCCCAGGGGTTGCTGGCCGGCCTGAATGCGGCATTGCAGGTTCGCGGCGAGCCCGGATGGTGTCCACGCCGGGACGAAGCCTACCTGGGCGTGCTGGTTGACGACTTGATCACCCAGGGTGTTTCCGAGCCCTACCGGATGTTTACGAGTCGGGCCGAATACCGCCTGCAGCTGCGCGAGGACAACGCCGACCTTCGCCTGACGGAGATCGGGCGCAAGTTCGGGATCGTCGACAACAAGCAATGGCAGGTGTATTCGGCCAAACGGGATGGCATCGAGCGAGAATTGTTCCGCTGGAAATCGGCTTGGGCACGACCTCAGGATATTCCCATTGAAAATCAAATAGATGTGTTAGGCGCCCCGCTCGACCGTGAGCACTCGCTCTTCGATTTGCTGCGGCGGCCCAACATCCACTACGGCGCGCTCAAGGCGTGGTTGCCGTCGCAGGAGGTGGTGGACCCCGCGGTGACGGAGCAGCTAGAGATCTCGGCAAAGTACGCGGGATACATCGACCGGCAGAAAGTGGAAGTCGAAAGGCAGCTTGCGCAACAGGGCGCGCGCATCCCGGCCGGGATCGATTACGCCTCGGTGCGCGGGCTCTCGACGGAGGTACAGCAGAAATTGACGCATCAGCGCCCTCAGACCGTGGGCCAGGCAGCCCGCATCCAGGGCATGACGCCGGCTGCCATCTCGCTGCTGCTGGTGCACCTGAAGCGCCACGCGGTCGCGCAGCAGGTGGAGAAAAGCGCGTGAGCGTGGCCGAACGGATTCGCGAGGGCCTGGCGGCGATGGGTGTGTCCGTGCCCGATGCGGCGAGCCACCGCATGCAAGCGCACCTCGACCTGATCGCGAAATGGAACCGCGTGCACAACCTCACCGCGGTGCGTGAAACGGAGCAGATGGTGGTGCTGCACCTGCTCGACAGCCTTTCGCTGCTGCCGCACCTGGGCGCGGCAAGAAGCGTCATCGACGTGGGCAGCGGCCCGGGATTTCCCGGCGTGCCCATTGCTATTGCACGACCCGACCTCGAGGTGACCTTGCTCGACTCCAGCCACAAGAAATGCACGTTCCTGGAGCAGGCGAAAGCCGAGCTTCGGCTTGCCAATGTCTCGGTGGCCTGTGAGCGCGTGGAGCAATGGAAGCCGCCGCGCCGTTTCGACGCGGTGGTCTCGCGGGCATTCGCCGACCTTTCGGACTTCATCACGCAATCGCAGCACCTCGTTGCGCCGGGCGGGCGGTTCCTCGCGATGAAGGGCGTCTATCCGTTCGAGGAGATTGCCCGCGTGCCCGCGTCACACCGCGTGGCCCAGGTGGTCGAGCTTGCGGTGCCGACGCTCGACGCCAAGCGCCATCTCGTATTGCTGGAGGCCGCTTGATGGCGCGCATCTTTGTCGTTGCGAACCAGAAGGGCGGGGTGGGAAAGACTTCCGTCGCGGTAAACCTGTCGGCGAGCATGGCGCATTACGGCCGGCGCGTGCTTCTGGTCGACCTCGACCCGCAGGGCAACGCCACCACCGGCAGCGGCGTCGACAAGTCCGAGTGCGAGAAAACCGTCTACGGCATGTTGATCGGCGAACACCCCGCATCCGAGGCGGTTCGCAGGTGCGAGGGCGGCTACGACCTGCTTCCGTCGAACCGCGACCTCGCAGGCGCGGAAGTCGAGCTCATCACCATCGACAATCGCGAATTCCGGCTGCGCGACGCGCTGGCCCCGATCGCGGAGCAATACGATTTCGTTGTCATCGACTGCCCCCCTGCCCTGAACATGCTCACGGTGAACGGGTTCACCGCGGCCGATGCGGTCATCATCCCGATGCAATGCGAGTACTACGCGCTCGAGGGCCTGTCCGACCTCGTAGGGACGCTGCGCAGGGTCAAGCAGAACCTCAATCCCCGCATCGAGATCGAGGCGCTGGTGCGCACCATGTACGACCCGCGCAGCACGCTGACCGTGCAGGTCTCCGACGAACTGAAGAAACACTACGGCGACAAGGTCTTCGACACCGTGATCCCACGCAACATCCGCATCGCCGAGGCGCCGTCCTTCGGCAAGCCCGTCCTGCTGCACGACCCCGCTTCCAAGGGCGCGACCGCCCATCTGCAATTCGCCCGCGAACTGCTTTCGCGCAATGGCTTCGTGGTCAAGGAGGCTGCCTGATGGCGGCGAAACACAAGGGGCTGGGCCGCGGCCTCGACGCGCTGCTGGGCGGCAACACCAGGAGGCCACCGGCCGAAGAGGAACTCGCGCAGTTGCCGATCGATGTGCTCAAGCCCGGCAAGTACCAACCGCGCACGCGCATGGACGAGACATCGCTGTCGGAGCTGGCGGCTTCGATCCGGGCGCGCGGGGTGATCCAGCCGATCGTCGTGCGGCCGGTAGGCGGTTCGCAATACGAGATCCTCGCCGGCGAACGCCGCTGGCGCGCCGCGCGGATGGCGGGACTCGAGCAGGTCCCGGCAGTCGTGCGCGAGGTGCCCGACGAAGCCGCGCTCGGCATCGGCCTGATCGAAAACATCCAGCGTGAGGACCTGAACCCGCTGGAGGAGGCCAATGGCCTGAAGCGCCTGATCGACGAATTCAAGCTCACGCACGAGGAGGTCGCCGGGGCGGTGGGGCGTTCACGCGCGGGCGTGACGAACCTGCTTCGCCTGCTCGACCTCGCTCCCGCCGTGCAATCGATGCTGCTCGACGGCAAGATCGACATGGGCCACGCGCGCGCCTTGCTGGCGCTGTCGAAACCCCGCCAGGTGGAGCTCGCCGAGCAAGTTGCCGCTGCAGGACTGTCGGTGCGCGAGACCGAACGCCTGGTCCAGCAGGCAACCGTCGCGCCGGCTGCCATTGCCCGGCGCGCGGCACCGGCGCTGGACGCCGACAGTCGCCGGCTGCAGGACGAGTTGTCCGAATCGCTTGGTTCCAACGTCACGCTGAAGCTGCGGGTCGGGGGCAAGGGCTCGGTGGTGATCGACTATTCGAGCCTCGACGAACTCTCCGGAATCGTCAAGCGGATCAAGCGCAACTGAAGGCGCGGGCCCATGCTGCAGCGCAGGAACTTTTGACGCTCGACCCCGCCCGCCGCTATAATTCAACGGTTTCGCTTCGCGGGCCCCAAATGGTTTTCAAACCCCAGATGAGGCCCATCCGGGTCGTTACGCGGTGGCAGGTCATCGTCACGGCGGCCCTCACGCTGGTGGCATTGCTCCTCTGGGGCCGGGATGGCGCGATTTCCGCCGCCCTCGGTGGAGCCGTGAACATCGTGGCCGGGTGGGTTTACGGGTGGCGGGTTTCGCAGGGCGAGGCGCGCACCGCGGGAGAGGCGTTGCGTACGATGATGCGGGCGGAAGGCCTGAAGGTCCTGCTCATCATCATCCAGCTCTGGCTGGTGCTCTCGAATTACAAGGAAGTCGTGCATGCGGCGTTTTTCGCGGCGTTCGTGATCACGGTGGGGATCTTCGCCGCGGCCATCGCGGTGAAGGATCCGGTGGAACAGAAGTCATCAACTTAAAAGACATCGCATGGCCGCCCAGTACTCGAATCCCTCGGAATACATCGGTCACCACCTGACCTTCGCGGCCAAGCCGATCGGCGAGGGCGGATTCTGGACCCTCCACCTCGATTCGATCATCGTCGGGATGCTGCTGGGCTTCATCGGCATCGGCTTCTTCTGGTGGGTCGCCAGGGGCGCGACCTCCGGCGTGCCGACCAGGCGCCAGGCGTTCGTCGAGATCGTGTTCGATTTCATCGACGACCAGGTGAAAGGCATCTTCCACGGCGATCGCCACAAGTTCGTGGCGCCGATGGCATTCACGGTATTCGTGTGGGTGCTGCTGATGAATTCGATGGACTTCCTGCCGGTGGACTGGGTCGCCATGCTTACCAGCGCGCTCGGCGCGCAGCACGGCTTCCGCATCGTGCCCACGGCGGACGTCTCCACCACCTTCGCGCTCGCGCTCACCGTCTGGGTGCTGATGATCGGCATGGCGATCAAGGTGAAAGGCATGGGCGGGTTCATGCACGAACTCTTCTGCGCGCCCTTCGGCTCGAACCCGATCCTCTGGCCGCTCAACTTCCTCTTCAACATCGTCGAATACGTCTCCAAGCCGCTGTCGCATTCGCTGCGGCTTTTCGGGAACATGTACGCCGGCGAGATCATCTTCCTGCTGCTGTGGCTCATGGCCGCGGTCAGCGTCGTGGGCTCTTTGTTCGCCATCATCCTCGGCCTGGGCTGGGCGATCTTCCACATCCTCATCGTGGCGCTGCAGGCCTACATCTTCATGATGCTCACCATCGTGTACCTGCAGATGGCGCACGAAGGCCACTGAGCACCCGCTTTCCATCCGCATCAACTCACACCGCCAGACATCACCGAAAGGACAATCAGAAATGGACGCAAAACTTCAACTGATCGCCATGATCCAGGCCTACACCAGCGTCGGCATCGGCCTCATGATCGGCCTGGGCGCCCTGGGCGCCTGCGTAGGCGTGGGCATCATGTGCAGCCGCTTTCTCGAGGGCGCCGCCCGCCAGCCGGAGCTCATGCCCCAGCTGCAGGCCAAGGTCTTCCTGCTGCTCGGCCTGATCGACGCGTCGTTCATCATCGGCGTGGGCCTGGCGATGTTCTTCGCGTTCGCGAACCCGCTGCTCACCCAGGTCCGCTAACGACGTTCCAACTCCCGACAGGGACGCCTCATGAATCTCAACCTGACGTTGTTCGCCCAGGCGGCCACGTTCGCCCTCTTCATCTGGTTCACGGTGAAGTTCGTGTGGCCGCCGTTGCTGCGCGCCATCGAGGCGCGCCAGAAGACAATCGCCGACGGCCTGGCCGAAGCGGAGCGTGGCCGCTCGTCGCTCGCCGACGCCCAGAAGCAGACCGACTCGATCCTCAAGGATGCGCGCGCGCGCGCCCATGAGATCGTGGCGGCCGCGGACAAGACCGCCAGCCGGCGCATAGAAGAGTCGAAGCTCCAGGCCAAGACCGAGGGCGAGCGGCTGGTGGCAGCAGCCCATTCGCAGATCCAGCAGGAAGTCCAATCGGCCAAGCAGCAGCTGCGCGAGCAGGTCGCGCAGCTCGCCGTCACCGGCGCCGAAAAGATCCTGCGCCGCGAGGTCGATGCCAAGGCGCACGCCGACATGCTCAACCAGCTCAAGGCGCAACTCTAGAGCCATGGCCGAAATCGCAACCGTCGCCCGCCCCTACGCGGAAGCCGCGTTCAGGGCGGCGCTCGAGTCGAAATCTCTGGGTGCCGACGCGGACGCCATCGCGCTTTCCGCCGCCATCGCACGCGATGACAACATGCGCTCGACGCTTTCGGACCCGCGCGTGAGCGCCCAGCAGAAGAAAGACCTGTTCGCGTCGGTGGGGGGCGATCGCCTCACCGGCCCGGTGAAGAACCTCCTGGCAATGCTTGTCGACGGCCACCGCACCGTGCTGATCGGCTCCATCGCGGAACAGTTCGACGACCTCAAACGCGACCACGAGCGCGTCGTGCGCGCGCGCGTCACCAGCGCCCAGCCGCTGACGGACGCGCAGCGCGCGGACATCGTCGCGGCGCTCGAAAAACGTTACGGCAAGAAAGTCGAGGCCGAGGTGGACGTCGATGCCCAGCTGTTGGGCGGGGCGCGCGTCCAGGTCGGCGACCAGGTCATCCACGCCTCGGTGCGTGACGCGCTCGGCCAGATGGCCGCCGCGCTCACCCGCTAGGCCCCCGCTTCACTCAAGGAAACGTCATGCAGATCAACCCGTCCGAAATCAGCGAACTGATCAAATCCAAGATCCAGAACCTCCAGGTGGCCGCCGAGAAGCGCACCGAAGGCACTGTGATCTCCGTGACCGACGGCATCTGCCGCGTCCACGGCCTCACGGACGTGATGCAGGGCGAGATGCTCGAGTTTCCGGGCAACACCTTCGGCCTGGCCTTGAACCTCGAGCGCGATTCCGTCGGCGCGGTGGTGCTGGGCGCGTACGAACACATCTCCGAAGGCGACACCGTCAAGGCCACCGGGCGCATCCTCGAAGTCCCGGTTGGTCCGGAGCTGATCGGGCGCGTGGTCAACTCCCTCGGCGTGCCGATCGACGGCAAGGGCCCGATCAACGCCAAGATGACGGAGCCGATC
Source organism: Burkholderiales bacterium (assembly GCA_038203035.1). Taxonomy (GTDB): domain Bacteria; phylum Pseudomonadota; class Gammaproteobacteria; order Burkholderiales; family Usitatibacteraceae; genus Usitatibacter. The sequence continues at coordinate 64,026 of JBBREI010000001.1, forward strand.
GAGAAAGTCGCCCCGGGCGTGATCGCGCGCAAATCGGTCTCGCAACCGGTGCAGACGGGCCTCAAGTCGGTCGATGCGATGGTGCCCATCGGGCGCGGCCAGCGCGAGCTGATCATCGGCGACCGCCAGACGGGAAAAACCGCGGTCGCCGTCGACGCGATCATCAACCAGAAGGGCAAGGACCTCATCTGCGTCTACGTGGCCGTCGGGCAGAAGGCCTCGACCGTCGTCAACGTGGTGCGCAAGCTGGAGGAGTCGGGTGCGATGGCCTACACCATCGTCGTCGCCGCCACCGCTTCCGACCCCGCCGCCATGCAGTACATCGCCCCCTACTCGGGCTGCACCATGGGCGAATACTTCCGCGACCGCGGGCAGGACGCGCTGATCGTCTACGACGACCTGACCAAGCAGGCGTGGGCGTATCGACAGATCTCCCTGCTGCTGCGTCGCCCGCCGGGCCGCGAAGCCTACCCCGGCGACGTGTTCTATCTCCATAGCCGCCTGCTCGAACGGGCCGCGCGGGTGAACGAGGAATACGTGGAGAAGTTCACCAAGGGCGCGGTCAAGGGCAAGACCGGATCGCTCACGGCGCTGCCGATCATCGAGACCCAGGCCGGCGACGTTTCCGCGTTCGTGCCGACCAACGTGATCTCGATCACCGACGGCCAGATCTTCCTCGAGACCGACCTCTTCAACGCCGGCATCCGGCCCGCCATCAACGCGGGCATCTCGGTGTCGCGTGTCGGCGGCGCGGCGCAGACCAAGGTCATCAAGAAGCTGGGCGGCGGCGTGCGCCTGGCCCTCGCACAGTACCGCGAGCTCGCGGCCTTCGCGCAGTTTGCCTCCGACCTCGACGAGGCCACGCGCAAGCAGCTCGAGCGCGGCCGCATGGTGACGGAGCTCATGAAGCAGCCGCAGTACCAGCCGCTGCAGGTGTGGGAGATGGCGCTCGTCCTCTTCGCGGTCAACAACGGCTACTACGACGACATCGACGTGAAGAAGGCGCTCGCCGCCGAGCGCGCGATGCGCGAGTTCATGAAGGGCAAGTATGGCGAGCTGGTCGACCGGATCGAGTCGACCAAGGACCTCTCGAAGGACGACGAGGCCAAGCTGCACGAAGCCATTAAATCGTTTAAGAAAGACGGCACGTACTGATAGCGGGAACGGCGTTGGAGCGGTCGTTCACCGCCGCTCAACGCCGCCAAACGGAAAGCACTTATGGCTGGCAGCAGAGAAATCCGGACCAAGATCAAGAGCGTGCAGAACACGCGCAAGATCACCAAGGCCATGGAGATGGTCGCCGCCTCGAAGATGAGGAAGGCGCAGGAGCGCATGCGCCACGCGCGCCCGTACGGCGACAAGATCCGCACCATCGCCTCGCACCTCGCGCACGCGAACACCGAATACCGCCACCCGTTCCTCGTGAAGCGCGAAGGCGTTAAAGACGTCGGCGTGATCGTCGTGACTTCCGACAAGGGACTGTGCGGCGGCCTCAACTCCAACGTGCTGCGCCTGATGCTCGTCAAGGTGAAGGAATTCCAGGCGGAAGGCCGGGCGGTCCAGCTGACCGCCATCGGCAACAAGGGCTTCGGATTCATGCAGCGCGTGGGTGGCAACGTCGTCTCGCACCTCACCGGCCTGGGTGACACGCCGCATCTCGAAAAGCTGGTCGGACCGATGAAGGTCCAGATCGACGCGTATACCGAGGGCAAGATCGGCGCGCTCTACATCGTCTACACGCGCTTCATCAACACGATGAAGCAGGAGCCCGTGGTCGAGCAGCTGCTGCCGCTGCCCGCCGACCGCCTCAAGGCGGACGAGCGCGCGTCGCGCAAGAACTGGGACTACCTGTACGAACCCGATGCGCGCGCCGTGCTCGAGCAGCTGCTGACGCGTTATGTCGAACAGATCATCTACCAGTCGGTCGCCGAAAACATCGCCAGCGAGCAGTCGGCGCGCATGGTGGCGATGAAAAGCGCGAGCGACAACGCATCGAGCGTGATCGACGACCTCACCCTGGTCTACAACAAGTCGCGCCAGGCGGCGATCACCAAGGAATTGTCCGAAATCGTCGGCGGCGCTGCGGCCGTCTAATAATCCCGTCAGGAAGCGAATCCCATGAGCACAGTGCAGACCCAAGCGAACGAAGGAAAGATCGTCCAGTGCATCGGCGCGGTGATCGACATCCAGTTCCCCAGCGACAACATGCCGCACATCTATGACGCCCTCACGCTGGTCGAGTCCGACAAGGATTCCTTCGCCGAGAAGGGGCTCACGTTCGAAGTCGAGCAGCAGCTGGGCGACGGCGTGGTGCGCACTATCGCCATGGGCTCTTCCGATGGCCTGCGCCGCGGCATGAAGGTGAAGAACACCGGCGGCCCGATCTCCGTGCCCGTCGGGCCCGCGACCCTGGGACGCGTGATGGACGTGCTCGGCCGCCCGATCGACGAACGCGGCCCGGTGAACGCCGACGAGTACCGCTCGATTCACGCCGCCGCGCCCAAGTTCGACGAGCTCTCGCCCTCGGTCGAGCTGCTCGAGACGGGCATCAAGGTCATCGACCTCGTGGCCCCGTTCGCCAAGGGCGGCAAGGTGGGCCTCTTCGGTGGCGCCGGCGTGGGCAAGACCGTGAACATGCTGGAGCTCATCAACAACATCGCGAAGCAACATAGCGGCCTGTCGGTGTTCGCCGGCGTGGGCGAGCGCACCCGCGAGGGCAACGACTTCTACCACGAGATGTCGGAAGCCAAGGTGATCGTGCAGGAAGACCTGTCGCAGTCGAAGGTCGCAATGGTGTTCGGCCAGATGAACGAGCCCCCGGGCAACCGCCTGCGCGTGGCGCTCACGGGCCTCACGATGGCCGAAAGGTTCCGCGACGAGGGCCGCGACATCCTCTTCTTCGTCGACAACATCTACCGCTTCACGCTCGCCGGGACGGAAGTGTCGGCGCTGCTGGGCCGCATGCCTTCCGCCGTGGGCTACCAGCCGACGCTGGCGGAGGAAATGGGCCGCCTGCAGGAGCGCATCACTTCCACGAAGAAGGGCTCGATCACCTCCATCCAGGCCGTCTACGTGCCCGCGGATGACTTGACCGACCCGTCGCCGGCGACGACCTTCGGCCACCTTGACGCAACCGTCGTGCTTTCGCGCGACATCGCCTCGCTCGGCATCTACCCGGCCGTTGACCCGCTCGATTCGAACTCGCGCCAGGTCGACCCGAACGTCATCGGAGAAGAGCACTACAACACCACGCGTGCGGTGCAAGCCGTGCTGCAGCGCTACAAGGAACTGCGCGACATCATCGCGATCCTGGGCATGGACGAACTTTCGCCCGAAGACAAGCTGGCGGTCGGCCGGGCCCGCAAGATCCAGCGTTTCCTCTCTCAGCCGTTCCACGTGGCCGAGGTGTTCACCGGATCGCCGGGCAAATACGTGACCCTCAAGGACACGATCAAGGGCTTCAACATGATCGTCAACGGCGAATGCGACCACCTCCCCGAGCAGGCCTTCTACATGGTCGGCGCGATCGAAGAGGCGTTCGAAAAAGCCAAGACGCTGTCGTGATCGTGACAACGCTTCACGCCGTTGCGCCCTCTCCCCTGGGAGAGGGTTGGGGAGAGGGTCAATAGATGGCCAAGACATTCCACGTCGACATCGTCAGCGCCGAGCAGTCGATCTACTCCGGCGAGGCCTCCATGGTGGTGGCCCCGGGCGAAGCTGGCGAGCTCGGCATCCTGCCCGAGCACATACCCCTGCTCACCCGCATCAAGCCGGGCACCATTCTCATCAAGGCCGCCAACGGGACCGATGAGGAATTCATCTACGTCTCCGGCGGCATGATGGAAGTCCAGCCGGACCGCGTGACGGTGCTTGCCGATACATCGGTGCGCGCCCACGATCTCGACGAGGCCAAGGCCCTCGAGGCCGAACGCCTCGCCAAGGAAGCAATTGCCAACCGCGCCGGGTCGATGGAAATCGCCAAGGCCCAGGCCGAACTCGCGGAAGCGGTGGCGCAGCTCGCCGCCATTCGCAAGCTGCGCTCGCGCCGTTGAGGGTGTAAAATCCGCTCCATCAGGGGGGATCAGAGAAACTCCTAGTACAGAGGCGCAACACATCCGGGCAGGGCTCACCCCCTGCCCTTTTTCTTGCCCTCCCAACAAATGATCCCGATGCCGTCCTCAGCAGCACTCCAAGTTGTGATCCTGGCCGCGGGCCAGGGCAAGCGCATGCGTTCGGGCCTGCCCAAGGTGCTGCACCCCATCGCCGGGCGCCCGCTGATCAATCACGTGATCGATACCGCGCGCTTGTTAGCGCCCACTCGCTTATGCGTCGTCATCGGTCACGGCGGCGACCAGGTCCGCGCGGCCCTGGCCGATGTGGACGTGGCCTGGGCAACCCAGGATCGACAACTCGGTACCGGGCACGCCGTGATGCAAGCGCTTCCTTACCTGGACGAGGCGGGGACGGTACTGATCCTCTACGGCGACGTGCCGCTGATCGCCTCCGGCACGTTGCGATCCCTGGTTGATGCGGCATCGGCGGGGCACGTGGCGCTACTCACCCAGAGCCTCGAGCAGCCAAAGGGATACGGTCGCATCGTGCGAAACGGTGCCGGACGGGTGGTCCGCATCGTGGAAGAAAAAGACGCATCCGAAGCGCAGCGCGGCATCCGCGAGGTCAACACCGGCATCATGGCGCTTCCCCGCGCCAGCCTCGCCCGGTGGCTGGGCCAGCTGAAAAATGAAAACGCCCAGGGCGAGTACTATCTGACCGACGTCATCGCGGCGGCCGTGGCCGACGGCGTTGCCGTCGAAGTGCGCCATCCCGCGGCGGCGCACGAAAGCCTCGGCGTCAACAGCAAGTCGGAGCTCGCGACCCTCGAACGCCACTACCAGATGAATCGCGCCAACCAGCTCATGCAGCAGGGCGTCACCCTGGCCGATCCCGCGCGCATCGACGTGCGCGGCGATCTGAATTGCGGGCGTGACGTCGCCATCGACGTGAATTGCATTTTCGAGGGCACCGTTACCCTCGGCGACGGCGTCAAGGTCGGCGCCAACTGCATCCTTCGCGACGTCAGCATCGGGGCCGGCACCGAGATCAAGCCCTTCACCCTCATCGAGGAAGGCGTCATCGGCGCCAACGCGCGTATCGGCCCGTACGCGCGGATCCGCCCCGGGACGCAACTCGCCGACGACGTGCACGTCGGCAATTTCGTCGAGGTGAAAGCAAGTTCCTTCGGCCGTGGCAGCAAGGCGAACCACCTCGCCTACGTTGGGGATACGACGGTGGGCAGCGGCGTGAACATCGGCGCGGGAACCATCACCTGCAACTACGATGGGGCGAACAAGCACCGCACGGTGATCGAAGACGACGTGCACATCGGCAGCGACGTGCAACTGGTCGCGCCGGTCACCGTGGGCAAGGGCGCGACGATCGGCGCGGGCGCGACCATCAGCAAGGACGTGCCGCCCGGCGGCCTCACGCTCACCGAGAAGAAGCAGGTCACCAAGCCGGACTGGAAGCGCCCCCGCAAATAATCAGGGATGCAATCAGAAGGTCAGCTCGGTCTTGACCAGGAACTGCACCGCCTTGATGCCCGGTGCGCGGCTCAGCGGCACGGCGACGTCGAGGTGAAGGACATTCGCGAACGCCGTGCGGTCGAGCGAAAGGCGCAATCCCACGCCCGCATCCGCCAGCCAGCCGCCATTCACGGTGTTCTGGTTCGCACCGCCCCACGCGCGCCCGATGTCGAGGAAGGCGGCCCCGCCGACGCGCACCAGGTGCAATGGATACCAGTCGGAGTAGCGGCGCTGCTCGAGTGTCGCCACCACCCGGTTCTCGCCCGCCTGGTAGCGCGATGGGTAGCCACGCATGCCCTCGAGACCTCCCAGGAGCAACAGGTCCGCGATGCCACCCCCGCGAACCTTCTCCCCGACGAGCGACGCGAAGTAGAGCGAATCGCGGCTTCTCGGCGCGTAGAACTGCAAGCCGGCGCCGCCCTGCGTCATCGGCGTGGCGAGGCTCGACACGCGGCGTTCGACTTTCGCCTGCGCGAACAGGCGATGGCCCGAGGCGAGCGTGGTGCCGTCGCCGGCCTCCAGTGCGTACAACCAATCCGACCGCGTCGAGCCGAGGCCACGCAACGCGCGCGCGACCTGCGCCCGCAGGTGGAATCCGAGGCCGAAGAATTCCGTGCGCGCGATGTTGTTGTAGTTCACGACCTTGATGAAGTCGTCCTCGATCAGCTCGTAGCGCAGGAACGGCGCGCGCACGCGGTGGGTCACGGGCAGGGGCACGACGAGGTCGCGTCCCGGTTCGGCCCGGTAGGCGTCGTCGTTCGCGTAGACCCCCCCCGAATAGCGCGACGTCCAGCCGTCCACGAGCCCGGGCGACCATCCGACTGCGAGCTCCGCAGCCTTCTCCCGATGGCGATACTCGCTCATCTTGTCGCCCGAGTTGTAGATCGAATCGATGCGGTCGTTGTCGCTCCAGGCGCCGCGCGCGGCGTAGCGCGTATCGAGCGAGTAGAAGGGGCGATCGACGGCCACCGCGGTTCGCCGGCCGTCGCTGAACTGGCCGCGGCTGAAGGCGAGCTGGGTCCAGCCGTCGAAGGCCTGGTTGTAGCTGGCCTCGAGCTCGGTGCCGTTGCGGTCGTTGTCGGAGGTCCGCGCGAAGCCCACGTTGAGCCCGGTGCCCAGCACGTTGCGCTCGCGCGCACCGAACGACGACTTGTTGTTGCCGCCGCTGCGGGAGAAGCTGCCGGTGAGGTCGAGCGACCAGGTGTCGCGGGTGAGAACTTCGATGTCCACCTTGCCATCCCGGTATTCGCCCGGCCGGATCTCGACGTCGTGGACGATCCGCAGCGCCAGCAGGACGCGCTCGGTCTCCTCGATCTTCTGCACCAAGACCTTGTCGCCGCTCTTGAAGAGCAGCACGCGCGCGACCACCTGGGGGCGGGTCACGAAGTGCAGGCGGTTCGCCAGCCGGTAGAAGAGGCCGCTTTCGGCCGGGTCACCCGTGTCGAAGATGTTGCGCGCCTCGACGCGCACCTCGCCGATCACCGCGCCCGCCTTTTCCAGGTCGCGGAATTCCGGTGGCAAGGCGGGTTGGGCGCCGAGCATCGTCGCAGCCGACAACAACACGCCCGCAAGCGGGCCCCGGCGAAGCCAACGACGCATTACCAGCGGCGCGCGGGCGAGATCACCACCGGGCGGGCGGCTTCTTGTTGATCGTGATGTAGCGGTTCTCGACGGTGATGTAACCACCTGAGGTGAGGTCGCGGAAAATGCGGCTCACCATGTCTCGTGACGCCCCCACCCGTTCCGCGATTTCCTGTTGCGTGAGCTTTTCGGGAATGACCAGCTTGCCGTCCTTCTCGACGCCCATGTTGAGCAGCAGGCGAGCCACCCTGCCGTAAACATCGAGCAGGGCCAGGTCCTTGATGCTATTCGTCGCGAGCCGCGCGCGGTCGATGATCTTGGAGATCATGTCGAGCGCGAAGTCGGGATCCCTGCGGATCGCTTCGCGGATCGGCTCGCGCGCCACGACGGCGAAAGTGCTTGGCTCCAGCGTCATCACCGAAGCCGACCGCGGCTTTCCGTCAAGCGCCATTTCGCCGACGTATTCGCCCGGCCCCTGGGTGTCCAGGATCATCTCGTGGCCCTCGGTATCCGAGATGAACACCTTGACGCGGCCCGTGAGCACCACAAACACCGAGTCGCTCGAATCACCCTCGGTGATGAACACGGTGTTCTTCGGGTAGGTGCGCAGCCGTCCCAGCGCAGCGAGTTGCCTCACGAAGGGGTCGGTGATTGCCTCGAGCTGCGCGGCGCTCGGCGTATCCCCCGTCATTTTTTCTTTCTTGGGATGGCGCTGATTGAAGTGGTCCAGTCTAGCATCCGGCAGGGGCCACGTTAAGATAGCTGCCCATGGAATCCCTCGACGACGACGGCGGGCGCTCCGCGATGCGCGCCATGGCGGTTGCGGCACTGGCGCTCTGCGGTTTCCTCCTCTCCCTGCTGCCTTTCACCGCCGCGCTCGACCTCGCGCTGCTCGATGCGCAGTGGCAGGTGCTGCGACGTTTTGACTGGCGGCAGGCCACCGATGAAATTGTCCTGGTGGGCGTCGACGAGGCCACGGTGCGATCGATCGCCGAACCCCCGGGCCTGTGGCATGTCCCCCTCGGGCAGGCGCTGGCGCGCCTGGCCTCGGCCAGGCCGCGCGCCATCGGCCTGGAGCTCGCGCTCCCGGAGCGCTCGTTCGACGCGGTGAAGCCGGGGCTCGATCGCGCGTTATTCGATGGCCTCGCCGCCGCGGTGGAAAACGGCCCCTTCGTCGCCACGCTCAGCATCGACCCGCGCACCCGTGCGGCGCGCAACATCCACAAGCCGTTCCTCGCCCTGCTCGGCGAGTCGCGACTCGGCCTCAACCTCGTGGCGCGTGATGCGGACGGGCGGTCGCGGCGCTTCTCGCTGGTTGTGCCGACCGAAGACGGGGGCTTCCCGACACTCGAGGGCCGCCTGTGCCGCGCGATGAACCGCGCCTGCACCGACGGCCTGATCCACTATTCGCTGGGCAGGCCCTTCACCTATGTGCCGCTCAAGAATGTGTTGTCGATGGGCGACGCCACCCTGTTCAACAACCTTTTTCGCGACCGCATCGTCCTGGTCGGAGAGGCGCTGCCTTACACCGACCGCATCGACGTCCCGGTCAATTTCGCCGGCTGGGAGGCGGGCGGGCACGATTCCCCCGCCCTGGTGGTGCACGCGCAGACGCTGCGCACGGCCATCAACGGCAACGCGCCCCAGGAGGCCTCACGTCCCCTGGGCCTGCTGCTGGTGTCAATCGCGGCGCTGGCGTTCCTGGTTCGCGACCCGCGCCTGGCCGCCCTGCTCGCGGGTTTGCTGGCGCTGGGGGCCTTCGCCCTTGCCACGTTCGCCCTGCGAGGCGGCCTGCAGGTGCCCATAGCGCCATTGCTCGCCACCCTGGCCCTTGCGCTCGCCGCCCGGGTGGCCCTGACCCTGAAAGCGCGAAAAAAAGCCTAGTCGACCTGCAGGATATTCAGCATCCGCGGTGCTGCCTATCCCACCGCGCGCGAAGCGCCCCATGGCCGATGATGGAATCAGGTCGTGAGGTTCCTCCTCCCACGGCTTGCAGGGCGACGTGAGGCCAAGAGCATGCCGCCTTTCTTGATTCTCCCCGGCCCCCAGGCCGGGGAGACCTTTCTTTTCCCCCTGTAGCGCCGTGAGAGAATGACCGCCTATGTGCGGAATCGTCGGCGCCATCGCCAGTCGCAACGTCGTACCCATCCTGACCGAGGGCCTGAAGCGCCTCGAATACCGCGGCTACGACTCCGCGGGCATCGCCGTGCTCAATGGCGGCATTCGCCGGGTTCGCCGGGTGGGCCGTGTCGCGGAGATGGAAAGCGCCGCGCGAGCCGAGAAGCTGGAAGGCATCGTCGGCATCGCCCACACGCGCTGGGCCACCCACGGCGGCGTTACCGAACCCAATGCGCATCCCCATGTGTCCATGGAAGAGATCGCCGTGGTCCACAACGGCATCATCGAAAACCACGAGGAGCAGCGCGCCCGCCTGAAGGCGCTGGGTTACCCGTTCGAGTCGCAAACCGACACCGAGGTCATCGCGCACCTGGTGCACCACTACTACAAGGCGGGCGGCGGCCTCTTCGAAGCCACGCGCCTCGCGGTGGCCGACCTGCAGGGCGCCTACGCGATCGGCGTGGTGGCCCTGGCCGCCCCGGAAATCATCACCGGCGCGCGCATGGGCTGCCCGCTGGTTGTGGGCCTGGGCGAGGGTGAGAATTTCCTCGCCTCCGATTTCTCCGCGCTGATCTCCGAGACCCGGCGCGTGATGTACCTGGAAGACGGCGACGTCGTTGCGCTGGAGCGCGGGGGCGTGCGCGTGGTCGACCGGGACGGCCGGGCGGTGGAGCGCGCGGTGCACCTGTCCGACCTGTCGGCCGATGCGGTCGACCTCGGCCCCTACCGGCACTACATGCAGAAGGAGATCCACGAGCAGCCGCGCGCCGTCTCCGACACCATCGAGGGCGTGATCGACGGCGGCGTGGACGTCGAGGGCCTCTACGGAGCGGGCGCCCTCGCCACCTTCCGCGACATCGATTCGGTCCTGATCCTCGCCTCCGGCACCAGCTACTACGCGGGTCTTGTGGCGCGCTACTGGATCGAGGGCCTGACCCGCGTGCCCTGCAACGTGGAGCTGGGCCACGAATATCGCTACCGCGATTCCATCCCCAATCCGCGCCAGCTCGTGGTCACCATCTCGCAATCGGGCGAGACGCTCGACACGATGGAAGCCCTCAAGCGCGCCAGGCAGCTGGGACAGGCGCACACGCTTTCGATCTGCAACGTGCGCGAAAGCGCCATACCACGCGCCTCCCGCTTCGCCTTCTATACCCGCGCGGGCGCGGAAATCGGTGTCGCCTCCACCAAGGCCTTCACCACGCAGCTTGCGGCGTTGTTCACGCTCACCCTCGCCATCGGCAAGGCGAAGGACCGCATCACGCCGCAGCTCGAGGCCGAGGCGATCGAACAGCTGCGATTCGTGCCGGGAAGCATCCAGCACGCGCTCAACCTCGAGCCGCAGATCCAGGCCTGGGCCGAGCGCTTCACGCTCCACGAACACGCACTTTTCCTCGGTCGCGGCATCCACTACCCGGTGGCCCTCGAGGGGGCGCTCAAGCTCAAGGAGATCTCCTACATCCACGCCGAGGCCTACCCGGCCGGCGAGCTCAAGCACGGTCCGCTCGCCCTGGTGGATTCCTCGATGCCGGTGGTTGTGATCGCGCCCAACGACGCGCTGCTCGAGAAGGTGAAGTCGAACATGCAGGAAGTGCGCGCGCGCGGCGGCGAGCTCTACGTGTTCGCCGACCTCGACAGCCACTTTGCCGAAAGCGAAGGGGTGCACGTCATTCGCACCCCGCGCCACGCCGGTTGGTTATCACCGATCGTGCACGCCATCCCGGTCCAGCTGCTCGCCTATCACACGGCGCTGAAGAGGGGCACCGACGTCGACAAGCCTCGCAACCTCGCGAAGGCTGTCACTGTCGAATAGGTGACTGCCCGCATCGGGCGGGCCGGGCCTCAAAGCGGTTCGAGCCCGGGAAGATCGGTGGTTGGCGGCGGCGTCCCCGCGGCGTTCATCATCAGGCACCACCGCCTCGTCCGCGGCCATGGCGGCAGGCGCGCGGGCATCGTGTTGTTGTAGCGCAGGTAACAAGTGCCGCCGCACCCTTGCGCCGCCCACGGCGTTTCGGCGAGGGGCGGCATGCGGTCCTTCATTCAATCCTCCGGAGTCCTACGTTCGAATCGGAGCCCGCCAGCAGACCCATGGCCGGTTTTGGCCCAAATTGCAGGTGCTGACCTACACCCGCGAAAGGACCACATATGGGCATCATCTGGGCAATCATCATCGGCTTGATCGTTGGCATCGTCGCCAAGTTCCTCATGCCCGGGCGTGATCCGGGCGGCTTCATCGTGACCGCCCTGCTGGGTATCGTCGGCGCCGTCGTCGCCACGTTCATCGGCCAGGCGATGGGGATCTACACCGCCGGCCAAACCGCCGGGTTCATCGGTGCGGTGATCGGCGCCATCATCGTCCTCTTCATCTACAACCTCGCTCGGGGCCGCGGTCGCACAGCCTGATCGCGGGAAAACAGCAGTTCGCAAATGGGGCGCTTGCCGAAGGGCAAGCGCCCTTCTTCATGGTTTGGCTCCTCCTCCGGTTGGCAAGATGCTGCGGGTCTCTCCTACTTTCATCACGTCGAACATCCCGGGGGCAAGGCCCGCGGCGGCGCGCAGCCGCTCGAGCTCGCGCGGCGGCTCGTCCAGCGGCTCGTCGCTGAGTTTCTCGAACGTGCCCCAGTGCATCCCCACGGCGCGCGCCGCGCGCAGGTCCGCGCGCACCTGCAGCGCTTCGGGCACGTCGACGTGTTGCGCCTTCATGAACCAGCGCGGCGCATAGGCGCCGATCGGGATCATGGCGAGGTCGAAAGGCCCCAGGCGCTCACCGATGTCGCGCGCGTCGCGTGAATAGCCGAGGTCGCCGGTGTGGATCAGCTTCAGGCCGCCGCCTTCGATCACCCACCCGCCCCACAGCGACTGGTTGGTGTCCCAAAAGGTCCGTTTGCTCCAGTGCTGAACCGGGACCAGTGTGTAGCGAAGCGCCCCGGCTTCGCGTGTCTGCCACCAGTCGTATTCCTCGACGCGGGTGATGCCCTGGTCCACGAACCACGTCGCCAGGCCCAGCGGGACGAGGAAAAGCGGGCTGCCCGATGGCCGCGCCGCCAGGCGTTTGACCGTCGCCAGGTCGAGGTGGTCGTAGTGGTTGTGGGAGGTCAGCACCACGTCGATGCGGGGAAGCTCGTCGATCTCCAGCGGCAGCTCGACCACGCGCCGGGGCCCGGCGAAGGGGACTGGGGAGGCGTGTGGCGAGAACTGCGGGTCCACCAGGATGTTCTGCCCGGCCACCTGCAGGAAGAACGCGGCATGGCCGATCCAGGTGATGGTTGGCCGCGACGTGTTCGCACGCAGGGCCGCGCCGTCGGTTTTCACCTGCGGGATTTTCCATCCGCCCGGTGGGGCCTCGGGCACGCCGTCGCGTATCTGCTCCCATTTCCACAGCCAGAAGCTCTGGTTCCCGTCGTGGGGATAGTTGTTGCGGAAACCCCCGGGGCCGTGATGGGGCGGGGGCCGGGCTTCGGCCAGGAAGCCGGCGAAGGGTCCGCAGAGGGTGCAGAACATGACGGCGGTGAGTCTTGATCGGTTCATCCGGAGCCGAGTCTACAATGTAAAATCGCCTGATCGACTCGCCGGAATCCCATGCGTCTTTACGTGAACGACGTCGCCGTGCGCGACGGCTTCCAGATCGAAAAGGCCTTCGTGCCCACGGCGACGAAGGTCGAGCTCATCAACCAGCTTTCGCGCACCGGGTTGCACAAGATCGAGGTCACCTCCTTTGTTTCCCCCAAGGCGGTGCCCGCGCTCGCCGACGCCAACGAGGTGCTGGCGGGCATCGATCGCGTGCCGGGCGTCGTGTACGTGGCGCTGGTGCCCAACATCCGCGGCGTGCAGAACGCCGCCGCCACCGCGCGCAAGCCGGATGAGGTGAACGGCGTCGTCTCCGCGTCGGAAACCCACAACCGCGCCAACATCAACCGCACCCACGAGCAGTCGATCGCCGAGCTGCCCACGATGGTCAAGGTGGCGCACGAAGCGGGGATGAAAATCACCATGAGCCTGTCGACCACCTTCGGCTGCCCGTTCGAGGGCCACGTGCACGAGGACGTCGTGCTGGATTTCGTCGGCCGCTTTCGCGAACTCGGCTTCGACGCCATCTCCTTCGGCGACACCACCGGCATGGCCAACCCCCGCCAGGTGCGCGAGCTGACGGCGAAGGTGCTGGAGCGATTCCCGCCGCCCGACGATCGCTACTACACGCTGCACTTCCACAACACGCGCGGCATGGGCCTGGCCAATGTGGTGGCGGGCATCGAGGCCGGGGTGCGTTCCTTCGACGGTTCCGTCTCCGGGCTGGGCGGTTGTCCCTTCGCCCCCGGGGCCACGGGCAACATCTGCACCGAGGACATGGTGAACATGCTGGTGGACATGGGCTACGACACACGCATCGACCTGGCGAAGCTGCTCGCGGTCGCGCGCCGCATTCCCGCCGTCGTGGGTCACGATGTTCCCGGCCAGGTGATGAAATCCGGCCAGACCCTCGAGCTTCACGAGCCACCGAGGCACGCGCGCTCGTGAAGGCGCCCGCACGCTACTTCGCGCCACTTGCGCTTTCCGTGGCGCTGCCCGCCGCGGCCGCGGATTTCTCCAGCATCGACGAACTCGCACAGGGTGAATTCCGGGCGTTGTCGAAGGACCTCGGCGCGGCCTTCTCGTACAAAGGCGTCACGCCCGCCACGGCGCTGGGCCCGCTCGGCTTCGACGTGGGCCTCGAGGTGACCGATACGCGGATGGAAAACTCCTCGCTCTTCGCGCGCGCCGGGGCCGGTCGACAATCGCGGCTGGTCATCCCCAAGCTGCATGTGCACAAGGGGCTCGTCGGTGGCCTGGACGTGGGCGCTTTCGTGGCCGGCTCCACGGATATCGACGCACGCCTCTTCGGCGCGGACGTGCGCTACACACTCATCGATGACGGGCTGGTGGCGCCGGCGGTTGCGCTGCGCGCATCGGGAACCAAGGCCACCGGCCTGGGCGATCTCAACGTCTCCACAGCCGCGCTGGATCTCATCGTGTCGAAGAGATTTACCGCCCTCACGCCATACGCGGGCGCGGGCACCGTGCGCATCCAGAGCTCGGCCGGTGGCACGGGCCTCGCCGAGGAGCGCATCAACCAGGCGCGTGTATTCGGCGGCCTGAACTTCAACCTGCTGACGCTGAACCTGGCCCTCGAGGCCGAGAAGATGGGCGACAACGTATCGCTATCCGCCAAGCTGGGCTGGCGGTTCTGACAATCACCTGCACAACGAGGAGAGACACATGAAACGGATCATCGGGGCGCTCGCCGCCCTCGTAGCCGGGGTGGCCATCACTACCGGTGCCGCAGCGCAGGCGCCAGAGAAGAAGAAGCTCACCATCGCGGTCGGGGGCAAGAGCCTCTTCTACTACCTGCCGCTCACGGTGGCCGAGCGCAAGGGCTACTTCAAGGAAGAGGGCCTCGAGGTCGAGATCCCCGATTTTGCCGGCGGCGCGCGCGCGCTCCAGGCCCTGGTGGGCGGCAGCGCCGACATGGTCTCCGGCGCCTACGAGCACACCATCAACATGGCCGCGAAGAAGCAGCCGATCAAGGCGGTGGTGCTGCAGGCGAAGTACAGCTCGATTGCGCTGGTGATGTCGAAGGAGCGTGCAGCCAGATACAAGGGTCCCAGGGACCTCAAGGGCTGGAAGATCGGCGTGACCGCCCCGGGCTCCTCGACCAACATGTTCGTGAACAACCTGCTTGCGAAAGACGGGCTCAAGCCGACCGACGTCGCGATCGTCGGCGTGGGCACCGGCGCGGGCGCCGTGGCCGCGATGGAGAAAGGCGAGATCGATGCGATCTCCAACCTGGATCCGGTGCTTACGCAGCTGGAATCGACGGGCAAGTTCGTTGCGGTCGCCGACAGCCGCACCGAAAAAGGCATGAACGAGATCTACGGCGGCGACTACCACGCCTCCGTGATCTACATCACCGACGAGTTCATCAAGAAGAACCCGAACACCGTCCAGGCGGTCGTCAACGCGATGGTGCGCGCCGACAAGTGGATCGCGAAGGCCACGCCGCAGGAGATCGTCGACGTCATGCCGGCCGAATACAAGGCCGGCAACCCGTCGCTCTACAAGGAGGCGCTGCTCAAGAACATGATCGGCTTCTCGGAAACCGGCGAGCTGTCGATGAAGGCGGCCGAAAACGTCTACAAGGTGCTGCGCCAGTTCGAGCCTTCGGTGATCGCCGCGGGCAAGATCGACCTCGCGTCGACCTTCGACAATTCGTACGTCAAGAAGGCCAACGCCAAATACAAATAGGGGAAAGTCTGCTCGTGGTGGACAGCGGGAACCGTGTTGGAGCGGACTCCCGCCGCTCAACACGAGCAGGCACGACATGGCAGTCGCGGTCGAGAACGCGAACATCACGATCAGGCATGACATGACAGTTGCGGTCGAGTTCGCAAACATCACCTGCACCTTCGCCGGCCGCGGCGCAGCCGGCTCCTACACGGCCGTGAAGGACGTGAGCCTCGATATCGGCGAAGGCGAATTCGTCTCCATCGTGGGGCCCACCGGGTGCGGCAAGTCCACGTTGCTCAACGTGGCCGCGGGCCTGCTCCGGCCATCCTCCGGAAGCATCCGTATCGCCGGGGAGCCCCTCGTGGGCATCAACCGCAGCGCCGGCTACATGTTCCAGGCGGAAGCGCTGATGCCCTGGCGCACCGCGCTCGCCAATGTCACCGCGGGCCTCGAACTGCGCGGCGTGGCGCGCGACGCTGCGCGCCGCAAGGGCGGGGAATGGCTGGAACGCGTGGGCCTGGCTGGATTCGGCGACCGCTATCCGCACCAGCTCTCCGGCGGCATGCGCAAGCGCACGGCGCTGGCGCAGATGCTGATCCTCGATCCGCGGATCATGCTGATGGACGAGCCGTTTTCGGCGCTCGACATCCAGACGCGCCAGATGATGGAGAACGAACTGCTCGAGCTCTGGAGCCAGGACCGCAAGAGCGTGATCTTCATCACCCACGACCTCGAGGAGGCGATTTCGCTTTCCGACCGCGTCGTGGTGCTGTCCGCGGGGCCGGCCACGCGGCCGATCGGCGAGTTCGTGATCGACCTGCCGCGTCCGCGCGACGTCTCCGAGATCCGCCACACCGCGCGCTTCGTCGAGCTGCACGACCGGATCTGGCACTCGATGAAGGAAGAGGTGCTGAAGGGCTATAAGCAGACCCGCAACCGGGTGGCGTCCTGATGCGTTTCCTGCGCCTTTGGCAGGCCCTCATCCTGTTCGGGATCTTTGCGCTCTGGCAGCTGCTGTCGAGCCCGGATATCCTGCCGCCCGTCGTCTGGGACAACCCGCACCGGGCGGCATTTTTCTTCGGCGAGCCGGTGAAGATGTTCAAGGTGATCTGGGTCTGGTTCAGCGAGGGCGCCATCTACCAGCACCTGTGGGTCACGCTGCAGGAAACCGCGCTCGCCTTCGTGATCGGATCGGTGCTGGGTCTCGCCGTCGGGCTCTGGCTGGGACTCTCGCCCATGGCCTCGGCGCTGTTCGATCCCTACATCACCGCCATGAATGCGATGCCGCGCGTCGTCCTGGCGCCCATCTTCATGGTCTGGTTCGGCCTGGGCATCTGGTCGAAGGTGGCGCTCGGCGTGACGCTGGTGTTTTTCATCGTATTCTTCAACGTCTACCAGGGCGTGAAGGAAGTCAGCCCCGTGGTGCTCAACAACGTGGTCATGCTCGGCGCCAATCGCCGCCAGTTGCTCAGGTATGTCTACCTGCCTTCAGCGACGTCGTGGGTATTCTCCAGCCTGCACACCGCCGTCGGCATGGCGTTTGTCGGCGCGGTGGTGGGTGAATACCTCGGCTCCGCGCGCGGCGTGGGCTACCTCATCCAGCAGGCCGAGGGCGCTTTCGACATCAACACCGTCTTCGCAGGCATCCTGGTGCTCACGGCTTTTGCGCTGGTGCTAGATTTCGTGGTGACCGGCGCGGAAAGACGGCTGCTGGTGTGGCGGCCCACGCAAAGTGAAACGGAGAGGTTATGAGCGAGGAACCCGAACCGGGGTCGACAAGCCCGAGGAAGTGACCTGGGTGGACGACCTGCACCGCTGAGTTTCAGGCCCGGCGCGGCTTGCGTCCCGCCTTCGCGGCAAACGTGTCGTAGAGCCAGTTGGGCAACACGCCGAGGATGCGCCCGGCGATCGCCATCTGCCACGGAACCACCGCGTAGCTGCTTCCCCTGGCGATGACATGCGCGAAGCGGCGCGCAGCTTCATCGGCGGAGATCATGAAGGGCATCCTGTAGGGGTTGCGCCGCGTCATCTCGGTGGCGATGTAGCCGGGACAGATCGTGGTGACGCCCACGCCCGTCCCCCGCAGTTCCACGCGCAGCCCCTCGAGATAACGGATGGCCGCTGCCTTCGAAGCGCTGTACGCGGTGGCGCCCGGCAGGCCGCGGAAACCCGCCACCGACGCGATGCCCACCAGGCGGCCCGTGCCGCGTGTGCGCATCGGCGCCACGAAGGGCTGGAACGTCGTGACGAGCCCCATCACGTTCACTTCCAGCACCTCGCGCATGGCCTCGAGGTCTTCGGGGTGTTCCGTGAGGTTGCCGATCGAGATGCCGGCGTTGCCGATCACGATGTCGGGCGGGCCATGACGAGACATGAAATGCGCGGCCGCGGCGTTGGCCGCGCGGGCGTCGCGCACATCCGCGGGGTAGGCCTCGCATGGGGCGGCGAGGCTGTCCGCAAGCTTGTGCAGCAGGTCTTCGCGCCGGGCCAGCAGGCCCAGCGTGGCGCCCTGCCCCGCGTAGTGGCGGGCGAGCGCCTCACCGATGCCGCTCGAGGCCCCGGTGAGGAAGACCTTCACGCCATCATTTCCTGGCGGGGGCGCCGGCAGGTGTTGCGGCCCCGGCTTCCTTGCGCGACATGCCGATCAGCTGGTCGACAACCACGAAGACGTTCTGCGCGCCGCCGGCCTGCTCCGCCGAGGTGAAGTACTTCCCGTTCACGAAGACGCGCGGCACGCTGTCCACCTTGTAGTTGTAGGTGAGCTGCTTGGCGCGCGTCAACTTGGTGGCGACCGAGAAGGATTTCTCCACCTCGTTGTATTTGGCCGGATCGATGCCGTTCTTGACCAGCCATTCCTCGCGCTGCTTCTTGTTGCCGATGTTCACCTTGTCCTTGTGGACGGCGTCGAACACCTTCTGGTGGTATTGCTCCAGCACACCCATGGCCTCGAGGGTGTAGAAGACCTTCGCCATTTCACCCCATGCATCGCTCGGGATCGCGGGCACCCGCTTGAACACCACGTCCTTCGGGGCGTTTTTCGCCCAGGCGGCAACCGTGGGTTCGAGGGTTGCGCAATGCGGGCAGCCGTACCAGAAGAACTCCAGGACCTCGATCTTGCCCCCGCCATCGGCGGGCTGCGAGGGGTTGAGCGTGGCGTATTGCTGTGCAAACGCGGCAGGGGCCGCGAGGCAAAACGTGGCGGCCGCGGTGGCCAGTAACTTGCGCAGGGACATGGACGATTCCTTCTACGGTTTCTTGGGTTCTTCGGCGGTCCGGATGATCGCCGCGGCAACGCCGTTCTGGGACAAGGTGCTTTTGTTGCGGTTCGCGTCATCGAGGCTCTGGTAGGGGCCCAGGCGCACACGGTACAGCGTTCCCTTGTCGGGAATGGTGACCGGGCGAACCGTGGCTTCCAGACCTGTTAACGCAATCTTCGCCTTAAGGTTGTCAGCCTCGCGCTCCTCGCTGAAAGCCCCGGCCTGCAGCCAGTAGATATCGCCCGAGTGCGGCTTGGGCACGGCCGGCGACGAGCCCGGCTTGGTGGCCCCGGGGGCCGTGGGGGCGGGCGGCACGGCCTTTGGCGCGGCCGCGGCCTTCACTTCCTTGTCCGAGACTTCCTTGTCGCCCGGCAGGATCTGGTAGAACTCGAAGCGCGGGCGCTCGCTGCCCTTGGCGGCCTTCTCGGCCTTTTCCGGCGCGGGAGCCGCCGCCTTGCCCTGCGCCGCCTTTTCGGCCGCCCTGGCGGCGTCGGCCGGCGCGGGAGGCTGGGCGGGCGCGATCTTGGACACCGGTTCGACCGGCTTGCCTTTCTCCATGAACGGGTTGGAGAGGCGATTGAGCCAGAGCGCCACCGCAAGCGAAATCACGATGCCCAGCAGCAGGCCGATGATCATGCCGAGCAACAGCGGATGGTTCAGCCGGCTTTCGGCGCGTGGGCTCGGGGCGTCCTTGTAATCCTTGGGCATCACATTCTTTCGGGAGCGCTCACGCCGAGCACGGCCAGGCCGTTGGCGAGGACTTGTCGCGTCGCGGCGACGAGCGCGAGGCGGGCGAGCTTCAACGACTCATCCTCGACGAGGAAACGCTCGGAATTGTAGTAGGTATGCAGGCGTGCCGCCACGTCGTCATGAAGGAAGTAGGTGACCAGGTGCGGGGCGAATTCGGCCGCGGCTCGCGCCAGGATCTGCGGGAATTCCGCCAGTTTCTGCGCGAGCGCGGCCTCGTAAGGCGAGGTCAGGCGCGAGACGTCCGCGCCGGCGAGCGACGCGATGTCGCCGCCCCATTCGCGCAGCACGCTGCAGATGCGCGCGTGCGCGTACTGGACGTAATACACCGGATTGTCGTCGGACTGGCTCCTGGCCAGGTCGATGTCGAAGACCAGTTGCGAATCCACGCGGCGCATGAGGAAGAAATAGCGCACGCCGTCGCGGCCGACCTCGTCGATGAGATCGCGCACCGTCACGTAGGAGCCCGCGCGCTTGGAGATCTTCATCTCCTCGCCGCCCTTCATCACCGTGACCATCTGGTGCAGCACGTAGTCGGGGTAGCCCCTGGGGATGCCCATCTCGAGCGCCTGCAGGCCGGAGCGCACGCGCGTCACGGTGGAGTGGTGGTCCGCGCCCTGCACGTTCACGACGTGGCCGAAGCCGCGGCGGAATTTGTGGAGGTGATAGGCCACGTCCGGCACGAAGTAGGTATACGTGCCGTCGGACTTGCGCATCACGCGGTCCTTGTCGTCGCCGAAATCCGTGGTGCGCAGCCACATGGCGCCGGCGGATTCGTACGTGTGTCCGGCCGCGAGCAGCGCGCCCACGGTTTCGTCCACCTTGCCGTCGGCATAAAGGGAGCTCTCGAGAAAATAGGAATCGAACTTCACGCCGAAGGCGTTGAGGTCGACGTCCTGCTCCTTGCGCAGGTAGTCCACCGCGAAGGCGCGGATCTGCTCGAGGTTGTTGCCCGCCACGTCGCCGAAGTGGGCCGAGGCGTATTCGCGCGCGATCTCGCGGATGTAGTCGCCCAGATAGCCGTCCTTGGGCATCTCGACCGATTCGCCGCGCGCCTGCCTGATGCGCGCCTGCACCGAAAGCGCCAGGTTGGCGATCTGGTTGCCCGTGTCGTTGTAGTAGAACTCGCGCGTGACGCGCCAGCCCTGCCACTCGAGCAGCGTCGAGATCACGTCGCCCAGCGCGGCCTGGCGACCGTGCCCGACGTGCAGGGGCCCGGTGGGGTTGGCCGATACGAACTCGACCATGATCTTTTCGCCGTGGCGCGCATCGGTGCGGCCGAACTTCGCGTCGCCGGCGAGGATTTCCCGCACGACGTTGAAGCGCGACTCCACGGCCAGGGTGAAATTGATGAAGCCGGGCCCGGCGACCGACGTGCCGGCGACGCCCTCGACACCTTGGAACGCCGCGGTGATCGCCTCGGCCACCTCGCGTGGCTTCTTGCCGACGCGTTTGGCCAGCTGCAGCGCCGCGTTGGTGGTGAAATCGCCGTGGTCCGGATTCTTGGGCCGCTCGAGGTCGACCTCGAAGTCGCCGGCCTCGGGGAATTTTTCCCTCACGATGCGCTGCACGCTTTCGCGAAGGCGGGTTTTCTGGTCGGGGGAGGACACGAGGCAAGGGCTTGATTGCGAACCGTTCATTATACGGGCCGGCAGCCTCGTTTCCCCTCACACCTCCTGCGGGTCGACGTCGATGGACCAGCGCACGCGGCGGTCCCCGCCCGCCAGCAGCGCATCGCGCCACGCCCGCAGGAAGGGTTGCAGCTCGGCGCGCGATGCGGCGCGCACAAGCAGCTGCGCGCGTTCGAAACCGGCCCTGCGCTCGAGCGGGGCCGCAACCGGGTCGAACACCTCGACCTTCGGCGAGAGCGCGCGCGCGATGTCCACGGCGGCGCGCAGGAACTCGCCGGGCTCGCCTTCCTTTTTCGATTCGGCACGAAGCAGCGCCAGGTGGCTGGCGGGAGGCAAGCCGGCCAGCCGGCGTTGCGCCAGTGCCACGGCCGCGAAGCGCTCGTAGTTGTGGCTGGCGACGGCCGCATAAAGCGGATGCGTCGGGAAGTCGGTCTGAATCAGCACCTGGCCCGGCGTGCTGCCGCGCCCGGCCCGCCCCGCCACCTGCACCAGCTGCGCGAACAGGCGCTCCTCGGCGCGGAAGTCGGCGCTGAAGAGCGCGCTGTCGGCGTCGAGTACACCCACCAGTGTGAGGTGAGGATAGTCGTGTCCCTTGGCCAGCATCTGTGTTCCCACCAGGACATCGATCTCCCGCGCGCGTACCTGGTCGAGCACGTCCTTGAGCGCGCCCTTGCGCGAGGTGGAGTCACGGTCGACGCGTGTGATGCGCGCCTGCGGGATCGCCTCGCGCAACGTCTCCTCCACGCGCTGCGTCCCCTGGCCGACGGGTGCCAGGTCCGCAGCCGCACACTGCGGGCACTTCGCGGGGACGCGTTCGCTGCGGCCGCAATGGTGGCACCGCAGCTCGCGGTCGCGCAGGTGCAGGACCATGTTGGCGGTGCAGCGTGTGCACGTCGAATGCCAGTTGCACGCGCGGCAGAAAAGCACCGGGGAAAAGCCGCGCCGGTTGACGAAAACCAGCGACTGTTCGCCGCGGGTGATGCGCGCCTTGATCGCCTCGAGCAGCGCGAAGGTAAGACCCCCGTCGCGAGGGCGGTCCGCGCGGGTGTCCACGGGGGACACCCGCGGCAGCGCCGCTCCCGCGGCGGCGCGCTCCGGCAGTCGCGCCAGCAGATAGCGGCCCTCGAGCGCGTTGGAGTAACTTTCCAGCGACGGCGTGGCCGATCCCAGCACCACCGGGATCGCCAGGCGCTGCGCCCGGCGCACCGCCACGTCGCGTGCCGAATAACGCAGTCCCTCGTGCTGCTTGTATGAAGGATCGTGCTCTTCGTCCACGATGATGATGCCGAGGTCGCGAAACGGCATCAACACCGCCAACCGCGTTCCGAGAACAATCCGCGCCGCGCCAGATTGCGCCGCGATCCAGCCGGTCGCGCGCTCGCCCTCGCCCAGGTGGCTGTGTGCCGAGACCACGCGGGTGCCGGGGAAGCGGCTGCGCACGTGTTCCTCGAACTGTGGGGTGAGCCCGATTTCGGGAACCAGCAGCAGCGCCTGGCGCCCCTTGGCGAGTGAACCCGCGATCGCCTGCAGGTAGACCTCGGTCTTGCCGCTGCCGGTAATGCCATGGAGCAGCACGGGGTGGAAGCGGTCGCGGCCCTCGTCGATGGCCTTAACCGCGGCCAGTTGGTCGGCCGAGAGGGCGTGGGTGGACCTCAGGCTGGGGTGGCTGGCCTCGTCCTGCGGGGTGGCGATGGGCCGACGGCTGACCTGGCGCAGCCGCGGCGGCAGGCTGGCTGCGATCACCTCGCCCAGGCCGCGCTGGTAATACGACGAGCAGAACTCGAAGAGCTCGAGTTCGTCGGCCCGGAAGGCCGCCACGTCCGCGATCACGCTTTCGACCGGCTTCAGCCGCTCCGGCGGCACGGCGCTTTCCGCGCTTTCGCCCACCACGACCCCCACCTTGCGGGTCCGCCCGAAAGGCACCACCACGAGGCTTCCAAGGCTCGCCTGGCCCTCGGCGGGCGGCAGGAAATCAAACGCCTCGTCGAGCGGGACATCGAGGGCAATACGCAGGATTCTCACGCCCCGAAAAAGCCTCGCCGGACGGGGTGGAAAGCCTGTGGATAAGTCTGTGCATAGGTGTTCGGGAAACAAGTTTCCCGAACAACCCCGCCGAAGTTGCGCACGTTATCCTGCGACGCACAATCGCGTAGCCCCATGAATTCACAGGATTTTCTGGAATTCACGACATCGACGCGCAATTCGTCGCGTAAGAGAGGTGAGAACAAGACACATGTGAATAAGCAATCACATCACGACAAATAATTGTCTTGACACGCCCTACCCCGCGTGGGCCCGGGTGGAGATCTTGTGGACCGCCTCCACCAGCGTGTGGACGTGGTCAGGATTGGTGAACTGCGAGATGCCGTGGCCGAGGTTGAAAACGTGCCCGGGGCCCGCGCCGTAGGCGTCCAGGACCCGCCGCGCCTCGTTTTCGATCGCGGCGGGAGGACCAAAAAGCGCCATCGGGTCCATGTTGCCCTGCAAGGCAACGCGGTCTCCGACCCGGCGGCGCGCCTCACCCAGCGGAGTCTGCCAGTCCACCCCGAGGGCGTCGGCGCCCGACAGGGCCATGTTTTCCAGCCAGAGGCCCCCCCCCTTGGTGAACAGGATCCGGGGAACGACCCTTTCTTCGGCGGTGCGGGTCAGGCCGCTCAGGACCTGCCGCGAGTAGGCGAGTGAAAACTCCTGGTACGCGGCGTCCGACAGGCTGCCGCCCCAGGTGTCGAAAACCATCACGGCCTGCGCACCCGCGGCGATCTGGGCGTTGAGGTAGGCGGTGACCGCGCGCGTGTTGATGTCGAGGATGCGGTGCAGCAGGTCCGGACGCGAATAAAGCATCGACTTCACCAGGCGGAAGTCGTCGCTGCCGCCGCCTTCGATCATGTAGCAGGCGAGTGTGAAAGGGCTGCCGGAAAACCCGATCAGCGGCACCTTTCCGTCCAGTTCCCGGCGGATGAGGGAAACGGCGTCGAATACGTAACGCAACCGGTCGAGGTCGGGCGCGGCGAGGGCGGCGATGTCGGATTCGGTGCGCAGGGGACGTTCGAACTTCGGCCCTTCGCCCTCGGCGAAATACAGCCCCAGGCCCATCGCATCGGGCACCGTAAGGATGTCGGAGAAAAGGATCGCGGCGTCGAGGGCGAAGCGGCGCAGCGGCTGCATCGTCACCTCGCACGCGAGCTCGGGGGTCTTGGCGAGCGCGAGGAAGCTGCCCGCCTGCTTTCGCGTCGCGTTGTATTCGGGGAGGTACCGCCCGGCCTGGCGCATGATCCAGATCGGCGTGTACGGCGTGGGTTGGCGCATCAGCGCGCGCAGGAAGGTATCGTTTTTCATTCCGTGATTTTCGCACGCTTGGTGATCGGGCCGGGTGAGGGTGATCGAGCGCGGTGAGGGGCTGGTGGTTGAGGAGGATCAGAGCCAGCGCGAAAGGAACGCCTGGATCGCTTCTTCGTACTTCGGATTGACGCCGATGTCGTTGTGCCCGAACCCCGCGAACACGTTGCGCTCCACGACCCCGCCCCACAGGCCCGCGAGCTGGACCGAGTGCGCCATGGGGATGATGGCGTCCGCGTCGCCCATGAGGATCAGCACCGGCATCTTCAGGCGCGGGGCCACGGCGGCAGAATCGAACGGGTGGCGCATCAACAGGCCAACCGGCAGCCAGGGATAGACGCGCCGGGCCACCGCCCGGGCGCTATCGAATGGCGACGTGAGGATCACGCAGCGCGGCGCCCGCGCGGCGGCCACCTGGACCGCGACGCCGGAGCCAAGACTGCGGCCGTGAATGGCGACGCGCGAGCCGTCGATGTCGGCACGGCGAGTGGCCCAGTCGAAGATCTCGATCCCGTCGGCGACCAGCGCCTTTTCACCGGGACTGCCCGCGCTGGCGCCGTATCCACGATAGTTCACCAGCAGTGCGGCACGATCGCCGTACAGCTGGCCGGTGGCCGGCGCGAACGCCGTCACCTCTTCGGCGTTGCCGCCGAAATAGATCACCAGGGGGACACGCTCGCCCGGCGGCTTCACCAGGACGCCCGAAAGGGCGGTGCCGTCGACCGCGGTGAGGTGCACCTGCTCCATCACCCAGCCCGGCGGCGGCGAGGGCGTGGGGCCCGAGGGCTGTGGGTAGAACAGCAGCCGCTCCTGGGCAAGCCACACCAGCGCGCCCACCAGCACGTAGGCGATGAGCGCGGCGACCAGCACCATCTTCAGCCACGCCATTGGTGCCTGGCTCTCAGCGCGGCAGCTCCGAGCTACCCATCAGGAAAGCGTCGACCTCGCGCGCGCACTGCCGGCCCTCACGGATCGCCCAGACGATGAGCGATTGGCCGCGGCGCATGTCCCCGGCCGCATACACCTTGGGAATGGAGGTGGCATAGGCGCCCGGTCCGTCGGTGGCCGCCCTGACGTTGCCGCGCGGGTCCTTCGCCACGCCGAATTGCTCGACCATCCCTTCGTGCACCGGATGCACGTAGCCCATCGCCAGCAGCACCAGCTGCGCCGGGATGGTGAACTCCGTTCCCGGTACTTCCTTCATGGCCATCGCGCCCTTTTCGTCCTTGACCCAGGTGACGTGACACGCGGTCAGGCTGTCGACGCGGCCATCCCTGGCGTGGAAGGCCTTGGTGGCGACGGCGAAGTCGCGCTCCGCGCCTTCTTCATGCGACGACGAGGTGCGCAGCTTGAGCGGCCAGTACGGCCAGGTGAGCGGCTTGTTTTCCTGCTCCGGTGGCATCGGCATGAGCTCGAAGTTCATGACCGAAAGCGCTCCCTGGCGGATCGAGGTGCCGATGCAGTCGCTGCCCGTATCCCCGCCGCCGATCACCACGACGTGCTTGCCGGTGGCGGTGAGCTGGTCGGCGACCTTGTCGCCGGCGACGACCTTGTTCTGCAGCGGCAGGAATTCCATCGCGAAATGGATGCCGTCGAGCTCGCGGCCGGGAACGGGAAGGTCGCGCGGTTTTTCGGAGCCGCCCGTGAGGGCGATGGCGTCGAACTTGTCCAGCAACTCGCCGGCCGGCACGTTCACGCCGATATGTGCGCCGGTGCGCAACGTGACGCCTTCGGCCTTCATCTGCTCGACGCGGCGGTCTATCAGGTGTTTCTCCATCTTGAAATCGGGAATGCCGTAGCGCATGAGGCCGCCGATGCGGTCGTTTTTCTCGAACAGCGTCACGTCGTGACCCGCGCGCGCAAGCTGCTGCGCACATGCCATGCCCGCGGGCCCGGAGCCCACCACGGCGACTTTCTTCCCGGTCCTGGAGTGCGCCAGCTGAGGCCGCACCCAACCCTCGTTCCAGCCCTTGTCGATGATCGCCTGCTCGATCGACTTGATCGCCACCGGGTCGTTGTTGATGTTCAACGTGCACGACGCTTCGCACGGCGCGGGGCAGACGCGGCCGGTGAACTCGGGGAAATTGTTGGTCGAATGCAGGATTTCGAGCGCGTCGCGCCAGTGGTTGCGATAGACGAGGTCGTTCCAGTCCGGGATCACGTTGTTGACCGGGCAACCGGTCTGGCAGAACGGTATGCCGCAGTCCATGCAGCGCGCGCCCTGTCTGCTCATCTCCGGTTCGGGCAGCGGCCGCACGAACTCCTTGTAGAACTGCACGCGCTCGGCGACCGGCGCGTACGGCCGGTCGTGACGCTCGATTTCCATGAAGCCGGTGATTTTTCCCATGTTTATTTTCTCCCTCTCCCTCGGGCGCCCAGGCAGTGGAACGTGGCGTGGGAGAGAGTCTTGGTGAGAGTCATTAGTCGTTCGCGCGCATTTCGGCCCGCGGCGTCGGCGGGTCGTCGCGCGACTGCTCTTTCGCCATCTCCGCGAGCGCACGGCGGTACTCCACCGGGATCACCTTCACGAACCTGGGCAGGTACGCCGCCCAATTCTCGAGCACGCGCCGCGCGCGTTCGCTGCCGGTGAAGAGCAGGTGGCGCTGGACGAGGCCCTTGAGCATGTCCACGTCGTTGCCCGCGACGTGGTCGATCTTCACCTTGCCGTGGGTTTCGAGCTCGCCGCTGCCGCCTTCGGCCGCCGCGCTTTCCTCCTCCGGGATCGGCTCCAGCTCCACCATCGCCATGTTGCAGCGCTGGGTGAAATCGCCTTCCTCGTCGAGCACGTACGCGATGCCGCCCGACATGCCCGCCGCGAAGTTGCGCCCCGCGGCGCCCAGCACCACCACCGTGCCGCCGGTCATGTATTCGCAGCCGTGGTCGCCCACGCCCTCGACGACGGCGGTGGCGCCCGAGTTGCGCACGCAGAAGCGTTCTCCCGCGACGCCGCGGAAATACGCTTCACCGCTGATCGCGCCGTACATGACGGTGTTTCCGATGATGATGTTTTCCTCGGCCACGATCGGGCAGGCCTTGGGCGGGTAAACCACCAGGCGTCCGCCCGAAAGGCCCTTGCCCACGTAATCGTTGGCGTCGCCTTCGAGCTCGAACGTGATGCCGTGCGCGAGCCACGCGCCGAAGCTTTGCCCCGCCGTGCCCTTGAACGTCACGTGGATGGTGTCGTCGGGCAGGCCCGCGTGGCCGTACCGGCGCGCCACCTCGCCCGAGAGCATGGCGCCCGCGGTGCGGTTGCGGTTGTAGATGCGGCTTTCGATCGCCACCGCCTTCTTCGAGGACAGCGCCGCCGAGGCCTTGGCGATCAGCTCATGGTCGAGCGCCTTCGCCAGGCCGTGGTCCTGCGTTTCCACCTGGCGCACGGCGATCCCGGGGGCCACCTGGGGACGGTGGAAGAGCTTCGAGAAATCGAGCCCGCGCGCCTTCCAGTGTTCGAGCCCGGCGCGCACGTCGAGCAGTTCCGTGCGGCCGATGAGATCCTCGAACTTGCGCACGCCGATCTTCGCCATCAGCTCGCGCACCTCTTCGGCGACGAAGAAGAAGTAGTTGATGACATGTTCGGGCTTGCCGGCGAATTTCCTGATCAGCTCCGGGTCCTGCGTGGCGATGCCGACCGGGCACGTGTTGAGGTGGCACTTGCGCATCATGATGCAGCCCTGCGCCACCAGCGGCGCCGTGGCGAAGCCGAATTCGTCGGCGCCCAGCAGCGCGCCGATAACCACGTCGCGGCCGGTTTTCATCTGGCCGTCGGCCTGGACGCAAATGCGCCCGCGCAACTTGTTGAGCACGAGGGTCTGCTGGGTTTCGGCCAGGCCGATCTCCCAGGGGCTGCCGGCGTGTTTGAGGGAGGACAGCGGCGAGGCGCCGGTGCCGCCGTCGAAGCCGGAGATCGTGACGTGGTCGGCCTTCGCCTTGGCCACGCCGGCCGCGATGGTCCCCACGCCGATCTCGCTTACCAGCTTCACCGAGACGCGCGCGGCCGGATTGACGTTCTTGAGGTCGTGGATCAACTGCGCCAGGTCCTCGATCGAGTAGATGTCGTGGTGCGGCGGGGGCGAGATGAGGCCCACGCCGGGCACGGTGTGGCGCACCTTGGCGATGTATTTCGAGACCTTGTGCCCGGGAAGCTGGCCGCCTTCGCCGGGCTTGGCGCCCTGCGCCATCTTGATCTGCAGGTCGTCGGCATTGACCAGGTATTCGGTGGTGACGCCGAAGCGCCCGGCCGCGACCTGCTTGATGGCCGAGCGCATCGAGTCGCCGTTGGCCATCTTCTGGTAGCGGACCGGGTCCTCGCCGCCTTCGCCGGTATTGGACTTCCCGCCGATTCGGTTCATCGCAATGGCCAGCGTCGAGTGGGCCTCGTGCGAGATCGAGCCGAGCGACATGGCGCCGGTGGCGAAGCGCCTCACGATGTCCTTCGCGGGCTCGACTTCATCGAGCGCGATCGGCCGGTCCGCTTCCCTGATGCGGAAGAGGCCACGCAGCGTGAGCAGCCGTTCGGTCTGCTCGTTGATGAGCGCCGAATATTCGCGATAGGTCGCGGTGTTGCCCGAACGCGTGGCGTGCTGCAACTTGGCGATGGCGTCCGGCGTCCACATGTGGGCCTCGCCGCGGGTGCGGTAGGCGTATTCGCCGCCCGGGTCGAGCTGGTTGCGGTAGAGCGGGGCGTCCGAATAGGCCAGCTGATGCAGCCGCAACGTCTCTCGCGCTATCTGCTCCAGCCCCACGCCTTCGACCGCCGTCGGCGTGCCGGTGAAGTATTTGTCGACGAAGGGCGTGGCAAGGCCCACGGCCTCGAAGATCTGCGCGCCGCAATACGACTGGTAGGTGGAGATGCCCATCTTGGACATCACCTTGAG
This sequence comes from Burkholderiales bacterium, assembly GCA_038203035.1. Taxonomy (GTDB): domain Bacteria; phylum Pseudomonadota; class Gammaproteobacteria; order Burkholderiales; family Usitatibacteraceae; genus Usitatibacter. The sequence continues at coordinate 93,413 of JBBREI010000001.1, forward strand.
CAGGCCCTTGCCAACGGCCTTGATGTAGCGCTTCACCAGTTCCATCTCGTCGATCTTCTGCGGCAGGCCGTCGCGGATGTCCATGAGCGTGGCGAAAGCCACGTTCGGATGGATCGCCTCCGCCCCGAAGCCGGCCAGGCACGCGAAGTGGTGCACTTCCCTCGCGCTGCCGGTTTCCACCACCAGGCCGCAGCGGGTGCGCAGGCCCGCGCGCACCAGGTGGTTGTGCACGGCGGCCGTGGCCAGCAGGGCCGGGATGGGAATGAGCGATTGCGACACCGACCGATCGGTGAGGATCACGATGTTGGTGTCCTTGCGCACCGCGTCCTCGGCATCGGCGCACAGCCGCGCGAGCGCGGGCTGCATGCCTTCGGCGCCCCATTCGGCCGGGTAACACATGCTCAGGATGTCGCTCTTGAAGTGCCCCTGCGTGAAGGTCGATGCGCGGCGCAGCTTCTCCATGTCCTCGAACGTGAGGATCGGCTGCGAGACTTCCAGGCGCATCACCGGCTCGGTCGAATCGATCGACAGCAGGTTCGGGCGCGGGCCGATGAACGACACCAGCGACATCACCAGCTGCTCGCGGATCGGATCGATCGGCGGGTTGGTCACCTGCGCGAAGAGCTGGCGGAAATACGCGTAGAGGGGCTTCGAGCGATTGGACAGCACCGCGAGCGGCGTGTCGTCGCCCATCGAGCCGATCGGCTCTTCGCCGGCGAGCGCCATCGGCGTCATCAGCATCTTCAGGTCTTCCTGCGTGTAGCCGAAGGCCTGCTGGCGGTCCAGGAGCTTGTCGGTATCCGGCGTCGGCACCACGTCCGGCGTCGGGATGTCTTCGAGGCGGATCTGCGTGCGGTCGAGCCAGTCCTGGTATGGACGCTGGGCCGCGAGGTCGCGCTTGAGCTCGTCGTCGGAGACGATGCGGCCGTGCTCCAGGTCCACCAGCAGCATCTTGCCCGGCTGCAGGCGCCACTTCTTGATGATCTTTTCCTGCGGGATGTCGAGCACGCCCATCTCCGAGGACATCACGATGAGGTCATCGTCGGTGATGAAGTAGCGCGCGGGACGCAGGCCGTTGCGGTCGAGCGTGGCGCCGATGAACTTGCCGTCGGTGAAGGCGACCGCCGCGGGGCCGTCCCACGGCTCCATCAGGGCCGCGTGGTATTCGTAGAATGCGCGCCGCTTGGTGTCCATCAGCGGGTTGCCGGCCCAGGCTTCCGGGATCATCAGCATCATCGCGTGCGCGATCGGGTAGCCGCCCATCACCAGCAGCTCGAGCGCGTTGTCGAACGAGGCCGAATCCGACTGGCCGTCGTAGACCAGCGGCCACACCTTGTCGAGGTCTTCGCCCAGGATCTTGGAATGGATCGTCGCCTGGCGCGACTTGATCCAGTTGAGGTTGCCCTGGACCGTGTTGATCTCGCCGTTGTGCGCGATATAGCGGAACGGATGCGCCAGGTCCCACGTCGGGAAGGTGTTGGTGGAGAAGCGCTGGTGCGCCAGGCACAGCGCCGAGGTGAAGCGCTTGTCGGCGAGATCCTTGAAGAACGGGCCCACCTGCTCGGCCAGCAACATGCCCTTGTAGACGATGGTGCGCTGGGACAGCGACGGGACGTAGAAGCCTTCCGCATTCGACAGGCCGAGCGCCCGGATGGCGTGCCCCGAGCTCTTGCGCACGATGTAGAGCTTGCGCTCGAAGGCGTCGCGGTCGAGCGAGCCGCGGCCGGCGCCGACAAACACCTGCCGGATGACGGGCATGGAATCACGCGCGGTGGGGCCGAGGGTGGAATCGTCGACCGGCACGTCGCGCCATCCCAGCAGGCTCTGGCCTTCGTTCAGGATGGCGCGTTCGATCTCGTGCGTGCACGCCGCGCGCGCCGCCGGATGGCGCGGCAGGAACACCATGCCCACGCCGTAGGCGCCGGCCTTCGGCAGCTTCACCGACTGCCTGGCCATCTCCTCGCGGAAAAACGCGTCGGGGATCTGCACCAGCAGCCCCGCTCCGTCGCCGTGCAGGGGATCCGCCCCCGTCGCGCCGCGATGGCGCAGGTTGTTGAGGATGGTCAGGCCCTTCTGCACGATGTCGTGGGACTTGCGCCCCTTGATGTGCGCGACAAAACCCACGCCACACGCATCGTGCTCGTGGCGGGGGTCGTACAGGCCCTGCTTTTTCGGCGGCAAGCCGGCTTTCGAATCCATGTCGATGCACCTCGTTACGCAATGGTAGCCGCGTCCATCGATGCTTCGGAACACGGGCGTGGGCACAGCAAGGCTTTTGGCCGCGCCGCCGGGCTGCTCGGTGAACCGGCAGCGGCTGTTGGCCGTGGCGGGCAGGCAGGAATCGGGCGGGACAACCATCCTATCGCACGCTTTGGTGCACCGCAATAAAAATGCCCGCGTTTGCCGCGCGATTTCGCCACATGCCCCGGGGGACTATTGTCAGTAGAATCGCGTCAACGCCGCGAGGACAATTGCGGCGCGACAACAAACCAGTCCAGGGAGCCTCGTTGACCGCCTTTGCCGCCGCCCGCCCGGGCCTTTTCGCGCGTTTACTCCTGGCGCTTGCCGCGCTCGGCCTGCTTTCATCGTGTGGCAGCGGCGCGGTTTCCGCGCCCACCACGCCGCCCACGGCCACGGCCCTGGCCATCGCCCCTTCGACGGCGACGCTCTACGCGGATTCGCCGTTCACGTTCCTCGTCACCGGCGGCACCGGCACCTACCTGATCACTTCCAGCGACCAGCTGGCGGTACCCATCTCGGGCACCCTCACCGGCAACGCGCTCACCGTCATTCCCGGGCCGGTTTCCGTGGACACTCCGGTCACGCTCAGCGTGCGCGACACCGGGACGGCAACCCCGATCAGCGCGACGCTTACGGTCAAGCCGCGCACGGTGAGCAACGTCGTCACGGTCACCCCCAGCGCCAGCCAATCGGCGGCCTGCGGGACATCCGTTTGCGCCGGTGGCGATGCGGAAGTGCGAGTGCAGCTCTCGCAATCGGGCCTGCCGCTGGCCAACCGCACGGTGCGATTCGATGTCGTGTCGGGCGAGTTCCGCATCATCACTTCCGCGCCGGGCGCGCCGGAAATCCTTTCGGTTTCCGGCACCACCACGAGTGACCAGTCCGGCGTAGCGAGCATGCGCGTGCGCGTGCTTTCGGATGCGCTATCCCAGACGGGGCTGCTGCAGGTCACCGACCTTTCCTCGGGCTTCACGCAGCGCGCGAGTTTCTCCATCGCGCCTTCGAGCAATGCGCCGCTCAACGCGCAACCCGCGACGATCACGTTCCAGGGTGTCGCGGCGAATACCTGCGCGTCCGGCATTTCCGCCGACGTCATCGTGTTCGGAGGGCGCCCCCCATACCAGATCTCGCAACCGGGCTCGTTCAACGTGAGTCCGACCGTTGTCACGAGCAGCGGCGGGCGATTCACGATCACGGCCATTGGTCAGTGCTCGGCAGGTTCGGCCATCGCGGTTGTTGATTCCAGCGGCGCGACGGCCAGCGTGACGGCGAGTAACGCGCTTTCCGCCGTGACGCCGCCCGATCCTGTCGATCCCGCCTTCGAAGTGTCACCCAGGACGGTCACGCTGAATTCGTGCCAGGCGGTGGGGAACTTTGCCCTGACTGGAGGCGAGGGAACGTATTTTGCGGCGTCGGGAAATACCGCGGTCAACCTGGTTGTCACTGGCAGCGTCGCCTCCGCGCAGCGAGCGGCAGGATCGGGGACGCTTATCCCGACCCCGCCTGCCACAACCGTGACGGTGGTCGGGACGCTGAGCGACGGCAAGACCCCCAAGACGGTAAACATAATCCTGTCGGGCCCAGGATTGGGCCCTTGCTGAACCCCCGGAAATCTCTACTTGCGCCAAACTGAAAGTTGCGCTTTAATAACCCGCGATAACCCGCTAATTTATGAAGATTTAATACCGGCGGGCAACGGAAAAAGGGGAACATCGTGAAATTCCACTCCTTGCGTACCTCTCTAGTAGGTAGCGCGATCATGCTGGCCGGGGCCCTCCTGCTGGGTTCTTGCGGAGGCGGCGGAGCCGGCACCACCAACACGGGCGGCAACCTGCTGCTACTGCCGCTCAATGCCACTTTCTACGCCGGCATGCCCGGAGTCATGACGGTCCAGGGCGGACGCCGCCCGTACCGGCTCGTTTCCAGCGAGCCGGGCATCCTGCCGGTTCCCAGCGAGCTCAACGACAACAACTTCACGGTCATCCCGAGCAACCCGGGTGTGATCGACGTGGGCTCCGCGCCCGGTGAACTGCCCGTTCGTTCGGTGGTTGTTTCCGTGACCGATGCCAGCAACGGCTTCAACACCGCCACCGTCCGCGTCGCGCAGAACTTCCTCACCGGCTACGGCGTGTTCTACACGTCCAACTGCCCTGCCACCGCAACCGCAACGCCCTCCGCCTGCTCGGGCGGGGAAACCGCGGTGCGAATCGAGGCCAACTTCAACGGCGCGCTGATCGGCAACCGCCAGTATCGACTCGACATCCTGCGCGGGCCCTTCCAGTGGGTCTTCTCGCCGGGTGGCGCAATCGTCGGCAACAGCGTCACGGTGGTGACCGACCACGAAGGCAAGACCAGCGCCATCTTCCGCGTGAACAACAACGTGCCCACGCAGATCGGCGTGTTCCGCATCACGGACGTGTTGACGGGCGTCTCGACGGAACAGATCTTCGTCATCCAGATGGCGCCGCAAGCGGCCACCACGCTCACCATCCTGCCGGACCAGGTCACGTTCAGCGGCGCGGACTCGGCCTCCTGCGGCACGGGCCAGGCCGACTTCCTGGTGTTCGACGGCGTTCCGCCCTACACGGCGACCAGTGCCTTCGGCAGCGTGACGGTCACGCCGTCCACCAGCAGCACCCAGCCCGGGCGCTTCACGCTGACGGCGGGCAGCCCGAACATCTGCCTGACCGACGCGACCATCGTGGTGACGGATTCGAACAACGCCCGAGGCACGGTGACGGTGACAACCGAACTGGGCGAAGGTGATCCGCCGGCCGCGCCGCTGCGTGCCATTCCCACCAACCTGACCCTCACATGCGGCGAATCGGCCAACGTGTTGATCGTGGGTGGGGCGGATCCGGCGGCTGCCGTCAGCGCCATCAGCTCCGATCCGGACATCATCGTGACGGCCGTGGGCCGGACGGTGCAGGTGACGCGCAATCTCGATGCCAACAATCCGGTCGGCACCGTGACCTCGTTAGTCACGGTCACGGACGGCGCTACGACCGTCAGCATCTCGGTGCGCAACCCGACGACCTGTACCTGATCGTTTGATTCACCACGAACGGGCATTCCCCTGGGAATGCCCGTTTCGTTTCAGGGCTCTCCATGTACGAGCCGCTTCATCGCGTCGTGATCACCGGGGCGGGCGGCTTCATCGGTCGCGCGCTGGTGCCGCTGCTCGCCACGCCGATCCAGGCGCTTTCATTTGCGGCGCCTGACTGGCGCGATCGCATGGGCGCCGCCGACCTTCGCGGCGCAACGATCTTCCACCTGGCCGCGCGGGCGCACGGCGCGGCCGACGAGGCATCGTTTGTTCGCGACAACGTCGACAAGACACGTGCGCTCGCGCAGGCGGCGGTCGCCGCCGGCGCGCGCCGACTGGTTTTCCTCAGCACCATCAAGGTCCATGGGGAGGAGACGCGGGAACGGCCCTTTGCGCCGTCGGATGCTCCCGCTCCGGAAGACGCCTACGCCCGGTCCAAATGGGCGGCGGAGCAGGCGCTGGCCCAGGTGGCCGCGGGCTCCCCGCTGCAGGTTGTTGTGGTGCGCCCGCCGCTGGTTTATGGCGCCGGGGCGCGCGCAAACCTTGCCGCCCTGCTGCGCCTGGCTGATACGCCGCTGCCGCTGCCCTTCGCTTCCCTCACGGCGCCGCGCAGCTTCATCCACGTCGACGACCTGGCAAGGCTGCTGCACGCGTGTGTTTCACACCCCGCGGCGGCGGGGCGGACCTTCATCGGCGCCCATCCCGAGAGCCTTTCAACCGCCCGGGCCGTGGCCCTGATGCGGGATGCCTTGGGGCGACCGAGGCGCCTTTTCCCGGTGCCTGCGTCAGCCATCGAGGCCGCAGCGGCGTTATTGGGACAGGCGGCCAAGGCTCGCCGGCTCACTCGATCGCTTCTGGGGGATCCCTCGGCCGCCGTCGGGGAACTGCAATGGTCCGCGCGGGTCTCTATCGAGCACGCGGTCGAGGAGATGGTCCGTGGATATCGCACCCGGGGTCGGCATTGAAGCATCTTGGGCTCGCCCTCCTTCCCGGTGTGATCGCGTGGCTTGCCATCGCCGCGGTGCTGCACACATCTTGGGTGAAGCGCCTCTGGGACCACCCCAACGAACGCTCCCTCCACTCGGTTCCCACGCCGCGCATCGGCGGCATCGGCATCCTCGCTGGCACCCTCGCGCTCGCCATCCTGCAGCCCGTGGGCGCGCTGGCGGCCATACTGGGTTGCGCCTTCCTGCTCTGGTGCGTCGGTCTCGTGGACGACCTGCGCAGCCTCCCGGTGCGGGTGCGGCTTTCGGCCCACGGCCTGGCCGCATTTGCCGCGATGTGGGCGGTTTCCGGCCCCCCGGGCGATCCGGCGAGCGCCCTGCCATGGTTTGTTGCGGTGGTCGCCATCACATGGGGCGCCAACCTCTTCAACTTCATGGACGGCGCGGACGGCCTGGCCGGTGGGATGTCCGCGCTGGGCTTCGCCTTCTATGCGGTGGCCGCAGCATCCGCGCAGGAATCGATGCTGGCATCAACGGCGCTTGTCCTTGCATCGGCCAGCGCCGGCTTCCTGCTGCACAACTTCCCGCCCGCGCGAGCGTTCCTCGGCGATTCGGGCTCCATTCCGCTGGGCTTCCTCGCGGGCGCGCTGGGCGCGTACGGCGTGGCATGTGGCGCCTGGCCCTGGGTGTTCCCGGTGCTTGTGTTTTCGCCCTTCATTGTGGATGCCACGGTGACATTGCTGCACCGCATCGTGCGCGGCGAGGCGTTCTTGCGCGCGCACCGGACCCACTATTACCAGCGCCTGGTGCTGGCCGGCTGGTCGCACCGCCGCCTGGCGGTGTGCGCTTACGGGTTGATGCTGGCCGCGGGGGCAAGCGCGCTGGTCCTGAGGTCGGAAGGGCCTTTGCTGCAATGCGGTATAATTTTGGGCTGGTCGGCGGCATATTCGCTGGCGCTTTACGCAATAGATCGCAAAACAACAAGAAATCCGCAGGCGGCGCCGTGAAGCATCCTCCCACTGCCTGGACTCAGCGATGAAAACTCCGCAGATCGACGCCCGCCCCCTCGCCTCAGCTTTGTACGACGGGGTCGCCCTGGCGCTTGCGGTCGTGGCCGCGGCCGCACTGCTCGACGTGAACGGCCTCGGGGAACAAGAGCTGCAGAACCTGCTTGCGGTTTTCGCCCTCGCCGTCCCACTCCAGGTCACCGTCAACGTCTTCTTCGGCATCTACCAGGGCGTGTGGCGCTACACCAGCCTGCCGGACATCCAGCGCATCGTGTTTGCGGTGCTCACCGGCACGGTCACGCTGTCGCTCGCCTTGCGTGTGGCGGGCCTGGACGCAAGCCTGGGATGGCGCGAGTACCTGCTTTATCCCATGTTCCTTATCGCGCTCATGTCGCTCGCGCGCATGGCGTTCCGCTCGTTCAAGGAATGGTCGCTCTACGGGCGCGGCGGAGAGCAAGGCACCCCGGTGGCCATCATGGGGGCGGGCGATGCCGCCGTGGGCCTGGTGAAGGAGCTCTCGCGCAGCCACGAATGGCGCGTCGTCGGCCTGCTCGACGACGACGAGAAAAAACGCGGCCGCCTGCTGCACGGCGTGCGCGTGATCGGTGGCCTGGAAGACCTGCCGCGGTTCGCGCAGCGCCTGAAGCTGCGCCACGCGATCATCGCCATGCCCTCCGTCACCTACCAGGGCCGCCGCCGCGTGGTGGAAATCTGCAAGCGCGCCAAGGTCTCGGTGATGACGGTGCCCACCCTCAATACCGTTGCGCAGGGCAAGGGCTCGCCCGCGCGCATCCGCAAGGTGGCGGTCGAAGACCTGATGAAGCGCGATGCGGTGACGCTTGACGATGCGCGCCTGCACGAACTCATCACCGGCCAGGTGATCCTCGTCACCGGGGCGGGCGGCTCCATCGGCTCGGAGCTGTGCCGGCAGATCGCGGCCTACGAGCCCGCGATGCTCGTGCTCTACGAGATGAACGAATACGCGATCTACCGCATCGACGAGCAGCTTCGCGAAGCCTTCCCGGCACTGCCGGTCTCGAGCGTGGTGGGCGACATCAAGAACATCCGTCGCGTGAACCAGGTGATGCACCAGTATTCCCCCTCGCTCGTCTTCCACGCGGCCGCGTACAAACACGTGCCGCTGATGGAGGAGGCCAACGCCTGGGAAGCGGTGCAGAACAACGTGCTCGGCACCTACGTCGTCGCGCGCGCGGCGATCGAATACGGGGTGAAGAAATTTGTCTTCGTCTCCACCGACAAGGCGGTCAACCCCACCAACGTGATGGGGGCGACCAAACGCCTCGCGGAAATGGTCTGCCAGGCGCTGCAGGCCGAAAGCCGCACGCGTTTCGAGATGGTGCGCTTCGGCAACGTGCTCGGGAGCGCGGGCAGCGTGATCCCCAAGTTCCAGGAACAGATCGACAAGGGTGGCCCGGTCACCGTGACGCACCCCGAGATGGTCCGCTACTTCATGTCGATCCCGGAGGCCGCGCAGCTGGTTCTGCAAGCCGGCAGCATGGGCCTGGGCGGCGAGATCTTCGTGATGGACATGGGCGAACCGGTGAAAATCATCGACCTCGCGCGCGACATGATCCGCCTGTCGGAGCTTTCGGAAAGCGAGATCCGCATTGTCTACACCGGCCTGCGGCCCGGGGAAAAGCTGTTCGAGGAGCTGCTGGCCGACGACGAGCACACGCGCCCCACGCCGCACCCGAAGCTGCGCATCGCGAAGGCGCGCGAGGTGGACCCCGATTGGCTCGGTGGCCTGCTCGAATGGCTGCGCGCCGCCGAACGCATCCCGACGGACTCCGAAGTGCGTCGCGACCTCAAGCGTTGGGTTCCGGAATACCAGTCGCAGGTGCGGCCGCGGCTTTCGGCCGTGCCGCCCGCGCGCGCGGCGGGCGACTAGTCAGCTGGCGGGAAATGCCCGCGAGGCGGGCACAGGTTCGGTTGGCGCCCCAGCGTTGATGAAACTGGTAGCAGGCGCCATCGAGCGGGCCTGGCGCCGGTTTTCACGCCTCGTCGGTATGGCCAAATTCGGCGAGCGCCTCCCAGTGCTCGATCCGGCATTGCCAATAGCGGTTTTCCTTTCCGTCGATCTCCCAGGCGACTTCGCCTGCAAACGGAAGCCACAAGTTTGCGTGACGTCGATAGTCGGAAAATCGTCCGCGCCAAGGCGTGGGCAACAACGGCTCTGTGGCCGAGCGTGGTCGATCGGGCGCAAAAGCACCTGAAATCCGCCCGTCGCTGTTGAGGCTGAGCATGACTTCCGATGCGGTCTCGCCAAAGCCCGCGCTGACCGACAGCGTATCAGGGCCATCCTGACGCCAGCAAAGCGCTGAATTGCACAGGATGGCGTCCGGCGCCCATGCGATTTCGGCGAGGTAGCGCATCAACTCGCCGCGCACGAGCGCAGGCGTGTGTTTGGCGCGGGCAATCGGAATGAACCCGAGCGCCATGATGTCGAACCGTCCTTCACTCCTCACCAAAGCATCGCGCGCGCAGACCAGCCCAAAGGGGCCGGCCTTCGCCCGCCAGTCGAACTCGCAGGTCCGCGTGGAGATCGCCTGGATTGCCGTGAACGCCATCCATGCTTCGGAGTCGAGATTGCGCTTCATCCGTCCCGTCTGCGTCAGCCTCACGCTCGATCGATTTTCTTCCTGCTGCACGCAGAGACGCATGGCGAGGTCGTAGACAGCGGCCGGAAGGCGCGCCCGGATTTGTTGATCGACCTCAGACATCTTCCATTGCCTTCACCCGAGCGTCGGCTCCCACCGCCCGCGATGCGGTGCGCCTACGCGGCGCGGGCGCACGCTGCAGACTTCGCAGAATCACCGCCACTGTGACCCAAAGCGCGAGCGCAAAGGCGCATTGCCAATACAGGCCCTGCGTGAGGGAGGTCGCCGGGAAAAGAACGAGCAGCCACCCGGTGAAGCTGGAGGGGGTGAAGGGCGTCGTCACGCTGTTACGACCGTCTCCACCGGTCGGCGAACCGAATAGGGCAGGCTTGGACCATGACCGAACCGCATGACGATATCCGGGCGCCGGTCCGGCATTCCGACCAGCGCCGCCAGTTCGGGGCGCAACGCCGGGACTTCGACCGGCTGATTGATGAAGGCGATTTTCAGCCCGAGCGCCGTCGCCTGCAGGGCGAAGCGTTGGCAGGCCCGGCCCGCCAGCGCCCAATGCTCGCGGTTGTCCTGTGCGCCGAAGAAGACGGCGACGCCGGCCGAGGACCGCAACTGGCCCGCATATTTGTCGTTCTCCGACTTGGCCGTGACGAACATGTCGAAGAAGGGTGGACCGAGCCATTCGGGGAGAAACGGGGAGCCGCTTGCCGCGCTGCAAAGGCCATCGCCCGACTTCAGGGCTCGCGCGGGACTGAAGCGCAGCCACGATTTCAGTTCGCGGATGAAGGACGGGTCGCCCATTTGCGCGCTGTTTCCCGCCACGACGAGATCGCGGATCCGGTCCAGCTGTGGCCGGTCCGTGACCAGGACCATATCGACGCCGGGAATTGCCGCCGCGGCGGCAAGTGTTGCGAGATCGGCCGGGCTTGCCGCTCGACCGTCATAGTCGGCGCGGGTCGATTGCCGCTGTGGAATGGCGTCGAACAGAGCAGAGCCCGCAGGGGCCGCATCGCGGTAGGCGAAGTTGATCGACCCGCCGTTTGCATCATCGAAGCTCAGTTCACCGGGGCGACCGCGGGCGGCTGCGGCAAGTGCGAGCGTTTCTGCGGCACAGCCGAGGCTTGCAAAGATGTGATGGTCGTCGGGGTCGACCACCGGCGTCCGGCGGGAGAAGTCTGGCTGGATCGTGATCTGGCGCGGGGCAAGCGCGAACCGCCAAGGCTGCGTGTTATGGCCGTTCGGCGCGAGCGTGGCGTACCGGATCAGATCCCGCGCCTTGGGTTGTGCCGACAGTAGCGAGCGCATGGCTCTCGCAGCATCGTTATAGTCCGATGATGACCCCATCTGTCTGGCGCCGACATGGACTGCCCCGGCGCCAAGAGCTGCCAAGCTTCCAACACCAATGAGGATTTGTCGGCGGTTCAATGCGCGCTCCCAGTGCTGAGCGATGACCGCGCGAAGGCTGGACGCCTGCTCGAAGCCGCGGGATCGGAAAATTGCTCAAGGCAAGAGCGGGTCAATGATGACCCCTTGGGCGCCGGATGGTTCCAGCAAGGGTTGCGGCTGCGGGCGCCGGCGTGGAACAGCGAAAGTTTGGCGCGCCCGACACGATTCGAACGTGCGACCCCTGCCTTCGGAGGGCAGTGCTCTAATCCAGCTGAGCTACGGGCGCGTATCTATCGGATTCTAAATGAGTTCGATGGTTCGCGTCCAATGCGCACCCCTGCCCGCCAGCGGTTAAGCGATATAATCCGTGTTGCAATTGCACACCCCATTGGCGCGAATTTCCGAGGAAAACATGTCCGGCTCCCACGACGATCACAAGAACGATAACCAGGGCGGCAGCAACCCCGTGACGCTCGCAATCGCGATCGCTGTGGGCGCGGTGGCGCTCGTGATCGGAATCATCATGGTGGTGCAGCTCGCTGTGGGCTCCTATGGATCGCGCTCGCTGAAGGGTGATGCGTCGATGTCGCCGGAAGCCGTGGCCAGGCGCCTGGCTCCGGTCGCAAAGGTGGAAGTGGACCCCAATGCACCCGCACCCGCCGCTGCCGCGCCCATGGTGGCAGCGGTCGCCGTTGCGCCCGCGTCCGGCAAGGCGCTCGAAGGTGGCGGCGGCAAGGCGACCTACGATGCGGTCTGCGCGGTTTGCCACGGCGCCGGAGTCGCGGGCGCGCCGAAGCTGGGTGACAAGGCGGCCTGGGCGCTGCGCCTGAAAGCCGGTATGGAAGCGCTTCACACCTCTGCGTTGAAGGGCAAGGGCGCGATGCCGCCCAAGGGTGGCAACGCCGCGCTTTCCGACGAAGCGGTCAGGGCGGCGGTCGACTACCTGGCCGGCACGGCCAAATAACATCGCCACTTACGCCGTCGGTGACCTCCAGGGCTGCTTCGAGCCGCTGCAACGCTTGCTGGACGCGGCGCGTTTCGATCCCGCGACAGACCGCGTCTGGTTCGTGGGCGACCTGGTGAATCGGGGCCCCGATTCCCTGCGTTGCCTGCGTTTCGTGAAATCCCTCGGCGCCGCCGCCGTCACCGTGCTCGGCAACCACGACCTGCACCTGATCTGCATCGCCGAAGGCATCGAAAGGCGCCGCAAGCGCGACACCATGGAAGACGTGTTGGCCGCGCCCGATCGCGACGAGCTGATCGCCTGGCTTCGCAGCCAGCCGCTGCTGCATGTGGAGGGAAACTTCGCCATGGTGCACGCGGGCCTGCTGCCCGAATGGTCGGTCGAGCGTGCCAAGGGCCTGGCGGGCGAGGTCGAGGCCTGGCTGCGTGGCCCCGACTACCGCCAGCTCCTCGCGCGCATGTACGGCGACGAGCCGAACGCCTGGAGCGACGGCCTCACCGGCATGGATCGCTTGCGCGTCATCATCAACGCCATGACCCGCCTGCGTGTATGTGATCGCAGCGGCTCCATGGTGCTCAAGTTCAAGTCCGATCCCGGTGATGCCACCGAGGGCATGACGCCGTGGTTCGACATGCCGGGCCGCGCAAGCGCCGACCACACCATGGTCATCGGCCACTGGTCCGCCCTGGGTGTTCGCATACGCCTCGACCTGCTGGCGCTCGATAGCGGCTGTGTCTGGGGGCGCACGCTTACCGGAGCGCGCCTGGAGGACCGGAAGATATTCGAGGTGAGCTGCGCTCCACCTCCACCTGCGCCTCCAGCCGCAGCAGGTTAGCAACCGCCGCTTGCGCGGCCGCGGCGACTTCCCGCCGGCCCAACCCCGCGGTGTCGATGGGTGCGGCAAAAGCCAGCCGGGCGATCACGCCGCGCTGGCGGATCACCAGCCCCAGCGATTGCATGAAGGAAAGGTCGCCCACATACGCCATCGCGAGGCACAACGTGCCGTCGGCGTGTTCGTATCGGATCGCGCACGGATGCACGTGGGCCCCGTTGGCGACGGCGGGCTCGAAGAGCGACGAGTGGAATTTGAGAAGCTGGTCTCCCTCGGTGGTTGTGCCCTCCGGAAACAGCCCCACGCGATCGGCCTGCGCAAGCGCCGCATGCACCAGGTCGTTGATGCGCGCGGTGTCGCGACGGCGCTCGCGCCGGATGAAGATCGTCCCGGCGCGCTCCGCGACCCATCCGGCGATCGGCCAGTCGCGTATCTCGCTCTTCGCGATGAAACGCGTGGGCCGCACGCACGACACCGCGAAGATGTCGATCCACGAGACGTGGTTCGCCGCGATCATGGCGCCGGCCTCGGTCATTTCTGGTGGAGTGCCTTCGATCCGCACGGTGACGCCCGCGACACGCAGCAGCTTCGCGGACCACCAGCCCACCAGGGCGCGCTTGCGTGCCGGTTTCGCGCGGGGGAATACCAGCCGCAGGATCGCGGCGCCGGCGGCCGTGTGCAGCACGAGCCGCGTCCAGCGCAACGCGCGCAGGCCGCGGCCGGCGCGCGTGTTAATGGGTCACGCGCGTCGAATTGCGGCCGGAAAGGATGCGCACGCGATCGCCGGGGCGGAAAGCCTCGTCGGCACCCTGGACCACGGCGACGTATCTGCCCGAATCGAGCAGCACCGTGACCTCGACGCCCGGCACCTCGTTCGATTGCCGCTCGATGTTGTGGCCGACGATGCTGCCGATGATCGCCCCGCCGATGGCCCCGAGGATCTGTCCGCTGCCGCCGCCCACGTTGCTGCCAGCCACGCCGCCGATGAAGGCGCCCGCGGTGCTGCCGATGCCGGTGTCGCCCGGCTGGATGCGCACCGGCCGCACCGTTTCCACGACGCCGAAGCGCACCGACTGCTCGCCGCGAACTTCGTAGGCGCGGTAATCCGCGCTGCCGGCGTTATACGCGCAGCCGCCGAGCGCCAGCGCGATGGCGGTGGCCGCGGCCACCCGGATGAATCGTTCCATGAAAGCCTCCTTCACAGGTTCTCGCCGAACGCGTCGTGCAGTCGCTTCGCGATCTCGCCACGCGCGGGTGAATGGTTCTGCCCGCCACGATGGGCGATCTTGATCGATCCCATCACCGAGGCCAGCCGCGCCGATTTCTCCCAGCCCCATCCGTGCGCCATGCCATGCAGCAGGCCGGCGCGGAAGGCGTCGCCGCACCCCGTGGGGTCGACCACCGCGTCGGGTTTCACGGCCGCGACGCGAATCTCCCCGCCATCAGCGTGGACGCTGGAGCCTTCGGCTCCACGCGTGACCACCACGGCGCCGATGGTGGCGGCGATCTCGGCGATTTTCCTGCCGGTGCGCTCCTCGACGACGCGGGCCTCGTAGTCGTTCACGGCCAGCACCCGCGCGCCCGCGATGAGATCGAGCAGCTCGCGCCCGGAGAACATCGGCAGGCCCTGCCCCGGGTCGAAGACAAACGGGATGCCAGCCGCCGCGAAACCACGCGCATGTTCGATCATGCCGTCACGCCCGTCGGGTGAAACGATGCCGAGCGTTGCACCGGGCGCGTCTGCCACGCGGTTGCGATGTGAAAACATCATCGCGCCGGGATGGAAGGCGGTGATCTGGTTGTCGTCGATGTCGGTCGTGATGAAGGCCTGTGCGGTGAACTGGTCCTCCAGCACCCGGACGTGGGCGGCGGACATGCCCAGGCCCGCCAGGCGCGCCGCGTACGGACCGAAGTCGTGCCCGGCGGTCGCCATCAGCAGCGGCGCCTCGCCGAGGAGACTCAGGTTGTACGCGATGTTTCCGCCGGTCCCGCCGTATTCCCGGCGCATGTCGGGGACCATGAACGAGACGTTGAGGATGTGGATCTGGTCGGCCAGGATGTGTTTCTTGAACTGGTCCGGGAACACCATGATGGTGTCGAAGGCGAGGGAACCGCAGACGAGGATCGGCATGCCGGGAGTATAGCGGCCAGGCCCCTTGCCCTTCCGCCGGGATATCCGGCGCCCCGGGGCCGACAGACGGCATTGACCGGTCCCGGCCGGCGGGTGATGATCGGCCACGTGGATGACATTTGAAACACAGGCGGGACCGACGGGTCCCTCCCGGGTTTATTTGGTCGACCGCGGGATTTCTGAAACGGCAAAGCCATCGAAAGGTGGCGACGCAAAGTTACCGGTCTAAGGGGCGCCCGTGGCGCCCTACGACAGCGGGGCTGCCAGAAAGGCGGTAGGGAAATGACACAGAACGGCAACGTCGTTCCGTTGGAAGGCCACCCCCGGCCCAGAGCCCGCCTGTCCTCACAGGAATCCGCAAGCGTCCTCACCGGCTGCCGCGAGCTTGCGCTCGATCGCATGGCCATCGCCCTGTCCGG
>JBBREI010000002.1:0-59359 GCA_038203035.1 Burkholderiales bacterium
CGCGCCTCCCCCCCCGCCCCCCCCCTAACAACCCAATTTTTTTTTCTTTCCCTTTGTGTCCCCGCGCAATCCTCTGGGTCCTCTGTGTCCTCTGTGTTTCAAACAAACGTCACGAAGTTCGCGAGACTCAAGAAATGAAACTGTGTGGCTTCGAAGTCGGCCTCGACAAACCCTTTTTCCTGATCGCCGGTCCCTGCGTGGTGGAATCCGAGCAATTGCAGATGGATGTGGCCGGCCAGTTGAAGGAGATGACGTCGGCGCTCGGCATCCCGTTCATCTTCAAGAGCAGCTACGACAAGGCCAACCGCAGCTCGGGCAAGTCGTTCCGCGGGCCCGGGGTGGAAAAGGGCCTCGAGATCCTCGCCAAGGTGCGCAAGGTGATCGGCGTGCCGGTGCTCACCGACGTGCACACGGAAGCGGAAGTGCCCACCGTGATCCAGTTCGTCGATGTGCTGCAGACCCCGGCCTTCCTCTGCCGCCAGACGGATTTCATCCACGCGGTGGCGCGCGCCGGCAAACCCGTGAACATCAAGAAGGGCCAGTTCCTCGCGCCGGGGGACATGAAAAACGTCGTCGACAAGGCGCGCGAGGCGAGCGGCGCCGACAACATCATGGTTTGCGAACGTGGCGCCTCTTTCGGTTACAACAACCTGGTTTCCGACATGCGTTCGCTCGCGATCATGCGCGAGACGAAGTGCCCGGTGGTTTTCGATGCCACGCATTCGGTGCAGCTGCCGGGTGGCCAGGGAACTTCGTCGGGAGGCCAGCGCGAATTCGTTCCGGTGCTGGCGCGCGCGGCGATCGCGGCCGGCGTCTCCGGCGTGTTCATGGAAACCCACCCGGATCCCTCGAAGGCGCTCTCCGATGGCCCGAACGCCTGGCCGCTGGCCCGCATGAAGGAGCTGCTCACCACCCTGAAGGATATCGACACGCTGGTGAAGCGTGGAGCCTTCGCCGAATCGAACATGTAGAAAACTGGTGTCAGAGACGACTTTCGCCGGCGGTTGCCGGCCGCGAAAGTGGTCTCTGACACCAGTTTTCCCCCAGGTAGAACCATGAAAACACTTGTACTCGGAGCCGGTGGCATCGGCGGATATTTCGGCGGCAGGCTCGCGGAAGCGGGCTGCGACGTCACCTTCCTGGTGCGGCCGAAGCGGCGCGAGGTGCTGGCGCGCGACGGCCTCGTGGCCGAGAGCCCGAAGGGCAACCTGAAGATGCCGGTGAAGACCGTCCTCGCCGGCGAGCTGAACGCGGGCTACGACATCGTCCTCTTCACCTGCAAGGCCTATGACCTCGATTCGGCGATGGACGCGATCGCGCCGGCCATGCAGGGCAGCGCGGCGCTGGTGCCGATGCTCAACGGCATTGCACACATGGAGCGCCTCGATGCGCGCTTCGGCGCGGCCAGCGTCATGGGTGGCACCTGCCAGATCAACGTGATGTTGCGCCCCGACGGCAGCATCCTGCATGCCGACCCGTTGCAGCGCCTGGTGTTCGGCGAGCGGGACAAGACGAAATCGGCGCGCGCCCAGGCGTTTGCCGCCGAGCTCGCGAAGACAAAAATAGACACGGTGCTCTCCGAGGACATCGGCCTCGAGATGTGGGAGAAAGTTGTGTTCCTCTCCGCTCTCGCCGCCATCACCTGCCTCTTCCGCGGCAACGTGCGCGAGATCATGGCCGCACCCGGCGGGCGCGAAGCGATGCAGCGCGCGCTCGATGCAAACGTCGAGATCGCCCGAGGCGAAGGCTTCGATCCGCGTCCCCAGGCGATCGAACGCGCCACCGCGCGCCTGACCGATCCCGAGGGCCTGTGGAGCGCCTCGATGCTGCGCGACCTCGAGGGCGGCGGACAGGTGGAGAGCGACCACATCGTTGGCTGGATGCTCGAGCGCGCGAACCGGCATGGCGCCGACGCCACGCTGCTTTCGCTCGCCTTCACACACCTCAAGGCCTACGAGAACCGCCGCGCCGCCAACCGCCTGCCCAGACGCTGATGCCACACGCGTTCGACGCCCTCATCCAGAAGGTCGACATCAATCCCTACGTCCGCGTGCCGGCCGCGGTCGTGCGCCGGCTGATCGAGGATGGCCTGAGGGATGGCGGTCCGCTGCCGGTCCGTGGCACCGTCCAGGGCAAACGCATCAGCGCAAACGTGGTGCGCTTCCGCGGCCTGTGGCGGCTCTACCTCAATGGGCCGATGCGCGCCGCGGCAGGGGTGGATGTCGGCGACGCAGTGACGGTGGTGCTCGACATCGACAGCGTGCCGAGGAAAACCCCCGAGCCGCCGGAGTTCACGCTCGCGCTGCGCAAGCATCCCGGGGCACGCCAGCGCTTCGAGCAGCTGGCGCCCTATCGGCAGAAGGAGATCCTGCGCTACCTCGCCAGCCTCAAGCGCCCCGAAACCTTCGATCGCAACCTCGGCAAGGTGATCGACTTCCTGCACGGCAAGAAGGTGACTGGCATCGTCGCCGTGACGCGCTGATGCTGGAGCCGCGTCCGCTGCGGCATCCCGTTGTTTTCGCGCCACATCCGCGTCACCGCCCGGCCGCGCCGCAGGGCCGGGGTGTTAGCATTCCTTCATGTCCCGGCCTTGCTGCACAGAATGAAAAAAGCGGTCCTCGGCCTGGTACTTGCCGCTGTTGTGCTGGCTGGCGCGATGATCCTGCGCGGCGGTGCGGATGGCACCGTTTCCGGCGCCCCGCGGGCAGACCATTCGGCGACCGACGCCAAGGGGCGGCAGTCGCCTGAGGTGGTGCTGCGTATCAGCCCCGGGGCGTCTGGAACACCTCGTGCCACGGCCTACGCCGCTGCTTCCAGGGTCTCACCGTTGATGCGGGAGGCCAACTCGGGTGGCCCATCCAAGCCGATCTACGATCGGCTCATCGCCTCCACTGCGCGGACGCCGGAAGAGAACTATCTGCTGGCTGAGATCATCCGTATCTGCGGCCAGCGGGATGCCGTCAAGGCGCCGCCGACAAAGTCCGATCCGGCGGTTATGAAGTACAACGAGGCCCGGGTGCGCGACCTGCTGGACAAGGGCGCATCCGGAGGCGACCCGAAGGCGCGGGCGCGCTTGATCGAGAAGGACATCTGGGCGCCGCTCGCAGGTCCTGACGGCAACATGAGGATGGGGCAGGATTTCAAGATGCCCCGCATCACGGACGCGCAGCTCGAGGGGCTGCGCGAGGCCGCCCAGGCCCAGCTTTCACGGGCGATCCAGACCGGCGACTGGTCCTACTTCCAGTTTGTCCGGGCGCGCCCGCCGACGGGCATGGTCTTCGGGTTCGGGCAGCCATGAATCGCCGCGCCATCACCGTCGCCGTCGTGGCCATCGTCGTGGCCGTGGTCGTGGTCCTGTGGTCGTCGCGCGGCGGCGACAAGGAAGTCCCACGCAGCGCCCCCGCCGCAGGAGTCGCGAAACCGGCCCCCGCTCCCGCAACCAACCTGCCACCGGGCCCGCTGGTGCTCGTCACCCGCCCGCCGCGCGTCGGCGCCGCGGGCCAGCCGCGCGCGTTGTCCCCGCTGATGCAGGACCTCGCCAGGCACCGCAACTACAAGGACCACTACAACCGCCTGAGCGCGCTCACCACGCGGACGGCGGAAGAGTCGTACATGCTGGCCCAGATCCTCGACGAGTGCGCCAAGGTCGCCAACCGCAGGAAGCCCGCGAACAACGACTGGTTGTACAGCCCCGAGGCGGAACGCCGCTTCATGGAGACGCTGCCCGCCGACCAGCCGCAGCGCGCCCGGCGCCTGGCCGCCTTCCAGCAGATCAACTTCAATCCCTGCGCCGGCCTGGAGGGCATCGAGACCACGGAAGACACGGTCCGGGGTTTGTTCGAGACCGCCGCGGCGGCAGGCGACGCCAAGGCGCGCGCCCAGCTGGTCGTGCGCGCGGTCTGGGAATCGGTCATCGACCCCGCGGATCCCACGCGCCGGCGCATGGCCACCATCTCCGACGACCAGCTCGACGCGCTCAAGAAGGTGCTCGCTTCGGGGGACCCGCGCGCGCTGGTGGATGCCATCGAGGTTTTTTCCCTCCCCCTGGGCAACCTCACGCTGCAGGCGGGGCCCAGCCAGGTGCCGATGGACTATGCCGCCATCTACGCCACGCTCACCCTCGCGGCATGTGACCTCGGCTACCCCTGTGGTCCCGATTCACGCTACGTGTTGCAGTGGTGTGCCTTCAACAGCCAGTGTGATGCGGCAACCTACCCCGACCACGTGTTTTATTACGGCCTCGCGCCGCGCCCGGCCCAGAGCGTGCTGGAATACGAGGGCGCGCTGATGCGTGTGATCCAGGGCGGCGACTGGTCGTATTTCACCTTCCACCGCGGGCCGTCTCCCTGGCTGCTTCCGGTACGTTAGAGGCAAACCATGCAGCTCACGCCCATCCCGAAGCAGTGAGCTGGTTCCTCTACGTGATCGAGTGCGAGGACGGCAGCCTCTACACCGGCATCGCAATCGATCCGCACGCGCGCTACGCGCAACATGCCACCGGCACCGGCGCCCGCTACACGCGCTCGCACCTCCCGGTGAGGCTGCTGATGGTCGAGCCGCATCCCGACCGCTCCAGCGCGCTCAAGGCCGAATACGCCTTCAAGCAGCTTCCAGCCGCGCAAAAGCGCAAGCGCGCTCAGTAGAACTCGGGAACGTGCATCTGCGCCGGGATCGGCCGGCGCCCGTAGCCCTTGGCGCGCTCGCGCTCGGGCAGTTGCACCTCGGGCCGATGGATCTCCTCGTACGGCAGCAGGTCCAGCAGGTGTCGAATGCAGTTGAGCCGCGCCTTCTTCTTGTCCACTGCGTTCACCAGCCACCACGGCGCCTCGTCGATATGCGTGCGCTCGAGCATGACCTCCTTGGCGCGCGTGTAGTCCTCCCAACGGCGCCGCGACTCGAGGTCCATGGGCGAGAGCTTCCACTGCTTGAGCGGATCGTGGATGCGCGCGAGGAAGCGCGATTCCTGCTCCTCGTCGGTGATCGAGAACCAGTACTTGATGACCTTGATGCCGGAGCGAACCAGCATGCGTTCGAACTCCGGCACCGAGCGGAAGAACTCGTCGTATTCCTCGGGGCTGCAGAAGCCCATCACGTGCTCCACTCCCGGGCGGTTGTACCAGCTGCGATCGAAAAGCACGATCTCGCCCGCCGCGGGCAGGTGGGCCGCGTAACGCTGGAAATACCACTGCGTGCGCTCGCGGTCGTTGGGTGCCGGGAGGGCCACGACACGGCACACGCGCGGATTCAGCCGCTGGTTGATGCGTTTGATGACCCCGCCCTTGCCGGCAGCGTCGCGGCCTTCGAAGACGATGACCACCTTGTGGCCGGTGGCGACGACCCAGTCCTGCAGCTTGACCAGCTCGCCCTGCAGGCGAAAGAGCTCCTTGAAATACTTCGCGCGCTCGGCGCGCGCGGTGGCATCGAGCCCGCGTCCGGCGCCGCCCAGGAGGTCTTGCGCGGTGCGGTCCTCGATTTCGAGCTCGAGCTCCTCGTCATAACCGTCGATGAGGTCAAGCTCGAGGCGTCGCATCAACTCTTCGTGGTCCGCCAGCATCGTGGTCATGGGAGCTCCCGGAAAAGCGTCCTCGATCATCGGGCTGCAACAAGTCCATTGCGTGACAGCGCGCGAAACCCGGCATGGCGCGTTGTATGATCCCCAGCGGAAGCGATATGACGAACTTCGGCGAATACGACTACATCATCGTGGGCGCGGGCAGCGCGGGCTGCGTACTCGCCAACCGCCTCACCAGGGACGGGCGCAACAAGGTGCTGTTGGTGGAAGCCGGCGGCAAGGACGACTGGTTCTGGATCGACATTCCGGTCGGCTACCTCTACACCATCGGCAATCCACGCACCGACTGGTGCTTCCGCACCGAAAACGAACCCGGCCTCAACGGCCGCAGCCTGGGCTACGCGCGCGGCAAGGTGCTGGGCGGCTGCTCCTCGATCAACGCCATGGTCTACATGCGCGGCCAGAAAGTGGATTACGACCACTGGGCATCGCTCGGCAACAAGGGCTGGAGCTGGGACGAGGTCCTGCCGTATTTCAAGCGCGCCGAGCGCCACTTCGGCGGCGCCAACGAACATCACGGCTGCGAGGGCGAACTCTGCGTCGAGGAACCGCGCGTCAAGTGGGAGATCCTCGACGCCTGGCGCGATGCGGCCGAGGAAGCCGGCATCCCCAAGGTGGACGAATTCAATCGCGGTGACAACTTCGGCAACGCCTATTTCCACATGAACCAGAAGAAGGGCGTGCGCTGGAGCGCCAGCAAGGCGTGGCTGCGGGAAGCCCTGAAGCGTCCCAACCTGACCCTGATGACGAAGGCGCATACCAGGGCGGTGCGCGTCGGTGAGGTCGACGGGAAAAAACGCGCCATCGGCATCGAGCTGATGGTGGAAGGGCAGGGGCAAGGTGTGGCGCGCGCGCGCAGGGAAGTGATCCTGGCCGCCGGGGCCATTGGATCGCCTCAGATCCTCCAGCTCTCGGGCATCGGCGCGGGCAGCCTGCTGCAGCAACACGGCATCCCGGTCGTTCACGAGCTGGCGGGCGTGGGCGAAAACCTGCACGACCACCTGCAGATCCGCATGGTGTGGAAGGTCAAGGGCCCGACGCTGAACGAACGCGCCAACAGCTTCATCGGCAAGGCGCTGATGGGCGCGGAATACCTCCTCTTCAAGACCGGCCCTCTCACCATGCCGCCCTCGCAGCTCGGCGCCTTTGCGCGCAGCGATCCGTCCGAGGCCACGCCCGACATCGAATGGCATGTGCAGCCGCTTTCGCTGGAGAAGTTCGGTGAACAGCTGCACCCGTTCCCCGCGATCACGCCGTCGGTCTGCAACCTGCGGCCCACCTCGCGCGGGCATGTGCACATCAAGGGCACGGACCCGCTCGCCGCCCCGGAAATCCGCCTGAACTACCTCGCCACGGAACGCGACCAGCGGGTGGCGGCGCGATCGATGCGCGTGACCCGCACGATCATGACGGCGAAGGCGCTGTCCCGCTATTCGCCGGTGGAGTGGCGCCCGGGGGTGGAGGTGGAAGACGACGGGGCGCTGATCCGGGCCGCCGGCGACCTCGGCACCACCATCTTCCACCCGGTAGGCACGTGCCGGATGGGCCACGACGCCGGCGCCGTGGTCGACGACCAGCTGCGTGTGCACGGAATCGCGGGTTTGCGCGTTATCGATGCATCGGTGATGCCGCGGATCACATCCGGCAACACCAACGCCCCCACCTACATGATCGCGGAACGCGGCGCGGAACTGGTGCTCGCGGAAAACAAATGAGCAATCGCCTGATCGTCGCAATGGCGGTGGTCCTGGTGGCCGCCGGAGCATGGATGGCCTTTGGTCCCCGGCCGGGAGAAGACGCGCCCGCCGTTGCCGCCACCGAGCCGGCCCGGGCGCCCGCACCTGCCCGCGCCGTGGCGCCGGAAAAACTTTCGGCTTCGGCGGTGCTTGCGATCGACCCGCGTCCCAACCCGCTGCGCCCGGCCAACGCGGTGCCGGTCAAGGCCACGCTGTTCAACGAATTCCTCGGCGCCAGGCAATACCGCGCGCTGTACGACCGGCTGATCGGCTCCCCGGAAGGCATGACGGCCGAAGGCCGCCTCGTCCTCTACGAGCTGCTGCGCGCCTGCGCCAACATCACCGAAGGCCGGCGCCCCATGTGGAAGCCGCCCCAGGCCAAGCGCGATGACTTCGTGGCCAACATCGCCCCGGGAGATCCGCAAAAGGAAAAACGCATCGCCGCCTACGACGAGTTCACCACCAATCGCTGCCAGGGCCTGGAAGGCGTGACCATCACCCAGGCGGACCTGGACAAGATGCTGGTCGATGCCGCCTCGGCGGGTGATCCACGCGCCCGCGCAATGTCGATCGAGCAGGACCTGATGATCGCTCGCCGCACCCAGGGCCGGGATGCCGCCACCCTGTCGGATTCCCAGATCGATTCGCTCAAGCAGATCCTGGCCAGCAAGGACCCGGAGGCGATCCGTGTCGCCGGCCGCGTGTTGTCCAATTCGTGGAGCGATTACGCGTTGCGCCTGGGCGCGGACCAGCAGCCCGTGGACCAGCGCGCCTTCATGAACGCGTGGCTGGTGCTCGCCTGCGAATACGGCCAGCCGTGCGGCGCGGATACGCCGCGGCTGCAGCAGGCTTGCGCCTTCCAGGGCCATTGCGATGCGCAGACCTTCCCGGACTACCTCTACTTCTACGGCAGCAGCCCGTACGATTCCCAGATGCTGGTGCAGTATCGGGGCCTCTTGCGCGCGGCGATCGAAACCGGCGACTGGTCGCAGCTAAACGTCGTTCGCGGCCTGCCCAACGTGCCCAACCGTACCAACTTCGTCCCCGGTCCCCGGTAGGGGCATCAAAACCCGTATCGAGGATGAAGGTCGCCGGCCACGCCGGCCCTATTTGCCGCCAGCGCCCGCGCCATCACCGGCAGGCCTGGCCGGCGAAAAGCGCCATTCGTCGCTGCGCTCCTTGCCCTGCAGCTTGCCCTCGATGCGCGCGGCCAGCTTTTCGCCGTCGCGCCAGTAGATGATCCGCTGCGGGAAATCGTGCGCGAGGTTCTCGAACACCACGCGCTGGTTGCCGGCTTCCTTGAACTGGAATTCCACCGGCGCCTGGCCGCTGGGGCTGGCGATGTAGGACATCGTTTCCTGGGTGTCGATTATGCGCAGGAACTCGTACGAGGTCTTGCCCGTTTCCCAGGACGACAGGTTCACCGCGGCCATGGTGCCGTTGCTGGGGCCGACCCAGGATTCCAGCACCTTTTCGTTGCCGCGTTCCTGCACCCAGCTGCCGGCCATCCATTCCAGGGACGCCACGCGCTTGGGGTTGGCGACGCGTTTCTGCGTGATCGTCTGCGAGAAGGCGACGGTGGAGATCAACATCAGGACGAGGACACGCAACATGGTGTTTCCTTGGAAGAGATATGCCGACATTATCGCAGCCCCGACGGCCGGACTCGCACGATTGCGACATCGCCCTCAGGCATCGATCAGGGCGGTGGCGAGTTCCGATCCGGGGTTGAAGAAATCCGAGGGCGCGCAACCGACGAAACGGCGGAACTCGCGGATGAAATGGCTCTGGTCGTAGTGGCCCGCGACCAGCGCGGCGATCACACCGCGCCCAGCGCCATCCCGCGCGCAGCCGATCTCTGCGGCCAGGCCAGTGCCCTCGCCCGGCCACAGGTCGTTGATGTCGAATCGCCTGTCCGTCGCCTGCCGCATGGGGCGCCCGAAAAACCGGCGCGCGCGGCTGTGTTTGCGTGCGGCTGTCCGCCGGCAGCTCCGCGTACGGCGCGCCGAAATGCACGATGAGCTCCGGCCGGCCATCGGGCACGATACGCTCGGGGGCGATCGATCCTTCGGAAACGAAGGTCCACGTGCAATACACGAACTCGGCGATTGACGGCGGCGGGGCGAGCTCTGCGTAAGGCATCGGGCAAGGGTGCCCGCGCCGGACCCAGGCCGCAAGTTGCTTTCCAGCGCTGTTGCAGCACTGTGCGTCTTCGCCCTGGACCGGAAAATGGCTCGCGGCGGCATCGTGCGCTCGAACCCGATAGGTGTAACCTTCTGTTTCGATGAAGCAGCTGCGCACCTTCGGTTTCCTGATCTGGCTCGCCCTGGCCGTTGTTTTCGGCCAGCAGGCGGCGCTGCTGCATGGTCTCGGGCACGCCTCCGAGAAACTTTCGCAGAAGCAGGATTCGAAACCCGTCCCGGCCAAGTGCGACGAGTGTTTCACCTGCGCGCAGCTGGCGGGCGGCGCGCCCGCCACCGCCCCCACGGTGCCCACGGTCACGTGTGGCATCGACGGCGTCACCCACGTCCAGCAGGTCGCCATCGCGGCGGCGCTGCTCGCGTACCGCTCCCAGGCTCCCCCCGTTCTCCTCTGAACCGTCCGGTCCGCCGCGTGATGCGGCGGCTTGTGTCCATGTTCATGGGAGAAATCCGTGTTCCGATTCCGTTGCCTTTCCGGCGCCATTGCGATGGCGCTGTTTGCGGTCCCCAGTGCCTTTGCCGCCCCCGATGCAGAGCTGGCCGACATCCGCGGTGAGATTCGCGCCCTCAAGGAGGCCTACGAAGCGCGCATCCAGGCGCTCGAACGCCGGCTGAAGCAGGCCGAGGCGGCTGTCGCCACGCCCGTTGCGCCCGCACCCGCGCCGGTGGCCGCCGCAATGCCTTCGCCCGCGCCTTCCAGCTCCAAGAGCGCCTTCAACCCCGCCATCTCCGCCATCCTCAGCGGCACGTACGCGCACCTGTCCCGCTCGCCTTCCGGTTACGCCATCCCCGGCTTTTCCCCGGAAGGCGAGATCGGCCCCGGGCGCCGCGGCTTCAGCCTCGGTGAATCGGAGCTGGTGTTGTCCGCGAATGTCGATCCCAGTTTCTCCGGGACGCTGATCCTTGCGGTCACACCGGAAGACTCCATCGCGGTCGAGGAGGCGTACGGCCAGTGGCTCACCGCGCCGTTCGGGCTGTCGGCAAAGTTCGGCCGCTTCCTCTCGGGAGTGGGCTACCTCAACGAGCAGCATCCCCACGCGTGGGATTTCGTGGATGCGCCGCTCGCCTACCAGGCCTTCCTGGGCGGGCGCCATTCGAACGACGGTGTGCAGGTGAAGTGGTTGGCGCCGATCGACCACTACGTGGAGCTTGGCGTGCAGGCCGGCAACGGCGACGCCTATCCCGGCTCGGAGCGGGACCGCAACGGCGTGGGATCGAGCGCCTTCTACGCACACACGGGAGGCGACATCGGCGCGACCCAAAGCTGGCGCGCGGGCGTGTCGTACCTGCGCACGCGATCCGAAGACGAGCTGGGCGCCAGTGCCGCAAGCCGGCTGGGCATCGCGGATTTCGTGTGGAAATACGCGCCCCACGGAACCGGGCGCCAGAACCTGAAGGTGCAGGGCGAATATTTCAGCGGCCGGATCCGCGAGGCCACGCGCCAGAGCGGCTGGTACCTGCAGGGGGTCTACCAGTTCATGCCCGAATGGCGCGTGGGCGCGCGTTACGACCGACTCGATCCCCGTGGCGTGGACGACGTGACGTACGCGCCTCGCAAGGCCAGCGTGATGCTCGACTACAACCCGTCGGAGTTCACGCGCATCCGCCTGCAGTTCGCGCGCAGCGAGCTCGCCTCGGGCGTGAGCGACAACCAGTTCTTCGTGCAATACATCCTGAGCCTGGGCGCGCACGGCGCGCACCGGTACTGAGAGGCGCCATGAAAATTTTCTCCAGGGTGTTGCTGGTCGCCGGCGCGATGTTTGCGCTTTCCGCACACGCCGCCATCTCCATCTTCGCCACGGTGCCCGAATGGGGTGCGCTGGCCGAGGAGATCGGCGGCGACAAGGTGAAGGTCTACGTCGCCACCACCGCGATGCAGGATCCGCACCGCGTCGAGGCGCGCCCCAGCCTGATCGCGAAGGCGCGTGGGGCGGATCTCATCGTGGCCACCGGTGCGGAGCTCGAGATCGGCTGGTTGCCGCTGGTGGTGCAGCAGGCCGCGAACCCGAAGGTGCGCCCCGGCACGCCCGGATACTTCGAGGCCGCCGCGGCGGTGCCGTTGCTGGGCAAGCCCACGCGTCTGGACCGTGCCGACGGCGACATCCATCCGCAGGGTGATCCCCACATCCAGGCCGACGCGCGCAACATCGGGCGGGTCGCCGCAGCGCTCGGCACGCGCCTGGCGCAGGTGGATCCCGCCAACGCAGCCTACTACCAGGCCCGGGCCACGGCGTTCGGCGCGCGCTGGAGCGAGGCGGTGGCCCGGTGGGAGAAGGCGGCCGCACCGCTGCGCGGGGTTGCAATCGTGGTGCAGCACAAGGCGTTCACGTACCTCACCGCGTGGCTGGGCATGACGGAGGTCGCCGCGCTCGAGCCCAAGCCGGGCATGGAGCCCACCACCGCCCACCTGTCGGAAGTGCTGGCGACATTGCAGCGCACGCCCGCGAAGATGGTGGTGCGCGCCGCCTACCAGGGTGATCGTCCGTCGCAATGGCTCGCGCAGCGCGCGAAAATCGCCACCGTGGTGCTGCCCTTCACCGTCGGCGGCACCGAGGGCGCCAGGGACCTCTTCACCCTCTTCGACGACACCATCCAGCGGCTGCTCAAGGCGACGCAGTGACGCTGTCGGCCTTCGACTGGAGCATCCTCGGCCCGGCGTTGATCGCCGGGCTGCTGGTCACCGCGACCCACGTTCCGCTCGGCACGCAGGTGCTTGCGCGCGGCATCGTTTTCATCGACCTCGCGATTGCGCAGATCGCAGGGTGCGGCGTGTTGCTGGCGGATCGCTTCGGTTTCGAGGCCGAGGGCATCGCCGTGCAAGTGGCCGCATTGTGTGCGGCGCTGCTGGGCGCCTTGCTGCTGACGTGGACCGAACGCATCTGGCCGGACGTGCAGGAGGCGGTGATCGGGGTGGTTTTTGTGCTGGCTGCGACGGGCGGCATCCTCCTGCTCGCCTCCAACGCGCATGGCAGCGAACACCTGCGCGACCTGCTGGTGGGGCAGATCCTCTGGGCGCAGCCGGCGCGGCTGTGGTGGGCGGCGGGCGTGTATGCGCTGGTGCTGGCGGCGTGGTTCGGTCATGGCGACCGCATGGGCCGCACCGGTTTCTACGTGCTCTTCGCGCTCGCGGTGACGGTTTCGGTCCAGCTCGTCGGTTTGTACCTGGTGTTCACCACACTCATCGTGCCGCCGCTGGCCACGCGGCGGTTCCGGCGCGCGCGCCTGCCCGCGGCCTGGGCGGTCGGCGCGCTGGGATACGCCGCGGGCCTGCTTGCGTCGACCGCTTTCGACCTGCCCAGCGGCGCGGTGATCGTGTGGACGTTGTGCGCCGTGGGATTGGCCGCGCACCTGCTTCACGGAAAACTGGTGTCAGACACCATTTCCCAAAACAGGGAAAATGGTGCCTGACACCCGTTTCAGGCGAATCCATTCATGTCCGTGATCACCGAGAAGAAGGCCTTCGAAAAGGCCGTGCCGATCCTCGCAACCGACGCGAAGCGGCTGCCAAAGTTGCTCGCATCGCTCACGCCGGCCGAGAGGAGCTGGGCGCAAGCAAACGGATTCGACGGCGCGCCCAACAGCCTGTGTGTGCTCGCCGATGCGAAAGGCAACATCGCGCGCGTGCTGGCGGGGGTACGCGATGGCGCGGATCCGTGGGCGCTGGCAAGCCTGCCGCACAAGCTGCCCCGCGGCCGTTACGCGCTGGGCAAGGGGCCGGTGGCGATCGGCGCGGACAACGCGGGCTTTGCATGGGACCTGGGCAGCTACCAGTACACGCGCTACAAACGCGGCAAACGCAAACCGGCCGACCTGCAGCTGGAGGGCAGTCCCCGCGTGCGTGAATCGCTGGAACTGGCCCACGCCGTGCGCCTGGTGCGCGACCTCATCAACACCCCCACCGAGGACATGGGCCCCGAGGACCTGTCCGACGTGACGCGTGAGCAGGCCGAACGTTTCGGTGGCGAATTCGACGAATGGGTGGGCGACGAGCTGCTGGCGCAGAACTTCCCCGCGATCCATGCGGTGGGCCGCGCGGCGTCCCGGCCGCCCCGGCTGCTGGAGCTCAACTGGGGCAACCCGAAGCACCCGCGCGTGGCCATCGTTGGCAAGGGCGTGTGTTTCGATACCGGGGGCCTGGACATCAAAAGCGCCGAAGGCATGCGCCTGATGAAAAAGGACATGGGGGGTGCCGCCCATGCCATCGCGCTGGCGCGCCTGATCATGCAGCGCAACCTGCCGCTGCGGCTGCAGTTGCTGGTGCCCGCGGTGGAAAACGCCATCAGCGGAATTTCGTACCGGCCGGGCGATGTGGTGCACACGCGCAGGGGCCTGAACATCGAGATCGGCAACACCGACGCGGAAGGGCGCGTGGTGTTGTGCGACGCGCTTGCCTACGCGGTCGAGCAGAAGCCTAAAACCATCATCGATTTCGCCACCCTCACGGGAGCGGCGCGCGTGGCGCTGGGCCCGGAGCTGCCGGTGCTTTTCGCCAACAACGAGAAACTCGCCGCCGGCCTGATGGCCGCCGCCGACGCCACCGAAGACCCGATGTGGCGCCTGCCGCTGTGGCGCAACTACCGCCGCCTCTTCGACAGCGACGTCGCCGACTTCAACAACTCCGGCAAGGGCGGCTTTGCCGGCGCCATCGTGGGCGCGTTGTTCCTCGACTACTTCGTGCCCGAGGACATCGCGTGGGCGCACTTCGACGTCTATTCGTGGAACGACGTGAACCGTCCCGGGCGTCCCATGGGCGGCGAGGCGCAGGGCTTGCGCGCGGTGCTGGCGGCGCTGGGCTGAGGCGGTGAAGCGATTGCTGGTGTTGCTGGTGCTGCTGATGGCGATCGGCGCCGGCGTGGTTTATGTCGCATTCAGTTATCCCGGGCTGATCGTCAAGGCGGCACTCGAGTTCTGGGCGCCGGACGTGATGGGCGCACCCGTGAGTGTCGAGGACATCCAGGTCTCCGCGCGCACCGGGCGTGGCGCCATCCGCGGGCTGGAGATCGGCAACCCGCCCGGATTCACCTCGCGGCGAGCGGCGCGTTTCGACGAGATCCGGGTGGCGATCGACCCCTTCACGCTCACCGACGACATCATCGTGATCCACGAAATCGTCGTGGACGCGCCCCGCATCAACTACGAACGCGGCAACAAGTCGGTGAACCTGGACGTGATCCAGGGCTACATCAATGCCTACGCCCGGCGCTCGGGCGCGAAGGAATCGGCGGCCGGCACGCCGGGTGCGTCGCTGCGCCGGCGCTTCGTGATCGAACGCCTCGAGATCCGCGCCGGCAAGGTGACCATGACCCATGCGTCGCTGAAGGGGCAGGGCGTGGACTTCAACCTGCCCGACGTGTTGCTGCGCGACGTGGGCAAGGGCACGGGCGGCGTGACCGCGAGCGAGGCCGCGGCGCTGGTGGCTTCCACCCTGCAGGTGAAGATCGCGCAGAAGGTCCTCACCAACGTGGAGCTCCTGCGCAAGGGCGGCGTCGAGGGCGCCGTGGACGCCCTCAAGGGCCTGCTGAAGTAATCAGAAGCGGTAGACCAGGCCCACGGAGTAGAAGTCGGTGTCGGCTTCGCCCGTCGTGCCCTGGCCGCCGATTTCGAACTTCTTGCCGACGTCGAGCCAGCGCTCCCATTCCACGCGGATGCCCGCGCGCGGGGTGAACATGTATTCGCCGCCGACGCCAAAGCGCGTCACGGTTTCGTTCACGGTGGTGGTGCGCTGGCGGTCGGCGGTGTTGCCGCTGGTGAAGTTGATGAAGCCGGAAAGTCTGGCTTCGGCCTCGAGGCGCGATTGCACCGCGCCGACGCGGCCATGAATCGACGCGCGGTTGCCGAGCGGGGCCGACAGCACCAGGTCCGCGCCGAAGCCCGAGATCTTGCGGTCCAGCACCACGGCGCCGGCGTTGAACGGGGCGTCGATCGTCTGCACGTCGGTGCGCAGGCGGCTCTGGCCGATGTCGGCGTAGTTGAGCTCCAGGGCGAGCCAGGGCAGGAAGCGGTAGCCGCCGAAGACCCGGAAGCCGGAATCCTTGTCGTCGAAGGCGCTGGCGGTCACGGTGCCGCCGACGACGGTGGAGTTGCGGTTGGCAACCAGCTCGCCATCGGTTTTGGACTGCCCTACCGCCAGGCCGCCGTACCAGGGCGACTGGGCCAATGCGGGGGTGGCGAGGACGGCGAAGGATGCGAGGGCGAGGGCGGCTTTGCGGTTCATCGGTGTTTCTCCGGGTTTTTTGAAAGCGGCACAATGTTAAAACAAATCGCGCCTGTCCCACTCCATTCGCAACACTTTGAAAATATTCCCTTTAACGGGGGGCGCCGCGGGTGAACTCTGGCGGCAAAAACCAGTCTTTAGCTCATCAGGCCGGGCTCCCCCCGGGCCCTTTGAACGGACTCGACATGAAAACTTCCTTCACGAAATATCTCGCCATCGCCATCGCCATCGCCGCCGCTGCGCTGGGCTTCGCCCTGCCGGCCTCCGCCGCGACCTCCTCCATCGATTACACGGACATCTGGTACGCCGCGCCGGCCGAATCCGAATCGGGCTGGGGGGTCAACCTGATCCAGCAGAACGACATCCTCTTTGTCACGCTGTTTGTCTACGGCACGGACGGCAGCCCGCGCTGGTTTGTGGGCCCGGCAACCGCCGCGGTGAACGTCAACACCTTCTCGGGGCCGTTGTTCGCGGTGACAGGCAGCTGGTTCGGGGGCACGTGGACGCCGCCGGCCACTTCCAGCCAGGTCGGCAACATCAACTTCGCCTTCAGCGGGGCCAACGCGGGCTTCCTCAGCTACATCGTGAACGGCGTATCGGTCACCAAGAACATCACCCGCCAGACGTTCCGCACCGAGAACCTTTCGGGCAACTACATCGGCGGCACCACCGCGCGCGGATCGAGCTGTGGCGGAAACGGCGGCATCCTGATCCACGGCGAGCTCACCATTGCCCACAACAACACGTCGGTGTCGATGTTCACGGATTTCATCACCGCCAACGGCCAGACCGCGCGCTGCAACTACGGTGGCAACTACAGCCAGGCCGGCAGCCTGGGCGCAATCACCGGCGGCAGCTTCAATTGCACCATCGGCACTACCAACAACGCGCTGGTAGGCAACTTCACGGTCACCGAGATCCGGACCAGTCGCAACGGCTTTGCCGGCATCTTCAGCGGCAACGACCAGTTCTGCTCCTACACCGGCTACTTCGGCGGCATCAAGGACGTGTTCTAAGGCCCTCCGGGGCTTGCTGCTATGATATTTGCAAAGAAAAACCACCCCGCGCACGCTTGGGAGGTTTCACGATGCGAATGCAGCAAGCCCTGGGAGCTGCCGCTGTTTCCATAGCCGCCACCGCCACCCCGGCGCTGGCGCAGGAAGGCTTCGACGCCTGCACGGTCTTCACGCAGCCGGAAGCCGAGGCCGCGTTGGGAACCACCGCGGCGGGCGAGGTGCAGAACCCGAAGGTCAGGCGCCCAAAGGTGGTGCTCGCCTGCACCTACACCGGCACGGGCAAGGACGGCCAGGCTGTCGCGGCCAACGCCGCCTTCAAGTTCAGCCGCACCGATGCCGAGGCGCAGAAGGCCTTCGACGACGCGCGCCTCCAGTTCCAGACCAAGCCGTTGTACATCGCGGGCGCCGAGGCGTTCTGGAGCGCGAAAACCGGCCAGATGAACCTGCGCAAGGGCCGCACCTGGCTCACGCTGTCGGTCGGGTCCGCCAAAACCGCGGAGCGCGAGCTGGAACCGGCACGCAAACTGGCGGAGATGCTGGCCAGGAAGCTCTAGTAGAATCGGCCCGGTACCCCCTACCGGAGCCTGCTGCATGACCGCCATCATCGAAGTTGTTGCCCGCGAGATCCTCGATTCGCGCGGCAATCCCACCGTAGAGGCGGACGTGCTGGTCGAATCGGGCGCCATGGGCCGTGCCGCGGTGCCTTCGGGCGCATCCACCGGCAGCCGCGAGGCCATCGAACTGCGCGACGGCGACCCCCAGCGCTATTTCGGCAAGGGGGTGATGAAGGCCGTAGAACACGTCAACACGGAAATCTGCGAAGCGGTGCTCGGCCTCGACGTCTCCGAGCAATCCCACATCGACAGCGTCCTGTGCGAACTCGACGGCACCGAAAACAAGTCGCGCCTGGGCGCCAACGCCATCCTGGCGGTATCGGTGGCGTGCGCAAAGGCCGCGGCCGAGGAATCCGGCCTTTCGCTCTACCGGTATTTCGGCGGCAGCGGACCGCGCCGCATGCCGGTGCCGATGATGAACGTGATCAACGGCGGCGCGCACGCCAACAACAACCTGGATTTCCAGGAATTCATGGTGCTGCCGGTGGGCTTCACCTCGTTTCGCGACGCGTTGCGCTGCGGTTCGGAGATCTTCCACACGCTCAAGAAGATGATCGACAAGGAAGGCATGTCGACCGCGGTGGGCGACGAAGGCGGCTTTGCCCCGAACCTGCCGAGCAACGAGGCCGCGATCCAGTACATCCTGCGCGCAATCGAGGGCGCGGGTTACCTGGCCGGCTCCGACGTGTTGATCGGCATGGATTGCGCGGCGAGCGAGTTCTACAAGGACGGCAAGTACCGCTTCGAGGCAGAAAAGCTTTCGTACACGGCGGCGCAGCTCACCGACCTCATGGCCACATGGTGCGACAAGTACCCGATCGTCACGATCGAGGACGGCATGGCCGAACAGGACTGGGACGGCTGGGAGCTGCTGACCCGGCGCCTGGGCAAAAACGTGCAGCTGGTGGGCGACGACGTCTTCGTCACCAACACGGCCATCCTCAAGGAAGGCATCCGCCGAGGCGTGGCCAATTCCATCCTGATCAAGATCAACCAGATCGGCACGCTGTCGGAAACCTTCGAAGCCATCGAGATGGCGCGCCAGGCCGGCTACACCAGCGTGATCTCTCACCGGTCGGGAGAAACCGAGGATTCCACCATCGCCGACATCGCCGTGGGCACCAACGCGATGCAGATCAAGACCGGCTCGCTCTCCCGCTCCGACCGCACCGCCAAATACAACCAGCTGCTGCGCATCGAGGAAGAGCTGGGCGAAGGCGCCTCGTATGCCGGGCGCGACGCGTTCTACCAGCTGAAGTGAAACAGCTAGCCTTCGTCCTCGCCGCACTGCTCCTCGCCCTCCAGTATCCGCTCTGGATCGGCAAGGGCAGCTGGATGAAGGTCTGGGAGCTGGAACGCCAGCGCGTGGCACTGCACGAAGGCAACCTGCGCCTGAAGGCGCGCAACGACGCGCTCGATGCAGAGGTGCGCGACCTCAAGGAAGGCCTCGATGCGCTGGAAGAACGCGCACGCCTCGAGCTCGGCATGGTCCGGCGCGACGAAGTCTTCTACCAGGTGATCGCGAACAAGTAGGTGGTGTGAGCGACCCGCGCGTCTCGATCCTCATCCCCGCGTACAACGAACGCTTCTTTGCGGCCACGCTGGCGAGCGCGCGCGCCCAGACCTATGCCGGCATCGAGATCGTGGTCTGCGACGATTCGCCCGGTGGCGCGATCGAGGCCGAAGTCCGCGCGGCCGGCGACGCCCGCATCCGCTACCAGCGCAACCCCACGCGCCTGGGATTCCACGGCAACTTCACCGAGTGCTTCAACCAGGCGCGCGGCGAGCTGATCAAGTTCCTCAACGACGACGACCTGCTGGCGCCGCAGAACGTGGCCGGCCTGGTGGCGGCCTTCGATTTCGACCCGCGCGTGACGCTGGCGACGAGCCGCCGGCGCGCGATCGACGCCAACGGCGCTCCGGTGCAGGGCCACCTGGCCTCATCGCCGCTTTCGATGGCCTCGTGCCTGATTCCCGGCGGCGAGCTCGGCAACCTGGTGCTGATCAACAGCCTCAACCTCATCGGCGAGCCCAGCACCGCGATGTTCCGCAAGCGCGACCTGGTGCCGGAGGCGGGCAGCATCTTCCGCTGGGGTGGGCGCGATTATCACTGCCTGGCGGACCTGTCGCTCTGGTTGCGGCTGCTGGCCCGCGGCCACGCCTTCTACCAGGCGGTGGTGCTTTCCGACTATCGCGTGCATGCCGGCCAGCAACAGGAGACCGACGCCATGGGCGTGGCCTGCATCGCAGAGCGCTTCGACCTGGCCTGCAAGGCGCGCGAGGTGGGATACCTGCGCGAGGCGGCGCAGTTGCGCGCCGCGATCACGATGCCGCTCAGGATGGCGGAGCAGGCGCTGCGAGGCGATCCTGCGTTGCCGCAGGACGTGCGGGGCGAGCTCGAACGCCTGGCCGGGGCCATTCGCGCGCGACTTGCGGCGGCGCCTCTGGGTTGACCCGTTCGATCCGCGACAGGTGCATCTTGCAGGTGCCCGAGTCGGATCTGTCGCGGCAGGGGGAAAGTCGTTGTGCATGTCAAATCCGTCCGGAGATGTGGGGGAATTCCACGGGTCGCTCTCGATGTACCTCCCAATCGCCGGGTCGTGGTCACGGAAGTAGTTGTACTGGTTTGTCGCCTTTCCATCGTAATACTGCAAATCTCGGATTGTGACCGACCCTACTTGACCTTCGTCCGCGCCTTGGCCGCGCTTCGAAATTGGAACACGCCCTTGACCTCCAGGTCAGGCGCGACCTTGTCGAGCGCCGCCAAGCCATCCCGGGCTCGACCTCTCCAGCCCGGCCCGCGCGAGATGAGGTCCGCCCAAACAGCATCGAGGTCCGCCGGCCTGCGATCCCTCAGCATCTCGATCAGCGCGGCGGCCTGCTCCAGGTCCTTGCGGGCCTTGGTGGCAAACGCCCTGGGGCGTTCTGGCGCGACAATCATCTTGTGAAGGGCGAAGCGTGCGGGGTCCGGAAGGTTGACAAGAATGGCGCCGGAATCGGCGAGCAGTGCGCCCTGGGTGATGTCCTCGAGCGACAACTCCATGAACTTCAGCGGCTGCAGCGTCAACTTGAGCTTCGGATGTTCGTAGGGTTCCTTGCCGCCCCGGTGGAGGGTAGTGACAAAGTCCAGCCGAAAGTCGGGATCTTTGGGGACCACGTAGCCGCCGCCGCTCTTCGCCGCCACGTCGGCTAGCGGGATGAACCCCATCTTCAAGGAGTCGACCGCCGCATGGGCGTCGACTTCGATTTTCGCCGGGAGAGCCAGGGCGACATTCTTGCCCGCGTGCGCAAAGCCCACGTCCTGCGTACGATCCGCAGCAGACCACGCGACGCCAAACATGTTGCCGTAGGCCAGGAACGCATGGGTGCCGATCAAGACTCCTCCTGCCCTGAAGAAGCCGTACTCGGCAAGCCTGCGAATCACTCGCAGGTGCCGGGGGATGATGGCCGCGTTGCCGAGCGCGATGGCAGAACGCGCCAATCGCT
This sequence comes from Burkholderiales bacterium, assembly GCA_038203035.1. Lineage (GTDB taxonomy): Bacteria > Pseudomonadota > Gammaproteobacteria > Burkholderiales > Usitatibacteraceae > Usitatibacter. The sequence goes on from JBBREI010000002.1 coordinate 20,840, forward strand.
CGATTGGCTCGGCAAGCGATTTGCGCGCTTCCCTGGAGGATCGCTCCACCAACTCCGTCATCGCAGCGCTTTCCGGGCCGACGTAGATCTGGCGAACGTCGCCGGAGATATCGGTGTACTGGAAGTACCAGTACTTGGCGCCCTTGACGGTCTTGGAAACGAACGAGCCGTTCAGGTTTGTGACCGAGCGCGATACGTCCCTCGAGAGCGCGGCGTCGAAGATCTGCGCGTACGCGGATTGACCCGAGGCGGACAGTTCGCGGAAGCGGGGCTGCTGCATTGGGCTGTACTAGGAATTGAGTGTTTCTAGTATAACCTGCGATCAAGAGCGCTGCTGGGTTATACTAGATTATGTGCAGCATTAGTATAGCGTCGGCATCGTGCCCATCGAGATTCGCTCTGAGCCGCGCAGGTGCACCATATCCATGCACAAGTAGTTGTAGTGTTCAGAGGCGACCTATGCAGCCTGCCGAATTAACGACTCGGCAGGGATTCCAAGGCCTCGGTGCAGTTTCCATGCCATGGCCATCGTAAGCGGGCGCTTGTGGCTGAGAATCTCGTAGACGCGATTGGGCTGGCCGATGTAGGGCACGAGATCCTTCACGGAGAGGCCGCGGTGCTCCATGACGAACCTGATGGCGGCCACCGGATCGGGAAGATCCAAGGGAAAATGTCGTGCCTCGTACGCCTCGACGAGAGTGACGAGGACATCCAGCCGGTCCCCTTCCGGCGAATTTCGCTTCGCGTCCATCAGGCGTTCGATCGCCTTGAGCGTCGCCTCATAGTCCCTCTTCGTCTTTATCGGCTTGATTTCCATTGATGGCCTCAAACAGTCTGTGCGTTGATCTTGTCGTACTGAGAATGCGTGCCAATGAATCGTACATATACGACCCGATACGGGTAGTTGATCCAAACGATGATTCGATACTTGTTTCCTGCGATGTTGAAGACCGCGGGGAAGGGCAACCGGGATCGTGTCGTTCCCATGGGGCGCCGCGCGATCAAGTGGGTGACGTTGTACAGTCACGCCGCGACGCACCCGTCCGCGCGCCGCTTCAACTACCCTTCTTCGCCAGCCAGATACCCGCCAGCACGATAGCCCCGCCCATCAGTTGCGCCGGGCCAAGCGCCTCGCCGAAAAGTGCCCACGCCGCCATGGCGGCCACCACCGGCTGGATCAGCAGGCTCACCGAGGAGAGCGACGCGGGCAGGTGGGCGAACGCGTAGGCGATCAGCCCCTGGCCGAGGATCTGCGAGACGATCGCCAGGCCCGCCACCACGAGCCAGCCGTGGGCGCTCGAGGGCCAGAAGGGTTGCGGCGACAGGAGCGCGGCCGGTAGCAGCAGGATCGCGGTGATGGTGGTGCTCCACGCCATCAGGCGCGACGTCGAGACGCCGCCATCGCGCGCCACCTTGATCGCCAGGAAGTAGCCCGCGTAGAAGATCGCGGTCATCGCGCCCACGGCGTCGCCGAGCAGGCGCGTGCCCCCGATCATGAAGTTGGGGCCGACCAGCACGAACATGCCGGTGATGGCGAGCACCATCCCGAGCAGGAACGTGTGTGTGGCCTTGCGCTTCCAGAAGAGCCAGCCCGCGAGCGTCACGAAGATCGGCGCGAGGTTGGCGAGCAGCGTGGCGTTGGCCACCGAGGTCCAGACGATCGACCAGTGCCAGAAGCCGAGGTCGAGCGAGAAGAAGAGGCCCGCCAGCACCAGGGCGGGCCATTGCGGTCGTCCCGCGGGCGCGGCCTTCTCTCGGGTCAGTACCCAAGCCCATAACAGGGGCACGGCGAGCGCCGTGCGCCAGAAGGCGCTTGCCACGGGTCCGGTATCCGCGAGGCGCACGAAGATCGGTGCGAACGCGATGGCGCAGCCGCCGGCGAGCAGGCAGAGGAAGGCGGCTCGGTGCATGGAGGCGGCTATCATAACGGACCATGCCGAACGAATTCCTTTCCGCCGTCATCCTCCTCGCGCTCGTGACTGACCCGTTCGGCAACGTGCCGCTGGTCAATTCCATGCTCGCGGGAGTGACGCCGGCGCGCCGCCGCCTGGTGATCCTGCGCGAATGCTCGATCGCTTTCGCGATCCTGCTGGGGTTCATGCTGGCGGGGCACAAGGTGATGGAGTTCATGCACCTTTCGCAGACTTCGCTGTCAATTGCAGGTGGAATCATCCTTTTCATGATCGCCATCCGGATGGTGTTTGGTCATCCAGAGGGCACCTTCGGCTCGCAGCCGGGTGGCGAGCCTTTCATCGTGCCGCTGGCGATACCGCTGATCGCGGGCCCTTCGGCGCTCGCCACCGTGATGCTGATGGCCACGCGCGATCCCTCGCGCCTGGGCATGTGGGCGATGGCCATCACCGTCACCATGTTCGTCGTCGCCATCGTGCTGCTGGCCGGCGAGCGCCTGCAGCGCTGGCTCGGCGAACGGGTCATGCAGGCGTTCGAGCGGCTGATGGGCCTGGTGCTCACGGCGATCGCGGTGGAGATGTTGTTGGGGGGTATTCGCGAATTCGTCGTGGGCCTGAAATGAGCAAGGCCTTCACGCGCGAGGACGCCGAAGTCCCCGAGGAAGAATTCGACGAAGAAGACCAGAACCCGATCCCGCCGGGCTCGAAGAACTACATGACCCCGCAGGGCTGGCGCCGCATGCGCGACGAGCTCTCGTGGCTGGTCAAGACCGAGCGCCCGCAGGTGACGTCGGTGGTTTCGTGGGCCGCGAAGCTGGGTGACCGCTCGGAAAATGCCGACTACCAGTACGGCAAGAAGCGCCTGCGCGAGATCGACCGGCGCATCCGTTACCTCACCAGGCGCATCGAGGCCGCGGAGGTTGTTGATCCTTCCACCCGCGGGGAGACCGACCAGGTCTTCTTCGGCGCCACCGTGGTCTACGCCAACGCCGAAGGCGAGGAGAAGACCCTGCGCATCGTGGGCATCGACGAGATGGAGCCCTCGAAAGGCCATGTGAGCTGGATCTCGCCCATCGCCCGCGCATTCATCAAGTGCCGCGAGGGCGACGTCGTCACGCTGCGCACGCCCGGTGGCGATGAGGAGCTGGAAATCCTCCAAGTCCGTTACGAGGAGATTCCGATTGCCGCCTTCGTGAAGCCCAGCTAGAAACTGGTGTCAGAGACGACTTTTTCAACTTGGCGGCGGTCGGCCGCCAACTGCAAAAGTCGTCTCTGACACCAGTTTCACGCCTTTTTCACGCGAGGCGGGCTTGTACAATAGCCCGATGCGAATCTCCCTCTTGCCGGCCGCGCGCGCGCTGCTTGCCGCCACGGGCCTGCTGGCCGCCGGCACGGCGTGCGCGCAGTCCGCCGCGCAGCTGTCCACGCGCCACTTCCTGTGGGAGGCGGTGTCCCTGACCAATCGCGTCTACCTCTACGGCACGGTGCATGCGGGCAAGCGGGAATGGTTTCCGCTGCCTCCCGTGGTCGAGGCGGCTTTTGCCGATGCGAAGGTGCTGGTGGTGGAGGCCGATGTCACCGATATCGCCGCGATGGCAAAGTCGGGCCCGGCGATGACCTACCAGCCGCCGGATTCACTCGCCGCACACGTGTCGAAGGACGACTACGAACGCTTCCGCAAGCTGCTGCCGCGCTACAGCGTCGCGGAACCGCAGCTTGCGCAGATGAAGCCCTTCATGGCGGTCTCGGTGCTGGTGTTCAGCGAATGGGCGCGCCTGGGCTACTTGCCCAGCCTCGGCATCGATTCGTACCTGATCCGCAAGGCCCGGGCGGACGGGAAAACCATCGTTGAGCTCGAAGGCGTCGAGACCCAGATGAAGCTGATGGACTCGCTGACCGACGACGAAAACCGGGATGTCTTCGAGGGAACCCTCAAGGCGCTGGAAACGGGCCTGACCGGCGAACAGATCACCGGCATGGTCAACGCCTGGCAGACCGGCGACCCGGGCCTCATGCTGGATATCGCCCGCCGCTACAACGAAAACGTCACGGGCGCGCGCGACTTCGAGGAAAAATTCGTCTGGTCGCGGCACGATTCGATGATCCGGAAGATCGAGGGTTACCTGAACGACAGCAAGGACCGCCACTTCGTCGCGGTCGGCAGCCTGCACCTGGCCGGGCCCCGCGGGCTGGTGGAGATGCTGCGCAAGCGCGGCTACATCGTGAGGCAGCGATGAGCGCGCCCGTGATGCGCCGCGGCGGCAAGGTGCTGGTCGACCAGTTGCTGGTGCACGGCGCGGACCTCGCCTTCACAGTGCCGGGAGAAAGCTTCCTCGCCGTGCTCGATGGCTTCCACGACGTGCAGGACAGGATCAGGCTTGTCATCTGCCGCCACGAAGCGGGCGCGGCCAACATGGCCGAAGCCCATGGAAAACTCACCAACCGGCCGGGGCTGTGTTTCGTCACCCGCGGGCCGGGCGCGACGCAAGCCTCGGTGGGCGTGCACACCGCGTTCCAGGATTCCACGCCGATGATCCTTTTCATCGGCGACGTGGGCAGCGACTTCCGCGATCGCGAAGCGTTCCAGGAGGTCAACTTCCTCTCGATGTTCGCCCCGCTCGCCAAGTGGGTGGAACGCATCGACGACGTGGCGCGTATCCCCGAATACGTGGCGCGCGCCTACCAGATCGCCACCTCCGGGCGGCGCGGGCCGGTGGTGCTGGTGCTGCCCGAAGACATGCTGGCCAAGGAGGTTGCGGTGCCCGATGCGCGCCGCTACGTGCCGACGGAATCGCATCCGGGGCCCGAAGACATGGGCCGCCTGCACAACCTGCTGGCCGCGGCCAGGAACCCGCTCGCCATCCTCGGCGGCAGCGGCTGGACGCGCGAGGCGTGCAACGACTTCCAGCGTTTCGCCGAAGCCCAGCAGTTGCCGGTGGCGTGTGCCTTCCGTTTCCAGGATATCTTCGACAACAACCACCCCAATTACGCGGGCGACGTCGGCATCGGCATCAACCCGGTGCTGGCGGAACGCGTGAAGATGGCCGATGTGCTGCTGGTTGCCGGCGCGCGCCTGGGCGAGATGACCACCAGCGGCTACACGCTGCTCGATTCGCCGGTGCCGCGCCAGAAGCTCGTGCATGTGTTTTCCGGCGCGGAAGAGCCGGGCCGCGTGTTCCAGCCGGAGCTCGGCATCGTCTCGGGCGCAGCGCCCTTCGCGCGCGCCTGCGCCCGGATGGCGGCGATCGAGGATCCCCCGTGGAAGGGATCGGCCGCGGCAGCGCATGAGGACTACCTGGCGTGGTCCGCGCGCAAGGAGATCCCGGGCCGCGTGCAGATGTGGGACATCGTCGATTACCTCAACCAGCACGCACCGGATGCGATCTATTGCAATGGCGCGGGCAATTTCGCCACCTGGCTGCATCGCTTCCATCGCTACCCGTTGATGCGAAGCCAGCTCGCCCCGACCTCCGGCGCCATGGGCTACGGCGTGCCGGCGGCGATCGCGGCCAAGATCGCGCGCCCGGAGCGCACCGTCATCTGCTTCGCGGGAGACGGCGATTTCCTCATGTCGGGCATGGAGCTCGCCACCGCGGTGCAATACGACGCGGCGGTGGTGATCGTGATCCTCAACAACGGCATGTACGGCACCATCCGCATGCACCAGGAAAAGCACTATCCCGGCCGCGTGGTGGGCACGGATCTGAAGAACCCGCACTTCGCCGCCTTCGCGCGATCGTTCGGCGCCATGGGCGAAATCGTGGAAGAAACCGCGCAGTTCGCGCCGGCCTACGAACGCATCGTGGCCTCGGGCAAGCCGGGCGTGATCGACATCCACCTGGACCCGCAGGCCATCACCCCCAACACCACCCTCGACAGGATCCGGGCCGCGGCCACGCCCCGGTAAACGAACTGTCACATTCACGGGTTATTGTCCAACGGAGCCCCCCATGACAGACCATATCTCCAAGCAGTTCGACCAGGACCTCGAAGCGATCCGCTCCCGCATGATGCAGATGGGGGGGTTGGTCGAAGCCCACGTGCGCTCCGCGATCGCGGGTTACCTCGACGGAGACGTCGTGCGGGCGGAGGCCGTGATCCTCGGCGACGCCAAGGTGAACGAGCTGGAACTCGCCATCGACAACGACCTGGGCCAGATCATCGTGCGCCGCCAGCCCGCGGCGTCCGACCTGCGCCTGATCCTCGCGGCCAGCAAGATCGTGACCGACCTGGAGCGCATCGGCGACGAGGCCTCCAAGATCGCGCGCATGGCCAAGGACATGCAGGCCGCCGGGCAGCAGAACCCGCGCCTGGTCGCCATCAACCATATCTCGGAAGTGGCGATCGGCATGTTGCGCCGCGCGCTGGACGCCTTCGCGCGACTCGATGCCGCCGCCGCCGCGCGCGTGGCCGGCGAGGACGCCGCCATCGACGAGGAATTCCGCGCCATCATGCGCCAGCTCATCACCTTCATGATGGAAGACCCGCGCACCATCACCTCGTCGATCCAGCTGGTCTGGGTGGCGAAGGCGTTCGAGCGCATCGGCGACCACGCCAAGAACATCGCGGAATACGTGATCTACATCGTGAAGGGGCGGGACGTCCGCCACATACCGCTGGCCGAGCTCGAACGCGAGGCGTTGAGCCGATGACCGCCTCGATCCTCGTGGTCGAGGACGAACCGGCGATCCAGGAACTGATTTCTGTCACGCTCACCCGCAACGGGCACAGCGTGCGCCGCGCGGCGAGCGCGGCCGATGCCTACGAGGCCGTCGCCGAAGCGCTCCCCGACGTGATCCTGCTCGACTGGATGTTGCCCGACCAGGCCGGTCCCACGTTCGCGCGCAAGATCCGCTCCGAAGGGCGCACGCGCGAAGTGCCCATCATCATGCTGACGGCGCGCGCCGGCGACGACGACAAGGTCGCGGGGCTGGAAGCGGGCGCCGACGATTACGTCACCAAGCCGTTTTCGCCGCGCGAGCTGGAAGCGCGCATCCAGGCGGTGCTGCGCCGGCGCGCCCCGCAACTTTCGAAGGAAGAGGTCGCGATCGAGGGCCTGGTGCTGAGCCCGGCCACGCGCATCGTGACGGGAAACCAGCGCAAGCTTAAGATGGGCCCCACCGAGTTCGAACTGCTGCATTTCTTCATGACCCATACGGACCGCGTCTACGGCCGCGCCCAGATCCTCGACCAGGTCTGGGGCGACCACGTGTTCATCGAGGACCGCACGGTGGATGTGCACATCCGCCGGCTGCGCGACGCGCTGGAACCCAGCGGCCACGACGACCTGGTGGAGACGGTGCGCGGCGCCGGTTACCGCTTCCGCTCCTCGCGCTAGGCCCGTCCCGCCGTCCATGCCGTGCAACCGCATCGCTTCACGCGCCGCAGTGAGCATCGCCTTGCTGGGGGCCGCCGGCGTGGGCTGCTTCGCCCTGGGCGCCCTGACGGAGCCCGAGTGGGGATGGGGCACGTTTTCCCTGATCCTGCTGGCTGCGCTCGCCCACCATTTGCGCCAGCTGCTCGCGCTGGGCCGCTGGCTGGAACAAGGCGATGCCGACGGGCCGCCGGCGATCGGCGTCTGGGACGAACTGCACGCGCTCATGCACCGCACCCGCCGCGACTCCGCCAAGCGCGAAGCAGAGCTGGCGGACCAGGTCGCCCGCTGGCGCGCAGCGGCGCGCGCGTTGCCCGATGGTGTCGTGATCCTGGACGGTGACCGCATCGCGTGGTGCAACGACACGGCGAGCGCGCACTTCCAGATCGAACCGCAGCGCGACGCCGGGCTCACGGTCACCCACCTGGTCCGGATCCCGGAGTTCACCTCCTACCTCGAGGATCGCGACTTCAGCAAGGCGATTGTGGTGCGCCCGCCGGCGATGGACGATCGCGTGCTGTCGGTGCAGGTTGTCTCCTATGGCGAGAGCCAGAGCCTGGTGCTCTCGCGCGACATCACGCGTTTCGAAAGGCTCGAGACCACGCGGCGCGAGTTCGTGGCGAACGTGTCCCACGAGATGCGCACGCCGCTCACCGTCATCTCGGGCTTCCTCGAGACGCTGCGCGAAGAAAGCGATCCGGACGCGCGCCGGCGATACCTCGACCTGATGGACGAGCAGGCGCGCCGGATGCTGCGGCTGGTCGAAGACCTGCTCACCCTGGCCTCGCTCGAATCGTCCCCGCCGCCGCCGATGGAGGAGGCGATCGACATGCGCGCGCTGCTTGAGCGCCTCGGCGCGGAGGCGCGCGCTCTCTCCGGCGGGCGCCACACGATCCAGGTTGATGCCGAAGCGGATGCGCAACTCTCCGGCAGCGAGAAGGAACTTTCGAGCGCCTTCAGCAACCTGGTGAGCAACGCCATCCGTTACACGCCCGCGGGCGGCACCGTGCGCCTGGCGTGGGAATCGTCGCCGGAAGGCGCGCTTTTCGCCGTGGAAGACACCGGTATCGGCATCCCGCAGGAACACATCCCGCGCCTTACGGAGCGTTTCTACCGCGTCGACCGCGGCCGCTCCCGCGAAACCGGCGGCACCGGGCTGGGACTTGCAATCGTCAAACATGCGCTGGGACGCCACGGCGCCACGCTCGTCATCACCAGCCAGCCGGGGCAGGGCAGCCGCTTCAGCGCGCGATTTTCGGGGCCGCGGGTTCGTAACGCCGCGTAAGGCGCCGTCACAGGGCGCGATTGGCCTGGCCCCCGGCGCGCGGCCCGCCTATCCGGCTTCCAGCTCCCAGACGCCGGCACCCCGATGTTTCGCCGCGCGCTTTGCCGCGGCCGCCGCGGAGGCCACGTCCTCCGGCCGGTGGAATTGCCCGGGGGCCACCCGCACCACGCCGATCGAAAGGGTCGTGAGCGGGAAAAATGACGGGCGCCCCTGTCGATCTTCCGCGGTGATGCCGCCGATCGCGCGATCGGCCGCGTCGAACAGGGCCGGCGCGGCCGCATTGAACTCCTCGACGATGCGCTCGCAGCGCTCGCGCCAGTCGCCGCTCTGGAACAGCACCACGAAGTCGTCGCCGCCCACATGCCCGAGGAAATCGCGCAGCGGGTCACACGCCGCCGAAAGCGTGGCGGCGGCGAGCTTGATCATCTCGTCGCCGCGCCAGTAGCCGTACTGGTCGTTGAACGGCTTGAACTGGTTCAAGTCGCTGTAGCAGGCGGTGAACTCCACTCCCGCCGCGAGCAGGCGCGCGATGTGTTCGCTGATGGGGATGTTGCCCGGAAGGAAGGTGAGGGGGTTGGCGTACCGCGCCGCCTCGACGCGGATCTCGGCCACGGCGCGCACCAGGGATTCGCCGGTGGCGAGGCCCACGTAGCGGCCCGAATCGGCGATCACCAGGCCGTCGGCCAGGTAGCGCTGGTCCTGGCCGGTAAGCACCTGGGTGAGCGCCTCGATGGAGACGTTGCTTTCCACCACCAGTGGTTCGCCGTTCATGAAGGCGGTGCACGCCCGCTTGCCGTACAACTCCCGATAATAGGGCTGCGCATAGCGGTCCATGAACGTGCGCCGGTTGAGGATGCCGACCGGCACGCCGCCCGGGCCGAGCACCGCAAGCGCATGCACGTGGGGGTGCGCGGAGAACCTCTCGACCGCGGCGCTGTTCGTGTCTTCCACGTCGAGCGCCGGCGCCGATACCACCAGTTGCCCGATGGTGTTCAGCCGCAGCGGCATGCGCACGACTTCCGGATAGACGGCCAGTGCCCCGGAGGCCAGCGCGCAGACAATATGCGCGGGGGCCTGGCGGGCAGGTGATTCCTCGGGCATGCCGAGCAGGTAGCCCTGGCCGAACTCGATCCCCAGGTCGCGCAGCACCCGCAGGTCGGCTTCCGACTCGATGCCCTCGGCGATGAGGCGCGTGCCGAAGACGCTGCCCAGTTGCTGCAGCGCCTTCACGCACTGGAAACGCGCGGGATCGGCGTGCAGCCCGGCGACGAAATACTTGTCGATCTTCACGAACTCGGGCGCCAGCTCCGCCCACAGGCGAAGGCTCGAATGGCCGTCGCCGAAATCGTCCAGGGCAAGGCCGATGCCCAGGGCGCGCACCGACGCCAGGCGCTGCATCAGCCGGGTGGGGTCGGCCACGCGTTCGTGCTCCGTGAGCTCGATCACCACCCGGCTCGGCGCAACCGTCGATTCGAGCAGGAAACCCAGCGCGCGCGCCGGGTGTTCGGCCAGCCGCTCGATACACGGCCCGGAGAAGTTCACCGCAAGCATGCCCGGCAGGCCGAGGCGCGCGAAGGAGCTCACCACCTTGCGCGCGGCGGCGATCTCCAGCGCGATCTCCACGCCACGCGCGCGGGCATGGGCGAAGAGCTGCGCCGGATTGCGTAGCGCCGTGCCCACGGGGCCGCGGATCAGGCCTTCGTAGCCGTAGAACTCGCGCCGCTGCAGCGACACGATCGGCTGGAAATGCGCCGTGAGGCCGCCGTCCGCGCCATCCGCGGGGCTGTCGAGACCCGCGATGGTGTCGAGCACCCCCACCCTAGGCTGCCTGGGTTGCCGCGATGCGCGGCGCGAGCGCGGGCGGCCTGGCCATGGCGGCGAGGGCGATGCGGGTGTTTTCCGGCCCGCGGAAACGTGCCGCCGAATCGACCAGCTCGTCCGCAAGCGTGGCCATCTCGGCGGCCTGCGTGGCGGCGCTGCCCGCGAGCTGCGCGTTGCGCTGGGTCACGCCTTCAAGCTGTTCCAGGGCGCGGTTGGCCTGCAGGATGCCGGTGGACTGCTCGTGTGACGCCGATGCGATTTCGCCCGCGATCCGGGTCGAGTCGCGCGCGGACTCAACCATCGATTCCATGATGCGGCCCGCGGCTTCGACCTGGCGGCGTCCCTCGTCGATGCGCCCGGTGGTATCCCCGATCAGCGTGCGGATCTCGCGCGCCGCCGCCGCGCTGCGCTGCGAAAGCGCGCGCACCTCCGCGGCGACCACGGCGAACCCACGGCCGGATTCACCCGCGCGCGCCGCCTCCACGGCGGCGTTGAGCGCGAGGATATTGGTCTGGAACGCGATGGCGTCGATGGTGGCGACGATTTCAGCCACGCGCCTGGACGATGTGGAGACCTCGCGCATCGTCGCGACCGCGGCGCTCACCGCGTCGCTGCCTTCGTGCGCGGTGGCGGCGGACGCGGCGCAGATCTCGCGCGCATGCGCCGCGCGTTCGCTGTTCTGGCGCACGGTCGCCCCCAGTTGCTGCATCGCCGCCAGCGTCTGCTCGAGGCTTGCCGCCTCCTCGCTGGTGCGTTCGGACAGGTCGCGGCTGGCGTCGGCCAGGCGCTCGGAGCTGCCGCAGACGCGTTGCGCCCCGTCGGCGACGCTCGTGGCCAGGCGCGAAACCGCCTCGCCCATGCGGTTGAGGCTCGACGCAACACTCGTCTGGTCCGCGCGCGCCAGCTCGATGCGCTGGTCGAGTTGTCCGTCGGCGAAGCCGCGCGCGGCAAGCGCGAGTGTTGTTTCATCGGTGCCCAGCAGCCGCTTGAGCGCGCGCGTGGCCATGCCGGCAAGGAGCAGGCCGCCGATCAACGCCACCCCGATGGCGCCGAGGGTTGCGAGCGCCTGCCACCGGACGAACTGCGCGACCTCCCGGTATTGCTCGTCGGCAAGCCGGACCTGCAGCGCGATCACCTCATCAAGCGCCCGGCTCGCCACGTCCATCTGGGGCCGGTAGCGCGACTGCGAGGCGACGTCGGCCTCGATGAACTGTCCCTTGGCCAGACGGTCCAGCACCGCTGCCAGGCCGTCACCGCGGCTGCGGGCCAATGCCGCGCCCAGTGCGTCGAGGCCCTGCTGTTCGACGGCGTCGTCCGCGCGTCCGCGCAGCAACGCGATCACCTCCGGCAGCTCGTTTGCATCCAGCGCCACCTGCTTCAGAAGCGCCTCGACCATCACGTCGTTGGTGGCCGCGAGCGTGGCAAGGACGTCCGCGCGCTGGCGCTCGAGTCGCCGGCCAACCACGTCGAGGCGCACGAGGGCGTCGAGGCGGCGCTCCTGGAGGGCGCCCATGCGTACGGCCACCCGGTCGTTGGCCCAGAGCGCGACCGCGCCGACAAGCGCCGTCACCAGGGTTGCGCCGAGCACCAGCACCGTCAGCCTGGCTCGCAATGGCCACTGCTTCATCTTGACCTTCTCCGGATTGCGCGTGCACCACCGCGATGAACCGAATCTAGGTTTGCCGCGTGACAGTTGCGTGACAAATGCCCTGTCACGCGGCTGCCGCAGTCCCTCGGTAGATTTCGATCGTAACGATCCGCCCTCCGGAGCCCGCGTGAAACCCAATCCTTCCTTCAGCCTCGACGTCGCGGTGCTCGACGACATCCTGCGGCACGCGCGTCCGCTCGGCCACCACGAGGACGCCGAAACACTGAACCTGGGGTTCGGGTTCCTTTATTACGGCCTCATCCGCGCCCTGCGCCCGGGCCACGTGGCGGTGATCGGCTCGGGGTTCGGCTTCAGCGTGGTGTGCCTGGCGCTCGCGCTCAAGGACAACGGCTTCGGCCGGGTGAGTTTTGTCGACCCGTCCTACTCGATGCTGCGCAACGGCCCGCTGCACACCGTGGGTGGCACCTCCCAATGGGACGATCCGGAGCGCGTGCACGCCCATTTCGCGCGCTTCGGCGTGGCCGACCAGGTCACCCACTACAAGATGACAAGCGCGGAGTTCTTCGCCGGCTACGAGAACCTGGGGCTGCCGGGGATACAGGTCGCATTCATCGACGGCAACCATGCGTTCGCCGAGGTGCGCAACGACTTCATCGCGGTCATGCGACACGCGCGCCGCAACAGCTACCTCCTTCTGCACGATACCAACCTCTACGTGCGCGAGCTGGTGCGGCATGCCGGCGTGAAGCGCTGGCTCCAGGTGTTGCGGCGCGATACCGACTACTTCGAGGTGGTGGATTTTCCCTTCTCCTCCGGCGTCGCGCTGGTGCGCGTGCTGCAGGACGGACCTTGGCATCCCGGCGCCTGATGCTCGGCGGCCTGGCCGCGCTTGCGGTATCGGGCGGCGCCTATGCGTACTGGCGCCACGTATGGTTCTTTCGCCACCCCCTGCGCGTGCCACCGGCCGCCGAGGGCCTGGTGAGCCCCGCCGACGGCACGGTGGTCTACGTGAAGAAGGTGGAACCCGGCGCCGACGTCGTGGTGATCAAGCAGGGGCTCGCCGCCACGGTGCGCGACCTGGTGCGCGAGGACAGCGTGCGCACCAAGCTCGTGATCGGAATCTTCATGAGCCCGTTCGACGTGCACTACAACCGCGTTCCGCTGGACGCAAGCGTCGCCTTCGTGCGGCGCTACCCGTCGCAGGGCGGCAACCACCACATGGGGGCCATGCATTGGCGCACCCTGCTCGGGATCGAGCCGCGTTACGCCGGCAGCACGCATATCGTGCAGAACGAACGCACCGTGACGTCGTTCGAGGGATCCTTCAAGGGCGCGCCGCTGCGCTATTACGTGGTGCAGATCGGCGCGCTCACCGTGAACGGCATCGACAGCTACGTGAAGCCGGGCCAGGCGATCGCGCGCGGCGAGGTGTACGGCATGATCCGCATCGGCTCGCAGGTCGACCTGGTGGTGCCGTGGGACGACCGGTTCGAGGTGGGCGTGTCGCCCGGCGACCGGGTGCGCGCCGGCGAAACGATCCTGGTGCGGTGATCGCGCGCTTACGCAAAACTGAAACATGCGCGCACTAACCTGTCCAGCCATGTTCCACCTGGAAGATGTCATCGAGGCGAAGTTCCCCGCGTTCGGGGCGCAGTCGCCTTCGATCACCCGCCCGATGCTGGCGATGCTCAAGAAGCTGATGCGCGAGGACGACATCAACAAGTTCCTGGCGCAATGCGGCGACGCGGAGGGTTTCGATTTCGTCGACAAGGTCCTCGACTACTTCAACTTCAGCTTCAGCACCGTGGAGCGCGAGGCGGAAAACATCCCCGCCGAGGGGCGGGTGGTGATCGTGGCCAACCATCCCCTGGGATTGCTCGACGGGTTCGCGCTGCTCAAGCTGGTGGGCAAGGTGCGTCGCGACGTGCGTATCGTGGTCAACGACGTGCTCATGCATTTCAAGGCGATGCACCCGCTGCTGCTGCCGGTGGTCAACATGGGCGAGGGCAGCAACCGCGCGAACGTCGACGCCATCCACGCCGCCCTAGCCAACGACGAGGCGGTGATCATCTTCCCCAGCGGCGAGGTCTCGCGCGCCGGGCCGAAAGGCATCCGCGACGGCCGCTGGCACGGAGGCTTCCTGCGTTTCGCCGAGCAGGCTCGCGCCCCGCTGCTGCCGGTCCACGTGGGCGGACGCAACTCCGCGCTTTTCTACGGTGTCTCGACCCTCTTTCGCCCGCTGTCGACCCTCATGCTCCTGCGCGAACCCCACGCCCAGCGCGGGGCGACGCTGCCCTTCCGCATCGGCGAGCTGATCCCCTGGCGCGAGGTGGCTTCGCTCGACCTGCCGCGCGCGAAGAAGATCGAGCGCATCAGCCGCGAGGTCTATCGCATCGGCACCAACCGCGTGGTTGGTTTTCGCACGGAGAAGGCGGTGGCGCGCCCCGAGGACCGGGTGGAGCTGCGCCGCGGGCTGCGCGACTCGAAGGTGCTGGGCCGGACGGCCGACGGCAAGCAGATCATCCTCTTCGACGCCACCGCCGACAGCGCGGTGTTGCGCGAGCTCGGGCGCCTGCGTGAAATCGCGTTCCGGCAGGTGGGCGAAGGCACGGGCAAGCGCCGCGATGTCGACGCGTTCGACGCCTGGTACCGCCATGTGATCCTGTGGGACGAGGCCGAGCTGCAGATCGTTGGCGCGTATCGCATCGGCGAGGTGGCGAGTATCCTGGCCGCGCGCGGCGCCGAGGGCCTCTACACCCACAACCTCTTCAGCTACCACGACGGCCTGCGCGCGCACTTCGCCCAGTCGCTGGAGCTCGGGCGCAGCTTCGTGCAGCCGCGCTACCAGGGCATGCGCGCGCTGGAATACCTCTGGTACGGCATCGGCGCGTACCTGGCGACGCGCCCCGACGTGCGCTACCTGTTCGGCCCGGTCAGCCTTTCGGCCGCCTACCCGGAGCGTGCCCGTCGCATGCTGGTGTATTTCTACCGCCGCTACTTCGGCCTGCCCGAGCGGCTGGCCGAACCGCGCACGCCGTTCGAGATTCCCGAGGCCGACGAGGCGTGGCTGCGCCGCATCATGCCCGGAACCAACTACGCCCTGGACTTCCGCACCCTCAGGCAGCGCCTCGGCGAGCAGGGGCTTGCGGTGCCGACCCTCTACAAGCAATACGCCGACCTGTGCGACGTGGGCGGCACGCGTTTCCTTGGATTCAACGTCGATCCGGCGTTTTCGAATTGTGTCGACGGACTGGTGTGGGTCGACCTGCTGCGCCTCAAGCCGGGGAAACGCCAGCGCTACCTGGGCGACGGGGCGCGGATCGCGCGGGTCGTCGACGGCGCCCTCAAGTCGGCCTGATCCAGCTCGCGACCTGGCGCGCGACCCACATCCCGGCGTCGAGGGTCAGGTCGTGTCCGGCGCCGGGTTTCGAGGCGAAAGGCACGTTCCAGTGCATGGCGAGGCGCTCCGAGCAGACGGGATCGACCAGGCGGTCGGCCGCGCCCGCGAGCACCAGGAACGGCACCTCCGGCCTCTGGCGTGGCGCGGCATAACGCGCCGCGGCCAGCAGCTGGCGCAGGGCATTGCGCCGGCTGACGGGGAACTGCCCTGCGTAAGCCACCCAGTCGCCGAGCACCCGCGCGTGTTGCGCGGGCTGCGCGCTCGTGAGCCCGAGGATCGCGTGCTCGCGCACGTGGACGTCGCGCGCGAGCAGGGCGCCCGCGACCCGCAGGTAGGTGGAAGGCTTGAGGCGCTCACGCAGCGCGGCGTGTGGCCGCGCGCTGGTGTTCAGCAGCACGCAGCGCGCGACCTCGCCGGGATGGCGATGGGCCCATTCGATACACACCATCGCGCCCATCGACAGCCCCAGCAGGTTGACGGGGGCGGCGATGCCGCGGGCGGCGAGTGCGCAGCGTGCGGCTTCCATGGCTTCGCGCACGCGGGTCGGGCTCGGGAGCCGGTGCGCGGCGCCGTTGCCGGGCAGGTCGAGAGCGACGACCTCGCCGCCGACGGCCGCGCGCAGCTGCGTGGGAAACTCGCCCCAATGGCGCGCCTCCCGCGACCATCCTCGCAGCAGCACCCAGGCGCTCAAGGCGGGCCCCCGAACCAGCGCTCCAGCCCGCGGGCCTCGTGGCGCACGCGGTCGTCTCCCGTCGGCAACCACTCGCGCCAGGTGTGGCCCGCGCGGCAGAGGTAACCGAGCCAGAGCAGGTGATTGCGGCGCACGCGATCCAGCCGGTCGGCGGGCAGCGGATTGAAGATTCCCAGCCGCGAGAGGATCTGCGAGGGTTGCTTGCGGACCCAGCGCCACGAGCCCATCTCGAGCGTGAGCGGCAGGAAGACGTGTGCGGGCGGCGCCTGCGCGCTGAGGTAGTCCCAGAGGTCGCCGTGTGTGAGGTATTGCCGGCACTGTGGCTCGAACACGTAGGGATGTGCGGGATGGCTGCCGTCGAAGAGCCGGGAGAGCGCGTGCACCTCGGCCAGGCGCGCGAAGGGCTTTCGCGTGTGTGCGTAGGGAAACCAGATGCGGTCACGCGTGCCGAAACCCGAATGGCAGTCGATTGCGATGCTGAAGGGCCGCGAGAGCATCTCCGAACGCACGAGGTCGCACAACGCCGCGCCCTCGGGTTCCATCGGCGCGCCGGCCGGGCCGCGGTAGAAAGGCAGGCGCGGGCTCCAGCGATGGCCACCGACCAGGGGCGGCACGCTTTCGTCCGATTCGATCGGCGCGTTGCGCATCAGGTCCACGCCCCCGGAGCTGGCGCGTGTGCGCCGGCGCATGCCGATTGGATTCACCACCGGGATGAACACCAGGCGCAGCATCTGCAACTGGGCGTGCAGCATCTCGTCCCAATGCAGGCGGGCGACGAGGGAACCGAGGAACGAAAGCACGACCTGCGCGCCGATCCGCTCGAGCCCGTGCACGCCGCCGAAGTACCCCACCGCCGGGACGCTGGGCGAGGGGTTGCCCAGGCACACGGCCGTGACCGGCAACTCCTCGCCGGCGGGCCCGACGCTGCAGAGGGTGCGCACCTCGAGTGCGGCGCCTCCCGCCTGAACGATGCGGTCGAGCTCTTCCAGCTCCAACGGCAGGGCTGTCACCACGCGGTCACGCGGGGCGCCTAGATTGGGCAGAAACGTTCCGAGGGAGGCGGCAATGCAGGCGATCGGATCGAGGTTCGAGGTGCGCGTGTCGCGTGACAGGGCGCGGGTGGTGGAAGCGCAGCGCCTGCGCTACCGCGTGTTCGCGCAGGAGCCGGGTTTCGCCACCACCCTGGATCGGGCGGGCGTCGACGAGGATCGCTTCGACATCCACTGCGAACACCTCATCGTGCGCGACACCGCCAGCGGCGACGTCGTCGGAACCTTCCGGATCCTGGCGCCGGATGCCGCGCGCCGCGCCGGCTCCTACCATGCGCAGGATTGCTTCGACCTCTCGCTGCTGGACGTGCTGCGCGACCGGATGGTGGAGGTCGGGCGGGCCTGCGTGCATCCGGATTACCGGTCGGCAAACGTCAACTTGATGCTCTGGTCCGCGCTCGCCCGTTACCTCGTCGAACACGGTTACGACTACGTGCTCGGCACCGCATCGATCAGCCTCGCCGACGGCGGTCATCGAGCGGCCTCCCTCTTCAGGGCCATCAGCCAGCACTCCATGAGCCCCGAGGACCTGCGCGCCCTGCCGCGACGCCGCTTGCCGCTCGAATCGCTGACACACGCCATCGATGCGCGGCCCCAGAAATCGCTGCGTGCACACCTGGACCTCGGCGCGTGGGCGTGTGGCGAGCCGGGGAAGGACCGCCATTCGATGCGAGCCGACATCCCCCTGCTGCTGCCCCTCGCGCGCATGCGCGATCCTTTCGCGCGCCGATTCCTCGCCAGGGCTGCCTGACCCGAAAATCGGGGACGGACCCTCTTTTCCTGCCGAAAATCGGGGACGGACCCTCTTTTCCCGCGACCGCCACAGCAACCTTGGGCGTTTCTTGCCGGGGAAAAGAGGGTCCGTCCCCGATTTTCGGGTCAGCGGGGCCAGAGCACCAGGGCCCAGACCAGCACGCATTGCACCAGGGCCACAAACACCGCGGCGCTGCCGATGTCCTTGGCGCGCTTGGACAGCGAGTGCTGGTCGAAGGAGATGCGGTCGATCGCCGCCTCGACGCTCGAGTTGAGCAGCTCCACGATCAGGACCAGCAGCACCACCGCAACCAGCAGCGCACGCTCGATGGCCGATACCGGCAGCCAGAACGCGGCGGGGACGAGGACCGCGGCCAGGATCACCTCCTGGCGGAAGGCGCTTTCGTGCACCCACGCGTCGGCGAGCCCGGAGAGCGAGTTGAAAAACGCGTGCCACACGCGAATGAGCCCTGTCTTGCCCTTGAACGGGCTTTCGGAGGGGACTCCCGTGCCGTCAGGATCGATGGCGCTCATGGGCTCAGGCGACCTCGGCAAGGCGGCCCAGGCTGGCGCGGGCGGGCACCAGGCTGGAGACAAACTGGCGGGTGCTGTTCTCCCAGGTATAGCGCCGGCCGTAGGCCGCCACCTTCTCGCGATCGAGCGTAAGCGCCTGCATTGCCGCCGCGGCCAGGTCGTTGTCGAGCACCCCGGCGGCGGGGTCCTTCACCACATCGATCGGCCCGCGCACCGGGAAGGCCGCCACCGGCGTCCCACAAGCCATCGCCTCAGCCAGGACCAGCCCGAAGGTATCGGTGCGGCTTGGAAACACGAAGACGTCGGCGCGCTGGTAGTAGCTCGCCAGCTCGACCCCGGTCCTGGCGCCGACAAAAACCGCCTCGGGGAAGCGCCGCTCGAGCACCTTGCGGTCCGGCCCGTCACCCACCACCAGTTTGGTGCCGGGCAGATCGAGGCTCAGGAATGCCGGCAGGTTCTTTTCCACCGCCACCCGCCCCACATAGAGGAACACCGGGCGGCGCAGGTCGGTGAAGCGCTGGCCCAGGGGTTGAAAAAGGTCGGTGTCGACGCCGCGCGACCAGTCGGCGATGTTGCGGATTCCGCGCTCCTCCAGCAGCGCGCGGATCGCCGGGGTGGCGACCAGGACGGCCGACGAGCGGCCGTGGAAGCGCCGCAGCCAGGCATAGGTGATGGCGAGGGGCACGCCGAAGCGCGGCTTCACGTATTCGGGAAAACACGTGTGGTACGCGGTCGTGAAGTTGAGGTTGTGGCGCACGCAGTAGGCGCGCGCGGCGGCGCCCAGGGGGCCTTCGGTTGCGATGTGGATCGCGTCGGGCTCGAAGTCGCGGATGCGCCGCGCCACCTCGCGGCCCGGGAAAAGGGCCAGCGGGATCTCGGGGTAGGTCGGCATCGGCATCGTGCGGAAGCCTTCGGGCGACAACACCTGCACCTCGTGCGCCCAGCGTTCCAGCCAACGCACGGTGTTCGTGAGCGTCACCACCACGCCGTTGATCTGCGGCGCCCAGGCGTCAGTCACCAGGAGAATACGCAAGGCTTGCTCCTTCCTTCGCGGTTGTGGCGCCCACCCGCAGCGCCTCGATGGCCTTCCAGTCGATGATTCGCAGCTCGCCGCTTTCCAGCTCGACGAGGGCGGTCAGGCTCTCCACCCAGTCGCCGTCGTTGCAGTAGCGGATGCCATCGATGTCGCGGATCTCGGCCTTGTGGATGTGGCCGCAGATGACGCCGTCGAGGCCGCGCCGGCGCGCTTCCTGCGCCAGCGCGTCTTCGAAGCGCGTGATGTAGCTCACCGCGTTTTTCACGCGATGCTTGAGGAATTGCGAAAGCGACCAGTAGGGCAGGCCCACCTTGGCGCGCGCATGGTTGAACCAGCGGTTCACCTTGAGCGTGAACATGTAGGCCGCGTCGCCCACGTGTGCGAGCCAGCGGGCGCCCTGCACCACCGCGTCGAAAAGGTCGCCGTGGATCACCAGCATGCGTTTGCCGTCGGCGGTGACGTGCACCGCGTCGTCGCGGATGTCGATCCCGCCGAAGGCCAGGCCGAGGAAGTGGCGCATCGCCTCGTCATGGTTGCCGGCGACGTAGGTCACGCGCGTGCCCTTGCGCGCCTTGCGCAGCACCTTCTGGATCACGTCGTTGTGGGCCTGGTTCCAGTACCAGCGGCGCTTGAGCTGCCAGCCGTCGATGATGTCGCCCACGAGGTAGAGCTCGCCGCTCTCGGTGTGGCGCAGGAAGTCGAGGAGGTGGCCGGCCTGGCAACCCGGCGTGCCCAGGTGGATGTCGGAGATGAAGATCGCGCGAAACCGCAGTGTCGGCAGCCCGTCGTCGTCGTCGATGTCGACCGGCGGGGGAAATGCGGCTTGTTGATGTGACGTCGCAGCTTCCATTGCCAACCGATTGTCCACGCGGCGCAAGTCAGCGCCGTGGCAGCCCTGTGACGATTTGGCGACAAAAAAAAGCCCGCACGGGGCGGGCTTGAAGGAGCTGAAGGGCGCCGCTTCGAAGGAGGTTCCCAGCAAGCCTCGAGCGACGCGTAGCCATCATCGCAGCCGACCATGACGCCTTCGCGACAACCGGCGCGGCTGTCAGGCCGTTTCAGTACCGATCTCGGCAAGCAGGCCGGTGAGGGCGACGGGATCGACGCTTTCGAACGGCAGACCCGTGAAACGCTGCACGCGACGGCGCAGGGCGCCGAGGGTCGCGAGGAACGCCGCGCGCGTGGCGTCGGCAGGGCCGGCGGTCATCGCGGGATCCGGCGTGGGCCACTGGGCGCGCACCGCGCGACCCGGGAACACCGGACAATCCGCCTGCTCCATGTCGCAGAGCGTGATCACGTAGGCCAGCGGGGGCGCGTTTTTGCCGGTGAACTCGCTCCAGCTCTTGCTGCGCGCGCCGGCCGTGTCGTAGCCGTGTTTGTTGAGCAGCTCGACGGCCAGCGGGTGGACGCGTCCCAGGGGCCGGCTTCCGGCGCTATGGGCGCGAAAACGCCCCCCGCCCAGCGCATTGAGCAGCGATTCCGCCATGATCGAGCGCGCGGAGTTTCCGGTGCAGAGGAAGAGGACGTTCTGGGGCATGGCGACCTTGCATCGTCCGCCGCCCGGGTTTCAGTTTGTTGACAGCGGCGCAACTGTTTGCGCCACCGGCAGGCGGCTACCCGAAGCGGCCCGTGATGTAGTCTTCGGTCGCCTGTTGCTTCGGCTTGAGGAAGAGCTGGTCGGTCTCGCCGAACTCCACCATCTCGCCCAGGTACATGTACGCCGTGTAGTCGGAGACGCGCGCGGCCTGCTGCATGTTGTGGGTGACCATGACGACGGTGTAGTCGCTCTTGAGCTCGGTCACGAGCTCCTCGATCTTTGCCGTCGAGATGGGATCGAGCGCCGAGCACGGCTCGTCCAGCAGCAGCACCTCGGGCTTGACCGCGATGCCGCGCGCGATGCACAGGCGCTGCTGCTGGCCGCCCGAAAGCGAGTTGCCGCTCTGGTTGAGGATGTCCTTCGCCTCCTTCCACAGCGCTGCCTTGGTGAGCGCCCATTCCACGCGTTCGTCCATGCGCGCGCGCGGCAGGTCTTCGAACAGGCGCACGCCGAAGGCGATGTTGTCGTAGATCGACATCGGGAAGGGCGTGGGCTTCTGGAACACCATGCCGATGCGCGCGCGGATGAGCGAGACGTCCTGCTTGCTGGTGAGGATGTTTTCGCCCCCCATCAGGACCTCGCCTTCGGCGCGTTGTTCGGGATAGAGCTCGAACATGCGGTTGAAGGTGCGCAGCAGCGTCGACTTGCCGCAGCCCGACGGGCCAATGAACGCGGTGACGCGGTTGGCCGGGATTTCGAGGTTCACGTCCTTGATGGCGCGGAAACCCCCGTAGTAGAAATTGAGATTGCGCACCGTCAGCTTGGGCGCCGGCATCGGGGCCGGGGCGTTGCGGGCGATGGGGGCATCCATGGCGATCGAGACCAAGGTCACTTCCTCGAGAAAAGCGCCCGCGCGGCGATATTGATGCCGAGCACGAGCAGGGTGATGAGGGCGGCGCCGCCCCAGGCGAGCGTGTGCCAGTCCTCGTAGGGGCTCATGGCGAACTGGAAGATCACCACCGGCAGGTTGGCCATCGGCTTGTTCATGTCCGTCGACCAGAACTGGTTGTTGAGCGCGGTGAAGAGCAGCGGCGCCGTTTCGCCGGCGATGCGCGCGATCGCCAGCAGGATGCCGGTGATGATCCCGGCGCGCGCGGCGCGGTAGGAGATCATCGTGATCATCTTCCAGCTCGGGCAGCCGAGGGCAACCGCCGCTTCGCGCAGGCTGTTGGGCACCAGCTTGAGCATGTCGTCGGTGGTGCGCACCACCACCGGCACCACGATGATCGCCAGGGCAATGGCGCCGGCCCAGCCCGAGAAGTGGCCGACCTGGGCGACGTAGATCGCGTAGACGAAGAGGCCGATCACGATCGAGGGCGCCGACAGCAGCACGTCGTTGATGAAGCGCGTGGCCGGTGCGAGCCAGCCGCGATGGCCATATTCGGCCAGGTAGGTGCCGGCGAGGATGCCGATGGGCGTGCCGATGAGTGTTCCGGCGCCCGCCATCAGCACGCTTCCGAAGATGGCGTTGGCCAGCCCGCCGGTACCGCCCGGTGGCGGCGTCATCTGGGTGAAAAGCGACAGGCGCAGGGCGCCCGCGCCCTGCCACAGCAACACGCCGATGATCCACATCAGCCAGAAGAGGCCGAAGGCCAGGGCGAGCGTGGACACGCTCATCATCACCGCGTTGCGCCGGTGCCGGCGCCGGAAGATCGGGTTGTCCTCGCGGGCCAGGGCGCTGGCGTCGTTCAGGTTGGCGCTCATGTGCTCACGCCTTCGCGCTTCGCGAGCTGCATGAGCAGCAGCTTGGAGAGCGCCAGCACCACGGTGGTGATGAGGAAGAGGATGAGGCCGAGCTCGATCAGGGCGGCGGTGTAGAGCGTGCCCACGGCTTCGTTGAATTCGTTGGCGAGCGCCGAGGCGATCGAGTTGCCCGGCGCGAACAGCGACGCATTCAGGCGATGTGCATTGCCGATCACGAAGGTGACCGCCATGGTTTCACCCAGCGCGCGGCCCAGGCCCAGCATCACGCCACCGATCACGCCCACCTTGGTGAAGGGCAGCACCACGCGCCAGACCACTTCCCACGTGGTCGAGCCCAGGCCGTAGGCCGATTCCTTGAGCAGCGGCGGCACCAGCTCGAAGACATCGCGCATCACCGCGGCGATGAAGGGGATCACCATGACCGCGAGGATGATGCCGGCGGTGAGCATGCCGATGCCGATCGGCGGGCCGGAAAAGAGCAGGCCCACGCCCGGGACCTGCCCGATGGTGGCCTTGAGGAACGGCTGCACGTGGGTCTGGAACAGCGGCGCGAAGATGAAAAGCCCCCACATGCCGTAGATGATGCTGGGGATCGCGGCCAGCATCTCGATGGCGGTGCCCAGCGGGCGGCGCAGCCACACCGGTGAGAGCTCCGTGAGGAAGATGGCGATGCCGAAGCTCACCGGGATCGCCACCAGCAGCGCGATGGCGGAGGTGACCAGGGTGCCCACGATCGGCGTGAGCGCCCCGAACTTCTCCTGCACCGGGTCCCATTCCTCGGTCCAGAGGAACGGCATGCCGAACTCGCGCAGCGAGGGCATCGCGCCGATGGCGAGCGACACGATGATCGCCGCCAGCAGGCTGAAGACCATGAACGCGAAGAACCGGGTGAGGTTCCGGAAGATCGCATCCATCAGGGCGTTGTTTCGCAGCATGGGCGGCCGGGGTGAGCGGTCGGTGGCGGTCACGGACGAGTCCGGACCCGAGAGGTTCGCATTATCCAATACGGCGCTCATGCTTGTGTTTCCAGGCAGTCAACGGAAAAAAGGGCGGACCTGCCGCCCTTCGGGACCGGTCGCGGTGGCGTTCAGTACAGCGCCTTGCCCGAACCGTCGGTGACGCCCTTCCAGGAGGCCTGGATCTCTTTCACGACGGTGTCCGGCATCGGGACGTAGTCGAGCTCGGCGGCCATCTTCGCGCCGTTCTTGAACGACCAGTCGAAGAACTTCATCACTTCGCGGCCGGCTTCCGGCTTTGCCTGCTTCGCGTGCAACAGGATGAACGAGGCGCCCGTGATCGGCCAGGCCTTGTCGCCGGCCTGGTCGGTCAGCACCACACCCATGCCCGGGACCGATTTCCAGTCCGCGTTGGCGGCGGCAGCCTTGAAGGTCTCGTCATCGGGTTCGACGAACTTGCCGGCCTTGTTCTGCACCTGGCCATGGGCCAGCTTGTTCTGCTTGGCGTAGGCGTATTCCACGTAGCCGATGGCGCCGTTGATCTTCTGCACGTACGAGGCGACACCTTCGTTGCCCTTGCCGCCCACGCCCGCCGGCCATTTCACCGAGGTGCCTTCGCCGATGCCGCTCTTGAAGTTGGCGCTGACCTTGGAGAGGTAGTTGGTCCACAGGAACGTGGTGCCCGATCCGTCCGAGCGGTAGACCACCGTGATGTCGTCGCCCGGCAGCTTCACGCCCGGGTTGAGCTTGGCGATCGCGGGGTCGTTCCATTTCACGACCTTGCCGAGGTAGATCTCGCCCAGCAGCTCGCCGGTGAACTTGAGCTGTCCCGGCTTCACGCCTTCGACCTTGAGCACCGGCACCACGCCGCCCATGACGGCGGGGAACTGGATCAGGCCGTTTTTCTGCAGGTCCTCGGCCTTCATCGGCATGTCGGAGGCGCCGAAGTCGACGGTCTTGGCGGTGATCTGCTTGATGCCGCCGCCGGAGCCGATCGACTGGTAATTCATCCCGGTGCCGGTCGTTTTCTTGTACGCGTCGGCCCACTTCGAATAGATCGGATACGGGAAGGTGGCGCCCGCGCCGGTGATGTCGGCGGCCAGCGCCGAGGTGGTCGCGGCGACTGCAAACGCTGCGCCCAGGAGGTGTGCGAATTTCATTGGATTTCCCTTGTTGGTCATCGAGTTTCCGGAACTGTACCGATGGTTCATGACAGTCCTGTGACCGTAGCTCCAGGACTGATTCCTGCAGGGAACGCCGATGTCCGCCGATTGCCGCCGATGCACCTCGCGAACTAAAAGACCTATGGGCTTCGTGCCATGGCTCGAATTGGCCACGAATCTTTTTCTTTTGCTTTTATCGGCGGCCATCGGCGTGGCATCGGCGTGGCATCGGCGGAAATCGGCGTTCCCTGAAGTAGTGACAAGGCGATGACGCGTTGCGTCATGGCGCTGTCACGCCCGATCAGCACCATCGCCGCTCCCCCAATGCCAGCTAAAGAGCGAGCGATGAACCCCAACGAGATCGACGAATCCACCAACAACTCCCGCAACCCCAGCTTCGATTCCGTCCTTGAGGCGCGCATGTCGCGCCGCGCGCTGATGAAAGGCTCCTTCGGCCTGGCCGCGGGCAGCTTCTTCGGCTCCGCCATCGCCGCCTGCAGCAGCTCGGACGACAACAAGAGCCTCAAGCTCGACTTCAGCGCGGTCGCAAAAGGCAGGGCGGACACCGTGGTGGTGCCGGCCGGCTATACCGCCACGGTCCTTTTCCGCCTGGGTGACCCGATCGCGGCGGGTGTCGCCGAATACCTGAACAATGGCACCGACGCGGCGGCCAGCTACGCGCAACGCGCTGGCGACCACCACGACGGCATGCACTACTTCGGCCAGGGTTCCTCCGGCGGCTACGACGCCAACTCCAGCGGCCGCGGGTTGCTGGTGATGAACCACGAGGCGATCACCCCGGCCTTCCTGCATCCCCTCGGCCAGACCATCGTCGCCGGCAAGCGCACGGTGGCCGACGAAGTCGTGAAGGAATTCCACGTCCACGGCGTAAGTGTCATCGAGGTCGCCAAAAACGGCGGCGCGGTGACGTACAGCAGGAACTCGACCTATAACCGCCGCGTGACCACGCTGACAGACATGACGCTCAGCGGCCCGGCCGCCGGCACCGCCTTCATGGTGACGCGCTACTCGCCCGCGGGCACCGCGACGCGCGGCACGGTGAACAACTGCGCCAACGGCTATACGCCCTGGGGCACCTACATCACCTGCGAGGAGAACTGGGCCGGTTACTTCCGCCGCACCACCGCCACCGACAATGCGCAGCGCAGCGCCCGCGAACTGGCCTCGTTCGCGCGTTACGGAGTGGCCGGTGCCGGGCGCGAGCTCTGGGCCACCGCCACCGCCACCGATCCGAACGACACTTCCTTCGCGCGCTGGAACGCCGAAAAACTTGGCGCCTCGGCCAACGGCAGCGACGACTTCCGCAATGTCGCGAACACCTACGGCTGGAACGTGGAAATCGACCCGTTCGCGCCCACGTCCACCCCGCGCAAGCGCACCGCCATGGGCCGCTTCGGCCATGAAGGCGCCTGGCCCGGCCCGGTGTCCTCCGGCAAGCCGCTGGTGTTCTACATGGGCGACGACTCGCGCAACGAATACATCTACAAATACGTGTCGACGGCGAACTGGGATCCGGCCGACGCCACGCGCGGGATGGTTGCGGGCGACAAGTACCTCAACGACGGCAAGCTGTACGTGGCGAAATTCAACGCCGACGGCACCGGCACCTGGGTCGAGCTGCGTTTTGGCGCCAACGGCATCACCGGCGGCAACGCGGCCTACGCGTTCGAGAGCCAGGCCGATGTGCTGGTGAACACGCGCCTGGCCGCCGATGCGGCGGGCGCCACGAAGATGGACCGTCCCGAATGGGCTGCCGTCAATCCGGCCAACGGCGAGGTGTATTTCACGCTGACCAACAACGCCGCCTCTCAGCGCCCCATCGCCGCCACCGATGCCGCCAACCCGCGCTTCTACAACGACGCGCGCACCGACGGCACCGCGCAGCGTGGCAACCCCAACGGCCACATCATCCGCTTCGCCGAGGGCAACAACGACGCCGCGGCGACCACGTTCCGCTGGGACGTGTTCCTCTTCGGCGCGCGCTCCACGGCGGATGCGGCCAACATCAACGTGTCGGGCCTCACCGCCGCCAACGACTTCTCCAGCCCGGACGGCCTCTGGTTCGACCGCAACGGCCTGCTCTGGATCCAGACCGACGACGGCGCCTATACCGACGTCACCAACTGCATGCTCCTTGCCGCGGTGCCGGGCAAGGTGGGCGACGGCGGTCCGAAGACGATCAACAACACGGACGGCGCCGCGACCAAGGCGGTGCCGACGTTTGTTGGCGCACCGCTGGGCGACGAGAAGCTGCGCCGCTTCCTGGTGGGCCCGGTGGATTGCGAGATCACCGGCCTCGCGCAGACGCCGGATCGCAAGGCGCTGTTCGTGAACATCCAGCATCCGGGCGAGGGCACGCCGGTGGGCAACATCGGCAACCCGTCGGCGTGGCTCAGCCATTGGCCCGAGGGCGGTAGCGCGCGGCCGCGTTCGGCGACGATCGTGATCACGAAAACCGACGGCGGGACCGTGGGCGGCGACGAAAGCTGACGCCCTGGCCGTCAGGGGCCCGGGGAGTTTGCTTCCCGGGCCTCGAAGATTCCCCCCGATTCCGGATACAGGCGCACGAGTGCCTCGCGCGTGGCCTCGCGCAACTCGGGCTCGAGGCGCTCGGCGATGGCCGCGGCTGCGGCGCCGCTCTCGACCAGCGCCCAGGCCAGCCTCAGGGCAGGCACGCGCGCGAGCACCACTTCCTCGACGAGCGGGCGCCAATGCGCCGGCGCCTCGCCTTCGATCCAGTCGCCGCGTCCGCGGCCGAAATGCGCCACCGTGAGGTAACGCAGCAGCGCGGTCTGCGCCTGCGCGGCCAGCAGCTCGGGGGACCAGCGCACCAGGCCCTCCTGCTGCCCCTGCATCACGTTATAAGCGCGCGCGGCCCCGCCCGCGCCCAGGGCGCCGAGGATGGCGCCCACCAGCATGCCGGCGCCGAGGGTCAGGCCGCCGGCGGAAAGGTCGGCCGCGAGCCCGCCGGCCGCGCCACTCATGAGGCCACCCAGCAGGCTCGTGCCGGCGACATCGGCCGGCCGCGCCACGGCGAATTGCTCCGCGGTGCGCGCGACGATCTCCACGCGAGCGCGTCCAGACAGGCCATGCAGCCCGATCAGGCGATCGATCTCTTCGCGCGTGCGGGCCTCCAGGCGCTTGCCGAGCGTCTCCATGGCCGCTTGCGCCGCGGGTTCGGGCTGCGCGCCCTCGCGGGGACGGCCGATCCAGCGCCCGACCCGCCGTGCGATGGCCACCGCCTCGCGCGCCTCGGGCATCGCTTCTCGATCGGCCGCGGTTTCGGCCAGCCGCGTGGCGACCTCATGCATCGAGGCGCCGAAGGTTTCGAGGTTGCGCCCGCGCCAGGCCTCGCGCAGGCGCGAGAGCTCGGGGCGCTTCTGCGGATCGATCAGCGTCGCCGCGGCGCGCAGCAACTGGTCTTCCTGCACCCAGCAACGCGCGAAGGCGTCGAGGGTCACCACGCTGCCGCTGCCCACGTATTGCGCGAGCCGCCTGTTCCATCGCGCCTCCTCGTCGGCCTCGGCCTGGCGCGGGCGCGGCGGCCCCGACTGGTTGAGCAGCAGCAGCACGGGCTTGCCCACCCATTGGAGGATCTGCAATTCCGCCTCGATGTAGGCCGCGGCGGCCGGATCCTCGGCGGCGTTCACCAGGTACAGCACGACATCCGCCGCGTCGCGCACGGCGGCGATCGCGCGCTGGCTGCAGAAAAACGGGCGGTCGGCGAACCGGTCCCACACCTGCGTCTGCAGCCATCCCAGCGGGTTGCCCGAATTGCGCAGGCGCTTGAGCAGCCGCACGCTGTCGCCGAAGCCTGGCGTGTCCCACAGGTAGAGGACGTCGCCCCCGGGCGCATCGAGCAGCGTGTGGCGCTCGGCATCCTCGGTGACATGGGGGCGATCGGCCACCTCGCCGATGTCGCGCTTGAGGAGGGTGCGAACCAGCGTGGTCTTGCCCACGTTGGTGTGCGCGACAACCGCGAGGCTGATGCTCACGCGAGGCTCACGAAATGGGGCTTCACCCCGCGTGCTTCGACGAACGCGCGCCAGGTCGCGCGCCGCTCCTCCATGCGCCCGGGCGCACCCGCCATGCGCTGCGCATACGGCGCCTCGTCGATGGCGATCACGAGCTGCGCGTCGCCGCGTGGGGCCAGCCAGTCGCGCACGCCGGTGATGACGACGCCGTGGTTTTCGTCCTCGGGCGTGGTGGCGAGGCTGAAGGGCAGCACCACGATGCCGGCGGCCTCGCCGCCGGCGCGCAACTCGGCGAGGTAGCGGTCCTCCTCGCCGTAGGGGACGCCGGCGCGCGCATCGATTTCTGGAGTTCCGCCCGTGGCCGTGGGTATCCACGCGATGAGGCGCGCGAGGGCGCCGGGCGACAGTTCGTACGCGAAGGGCAGGATGAGGGCTCGCAGCGGGCTCGCCGCTCCGGCCACGCCGGCGAAGGCATTGCGGAAGTACACCCGCAGCGATTCGGGCAGCGGGGCACGTGCGGCAATGCGCCACGCCTTCGCCAGGGACCAGGTGGCGAGCATGGCCCGCGGCACCACCACGAAGAGGAATGCCGTGGCGGCCATGAGATGGATCCAGCGCGCCGCGGACTCCCCGCCCCCCTGGGTGCGCCACCGCGTCGCCTCCAGGTGAGCGGCATCGGGGATCGGCAACCCCGCCAGCCACGAGGCGGGACCGTAAAGCACGGCGAGGAGCGCGCGTGCCCGCGATGCGTCGAGGAAGGTGCTCTCCCAGCCCGCCTGGTAGTCGAAGGCGATGCCGCGCAGGTAGAGCCCGGCGATGAGGCCGGCGCCCACGGCGGCCGCTGCGAGATGGAAAGCCACTGCCGCACGCGCCAGCAGCAGCGGCTGCGCGGCGGCATACCACTCGCGCGCGAAAGCCTCGAGGGCCTTGGCCAGGGGCGCATTGAACGCGCGCGATCGCGCGACCAGTCGCGAGGCGAGATTCGCGCCCAGGGAGGCGACCCAGCCGCGAACGGGCCCCGGGGCGTGCGCAGCTCGCAGCGCCCAGGCCAGCAGGAGGACATACGCCAGCAGGTTCCACGCCACCAGGCCGGCCAGGGGAAACGCCAGGATGTTGATGCGGCGCGTTCCGTCGAGCGCCGAAAGCGCCACGCCGATGGCCAGGCCGGCGATCGCCATCGCCAGGGTGAGGACGCGTGTGCCCCCGAGCCTCGCAAGGACGGTTTCGACGAACGGGTAACGCGTACCGATGCGCTCGCGCAGGACGCGCGAGCGCTCGACCATCATCGCCTGCTCGTCGCCGGGCGCCCGGCGCGCGGCCTCGCGCCCTGCGGCGGCGCGGTCCGCCGGAGGCAGCACGGCGCCGTCGGGATCGTGTTCCTCGATCGCCTTCACCAACAGCACCTGCCGCAGGTCCACTTCGCGCATCGTTCGATTCTGCCCGTTATCCCCAGGCCATGCGGTGCGTGGCTTGCGCGTCGCGCTTTGGCCGTGGCCCCGGGCATGGGAGAATTTCCCGGCATGAGCGCAACTTCTCCCCGCGAAGCCGTTCCCGGCGTGCAGCCGCCCGCATCCCGCTGGGCGCGCACGTTCGCCGTCGCGCTCGTCTTCGGCGCCGGCTACCTCGCCCTAGACTGGGTGAGCTACCTGCACCCGCTGCAGCGCTACAGCATCACGCCGTGGAACCCGCAGCCGGCGCTGGCGATCGCGCTCCTGATGCTCGGCGGGCAGCGCTGGCTGCTCGCGGTGCTGGGAGCGGTGGTTGCAGCCGAGTGCCTGGTGCGCGGCGCGACACCGGGCGCGCCCACGACCTGGCTCGTGGCCGCGGTCCTCGCGCTGGGCTACGCGGCGATCGCGCGGGCGATGACCGGCACCTACGCGGTCGATCCGGCGCTGCACTCGCGCCGCGACGCGGTGCGGCTCGTTGCCGTGGTGGCGGTGGGCGCTCTCGTCACCGGCATCCTCTACATCGCCGCGTTGCTGGCCGGCGGACAGGGCCCGCTCGACGACCCGTTCGAGGCGCTCGCGCGGTTCTGGATCGGCGATGCCATCGGGGTGCTCGTGACGCTTCCCTTGCTGCTGATGCTTTCGGTCCCCGTCCGGCGCGCGGAGCTCGCTCGCATCCTGTTGCGCCCGGAGGCGTGGCTCCACGGCGCGGGCATCGCCGCCTCGCTCGCGGTGGTGTTCCTGTCCGGACCCGGGCAGGTGCGGTTCTTCTATGTCCTGTTCCTTCCGGTGGTGTTCGCGGCGGCGCGTTTCGGGATGGCGGGATCGACACTCGCCGCCCTGGTGATCCAGGTGGCGGTGATCGTCAACGGCGAGATCGTGGGGTTGCGCGACATCACCGTGGTCGATCTGCAGGCGCTGCTCATCGCGCTGACCGGCACCGGCCTCTTCCTGGGCGTGACCGTCGACGAACGCAGGCGCGTGGAAACGGAATTGCGGGGCACCCTGCGCCTGGCCGCCGCGGGGGAGATGGCGGCGGCGCTCGCCCACGAGCTCAACCAGCCGCTCACCGCGGTGGCCAGTTACGCGCGTGCCGCGGAGCTGATCGCTGCCGCGCCGGCACCCGAGGCCGGCCTGCTGGCCGGGACGCTTGCGAAGCTCGTCGCGGAGTCGACGCGGGCGGCCGAGGTGGTGCGCCGCCTGCGTGATTTCTTCCGCACCGGCGCCACGGACTTGCGCGCGTTGGCGGTGCAAGTCATGGTCGATCGCGCGGTCGAGGGCGTGCGTGAATCCTCCACTGCACGCGACGTGGCGATCGATGCGCGCATTCCTGCCGGCCTGCCCGAGGTGCTCGCGGATGCGGTGCAGGTGCAGGTCGTCCTGCGCAACCTGCTTGCAAACGCCGTGGATGCATCGGCGCCCATGCAGGGGCGGCGTGAAGTCGCCATCACCGCGCACCTCGCCAGGCCGGGAATGGTGGAGATCGTTGTGCGCGACAGCGGGCCGGGCGTTGCCGCCGCGGACGTCGAGCGCATCTTCGAGCCGTTCGAAACCACCCGCGCCGCCGGAATGGGCATGGGGTTGGCGATCGGGCGTGCCATCGTGGAGGCGCACGGCGGCCGGCTGTGGGCGGACGCCGGCCCGGGCGGGGCCTTCCACGTGACCCTCCCGGCCGCGGAGGCGCGCCGTGGCTGAGGCCGCTCTCGCCGTCTACATCGTCGACGACGATCCCGCGGTGCGCGACTCGCTGTCGCTGCTGCTCAGCCTGCGCGGCTACCGCACGGCCACCTTCGCGTCGGCCGAGGCCTTCCTCGAGGCGCTGCGTCCCGATTGGGCCGGCTGCCTCATGGCCGACATCCGCATGCCGGGCATGAGCGGCCTGCAGCTGCAGGGGGAGCTCGCGGCGCGTCGCGTGGCCCTGCCGGTCGTCATCATGACGGCCCATGGCGACGTCGATTCCGCGCGTGCCGCGTTCAAGGCGCACGCCGTCGAGTTCCTCGAGAAGCCGTTCGACGACGAGGGGCCGGCGCGTGCGGTGGAGGCCTGCTTCGCCCGCGAGCGCGACCGCCTGGAGGCCTCGCGGGTCGCCGTTGCGGGACGGGAGTCGCTGGCGGCGCTCACGCAGCGGGAGCGCGAGATCGCCGTGTTGCTCGCGCAGGGCCTGCACAACCGCGAGGTCGCCCAGCAGCTCGCCATCAGCCCGCGGACGGTCGAGGTCCACAAGGCGCGGATCATGGCCAAGCTCGGCGCGCGCAACCTCGCGGAACTGATCCGCATCGCCGGAATGGCATAAGGGCCCGCCCTTACGGGCAACGCCGGATTTTCAAAGGCCCCGCCGGCGCCTAGTCTGGCCGCATGAACTTCGACGTCCTCGAGTTGCTCGGCATCGCCGCAGGCCTCATCGCGGCCGCGCTTTTCACCCGCTACGTGCATGCCCCGCCGTGGGTGGACGCAATCGCCATCGCGCTGGCAGTCGGGCCCTTCCTGCTGCGCGCATCGCGCCGCGCGCGCGGGCGCTGATGGCGCCGACCACGCTCCAGGTGATCGGCGCCGCGCTTTTCGCGGTGGCGCTCGTGCACACGTTTTCCACGCAATTCTTCGAGCGCATGGCCCACCGCAGGCCCGAACACGCCGGCGCCTGGCACCTGCTGGGAGAGGTCGAGGTCGCCTTCGGCTTCTGGGCGATGATGCTGGTAGTCGCGATGATGGTGATCGAGGGGCGCGGCGCGGCCGTCGACTACCTGGAGGGCCGCAGCTTCACCGAGCCGATGTTCGTCTTCGCGATCATGGTGATCGCGGCGAGCCGGCCGATCCTGGTGCTCGCGGGGCGCATGACCGGGCAGATCGCGCGCTGGCTGCCGCTTCCCCGGGGGCAGGCGTTCTATTTCGCGGCGCTCGCTTTCGTCCCGCTGCTGGGGTCCCTCATCACCGAGCCCGCGGCGATGACGCTGGCCGCGCTCATCCTGCGCGATCGTTATTACGCGCGCGGCATTTCGCGCCGGCTCATGTACGCAACGCTCGGCGTGTTGTTCGTGAACATCTCGATCGGCGGCACGCTCACTCCCTACGCGGCGCCGCCCGTCCTGATGGTGGCGGCCGCCTGGGGCTGGGACCTGTCCTTCATGTTGGCCACGTTCGGGTGGAAGGTCGCGCTGGCGGTTGGGGTCAATGCGCTGGCGGCCACGCTGCTTTTCCGGCGCGAGCTGCGGGGGCTGGGCGCGGCCCCGGCGCCCGACGATCGCGGCAAGGTTCCGGCGACGGTCATCGCGACACACCTGCTGTTCCTCGCCGGCGTGGTTGCTTTCGCCCACCACGTGGCGATCTTCATGGGCCTGCTGCTGTTTTTCATCGGCTACACACACGCCTACGCGCGCCACCAGGACCGGCTGATGGTGCGCGAGGGACTGATGGTGGCGTTTTTCCTCGGCGGGCTGGTGGTCCTGGGCGGGCAGCAGCGCTGGTGGCTCGAGCCCATCCTGCGCAACATGGACGCGGTGACGGTCTACTACGGCGCCACGGCGCTCACGGCCGTGACCGACAACGCGGCGCTTACCTACCTCGGCTCGCTGGTGGAGGGGTTGAGCGACGAATTCAAATACGCGCTGGTGGCAGGTGCCGTGACCGGGGGCGGGCTCACGGTGATCGCCAACGCGCCGAACCCCGCGGGCTTCGCGATCCTGCGTGGGCATTTCGAGGACGAGACGATCAACCCCCTGGGCCTGCTCGCGGCCGCCGCGGCACCCACGACGGTGGCCATCCTGGCTTTCCGCATTCCCGGAGACGAGACGATGAGATACGTGAACGAGTGGCTCGACTGGGCGCGCGCCCTCGAGCCCGCGGCGGCATTCCTGATGCTGTTGCCCTTCGTGGTGGCCGCGGCCGGCCTGATCCAGTACTACCTGGAGCAGCGCGAGGCGACACGAAAGGAAAGCGGCAAGCCTGCGTTCCGGTAGGCCGACCTCGCGGGCCTGGCCGTGGCCTCGCGGCCAATTCAAGCCCTGGCACGAAGCCCATATGTTTCATTGGTCCGCGAGGTGCATCGGCGGCAATCGGCGTGGCATCGGCGGACATCGGCGTTCCCTGAATGAATCAGGAGGCGGCCCAGCCGCCTCCGAGCGCCTTCCGCGGACGGGATGGTACTTTCCCCAGATGCGTCTTGACGTCTGCGTTCGACAGGACCCGGGACCCACCCTGACAACGATAAGTCGATCTGGGGCGAACAGGCGCGCCTGCCGCTGCTGGCTGTGATGGACGAAACCATGCTCGACGCCCCCATGAGTGGCCTGCGCGTCCTGGTGCTCGGGGGCACCGTGTTCCTGGGCCGTTCGGTGACCGACGCCCTGCTGGCCCGCGGCCACCAGGTCACCCACTTCCATCGCGGCAAGAGCCGGCCCGACGACCCACGCGTGGAGACGTTGCGCGGCGACCGCACGGATGCGGGCACGCTGGCGCGCGCATTTGCCGCCCGCCAATGGGACGCGGTGGTGGATACCTCGGGCTTCCTTCCGCAGGTGGTCCGCCTCTCGGCCGAGGTGTTGCGCGACAAGGCCGGGCGCTACTTCTACGTCTCCTCGGTCTCTGCCTACGCGGACCTCTCCCGCCCGGGTTACGACGAGGACTGCGCGCTTTTCCCCACGCCGGACCCGCTGCCGGATGTGCTGGTCCCGGAGCTCTACGGCCCGCTCAAGGCGGCGTGCGAGCGCGTGGTGAATGAAGTGTGGGGCGGCGATGCAACCATCGTTCGTCCCGGGCTCATCGTGGGGCCCCACGACCCCACCGATCGCTTCACGTATTGGCCCGCGCGCATTGCCCGGGGCGGCATGGTGATGGCGCCGGGAGATCCCGCGCGCGCCGTGCAGTTCATCGACGCGCGCGACCTCGCCTTGTGGATGGTCACGGTCCTGGAACGCAACCTCTCCGGCGCCTTCAATGCCACCGGCCCCGAACGCCATCATGGGCGCGTCGATTGGCCGCGCCACGGCCGCGGGGCTGCGCTTGCGTCCGCTCGCGCAGACAATCGTCGATACGCTGGCCTGGGCCAACGGCCGGCCCGCAGACCACCAGTGGAAGGCCGGGCTGGCGGAAGGGCGCGAGCGGGAGCTGCTGGGGGGTTGACCCTGAATCGGGAAAGCGCAGCGTCAAGCCCTGAATCGGGGAAGCGCAGCGTCAAGCCCCCAGCGCAAGGTAGAGGTCGACAATCGCGCTGCGGCGAGCGCGCTCGGCATCGATGGCATCCAGGCGGGCGGCAAGCAGCTGGCGCTCCGAATCGAGGAACTCGAAGAGACTCACCGCGCCGTTGTCGTAGCGCAGCTTGCTCAATTCCGTGGCGCGGCCGATGGCGCGCAGGCGCTCCTGCTGCGCAAGATCCGCTTCGCGCAGGTTGGTCTGGGCGGCGATCGCGTCCCGCACCTCGCGGAAGGCGTTGGCGATGGCCTTCTGGTAACTTTCGGCCGCCTCTCGGGTGCGGGCGTCCGCGCGCTCCATGCCGCCCCGGATCTGCCCGCCCGCGAAAAGCGGCTGCAGCAGGTCGCCGCCGAGGCTCCAGGTGCGCGCCGGCGCGTTGAGAAGATCGCTCAGCCTGGTGCTTTGCCCGCCGAAGAAACCGGTGAGTGTGATCGATGGAAAAAGCGCGGCGCGCGCGACGCCGATGCGGGCATTGGCGGCGTGCAGCGTTTCTTCCGCCTGGCGGATGTCGGGGCGGCGCAGCAGGAGGTCGGAGGGCAGGCCCGCGGGCACCTCCACAACCACCGGGTTCAGCGGATCGCCGCGATCGATCTTCGCCGCGAAAACCTCGCGCGGGCTGCGCCCGAGCAGGAGCGCCAGCGCGCCTTCCTGCGCGGTGCGCTGCTGGCGAACAGCCGGCAGCAGCGCCAGGGCCAGGCGCAGGTCCGATTCCACCTGGCGGTATTCCAGTTCCGAGACCACGCCGGCATCGAGCCTCAACTTCTGCAAGTCGAGCGAGCGCGAACGGCTTTCGCGCGTGAGCTCCAGCGCTTCGAGCCGGCGATCGAGCGAGCGCAGCGCGAAATAGCCGCGGTTGATGTCGCCGATGAGTGAGTTGCGGATGGCGTCGCGCCCGGCCTCGCTCGCCACGAGCTCCGCGCGCGCGGCCTCCGTGGATCGGCGGAACTTGCCCCAGAAGTCCAGCTCCCAGGAGGCGCGCAGGACGAGGCGGTGCGACGTGGTTTCGACGTACTCGTCGGGAATCGGCATGCCGCTCAGCGTGGAGGCGCGGGAGCGCGATGCGTTGTATTCCACCCCGGCATCCGGCGACAGGGCCGAGCGCTCGATGCGCACCTGGGCGCGCGCCTGCTCGATGCGTTCGGCCGCGGCGCGCAGGTCCCGGTTTGCGGCGAGCGCCTCGTCCACCATGCGGTCGAGCACCGGATCCTGGAAGATCACCCACCAGCGCTCCGGCGCCGGCACCTGCGATTGGGCGACGGCGTAGTCCTTCGGCAGGTCCACGTCCGGGCGCGAGTAGTTGGGGCCCAGGGTGCAGGCGGCAAGCGATGCGGCGAGCATCATCGCGATCGCCGGGCGGCCCGGCAAGGGCCGCGATCCAGTTTTCTCAGTCATCGGAACCCTCCGAGTGATGCGTGGTGCGCGTGGAGGCATGCGCGGTCCTGTGCTGCTGGATCTCGCGATGATGGGTGGCCTCATGCTTGAGCTCTTCGCTGGAGCGTTTTTCGCCCAGCTTGCGCTCCATCACCAGCTTGTAGAAAAACGGCACGAAGAAGATTGCCACCAGCGCGCCGAACATGCCTAGCCGGCCTTCACCCGCAACTGGGCGCGCATGCGCGGGCCCAGCCGCGCGGCAATCGAGGGGAAAAAGGACTCGTCCTCGCCCTCGCGCAGGAACGAGATCGAGATCACGTTGCGCGTCTCGCGCCCGCCCAGGTGCATGCCGCGCTCCAGGCAATCGAGGATCGCGCCCAGTTCGGTCTGCCTTTCGAGGTCGAACGCCTGGCGGCGCACGTGGCCGAGCACGTCGCCCATGAACATGTGCGGGATGAGCGTGCCGAAGGCCTTCATGTGCGTCTCCAGCGCCGTGCCGAGGTCGACACACGAGGCGCCCAGGCTCGTCGCCAGATCGAGGTTGCTCATCGCCTTGCCCGGGGCCTGCCCTTGCCGCGCCTGGTCCATGTCCGCCTCGAATGCTGTCGTGGGCCGCAATCCTAGCCCCGGCGCCCAGCCGCCGTCTGCGCGGTAACGCACATAGCCGCTGCGGAGCACGCGCGCTGGGTACGCTGGCGCACCGACGCCGGTACCACAGGGCGTTACCTTGTTCATCACGACAATAATCGAAGGTTGGCCCGTGACGCGACGCCAGGCTTGCAGCGAGGCACCAGCTTGATCCACGGCGAGGCGGTAGCGCCCGCGGCCACGGGCGCGCTCCAGGATGCGATCTTCAACAGCGCCCACTTCTCCAGCATCGCCACCGACGAGAAGGGCGTGATCCAGATCTTCAACGTCGGCGCCGAACGCATGCTCGGATATGCCGCCGCCGACGTGATGAACAAGATCACCCCGGCGGACATCTCCGACCCGGCCGAGCTGATCGCGCGTGCCGCGGCCCTGAGCGCCGAGCTCGACACGCCGATCACGCCCGGATTCGAAGCCCTGGTCTTCAAGGCCTCGCGCGGCATCGAGGACATCTACGAACTCACCTACATCCGCAAGGATGGCAGCCGCTTCCCCGCGCTGGTGTCGGTGACGGCGCTGCGCGACGCGAGCGACGAGATCATCGGCTACCTGCTGATCGGCACCGACAACACCGCGCGCAAGCAGGCCGAGGAGGCGCTGCTCCAGGCGGGCGCGCTGCAGAGCGCGATCTTCAACAGCGCCAACTTCTCCAGCATCGCCACCGACGCCAAGGGGGTGATCCAGATCTTCAACGTCGGCGCCGAACGCATGCTCGGATATGCCGCCGCCGACGTGATGAACAAGATCACCCCGGCGGACATCTCCGACCCGCAGGAGGTCGTGGCACGGGCCGCCGCCCTGAGCACCGAGCTCGGCACCCCGATCACGCCGGGCTTCGAGGCGCTGGTCTTCAAGGCCTCGCGCGGCATCGAAGACATCTACGAGCTCACCTACATCCGCAAGGATGGCAGCCGCTTCCCCGCCATCGTCTCGGTCACCGCGCTGCGCGACGCGGGCGAGGTGATCATCGGTTACCTGCTGATCGGCACCGACAA
>JBBREI010000003.1:0-57548 GCA_038203035.1 Burkholderiales bacterium
GGACCGGTCCCACCGCCGGTCAACGCCGGCTGACAGGAACTCCTTGGCGACCCACGACCTCACCCTCTGGCAGCACAAACATGCCTTCGACCCCGGCAACCGGGCGGGCGAGCGGCGCACGTGGATCGTGGTGGCGATCACGGCCGCGGCGATGATCGCGGAGATCATCGCCGGATGGCTGACCGGCTCCATGGCGCTGCTGGCCGACGGCTGGCACATGGCCACGCACGTGGTGGCGCTGTCGATTGCGGGCGTGGCGTACGTGCTGGCGCGGCGCTGGAGCCAGGACGACCGCTTCGCCTTCGGCACCTGGAAGATCGAGATCCTGGGCGCCTTCACCAGCGCCTTGTTGCTCGGCGTGGTGGCGGCTGCGATGGCGTTCGAGTCGATCCTGCGCCTGGTCTCGCCCGAGGAGGTGCAGTTCGGCCCGGCGCTGGTGGTGGCGGTCATCGGGCTGGCCGTGAACCTGGCATCGGCGCTGCTGTTGCAGGGCCACGACCACTCACATGCCCACGTGCCTTCGGACCAGGACCACAATCATGGCCCCGGTCACGACCACGGCCCCGGTCACGACCACGGTCACGAGCCCAGCCACGTTCACGGCCATGACCACGCACCGGCCGCGGCCGATGCGACGCAAGCCGCCGCCGACATGAACATGCAGTCGGCGTACGTCCACGTGCTGGCCGATGCTTTCACCTCGGTGCTCGCCATCCTCGCGCTCTCCGCCGGGCTGTGGCTCGGCTGGACGTGGCTCGACCCGGTGATGGGCCTGGTGGGTGCGGGCGTGATCGCGTGGTGGGCGAAGGGGCTGCTGGCCGATTCGGCGCGTGTCCTGGTCGACCGCGAGATGGATTCGCCGGTGGTGGCGCAGATCCGCCGCGCGATCGAAAGCGACGACGATGCGCAGATCGCGGACCTGCACGTCTGGCGCGTGGGCCGCGCGGCCTACGCCGCGGTGGTCACCGTGGTGGCCGACCGTCCCCTCACCCCGGAAAGATATCGCGAGCGCGTGGCCCGTATCCCCGCGCTGGCACACGTCTCGGTCGAGGTGAATCGCTGCCCGCGCGGAGACTGCTGAGATGGCCGCCGCCGCGCTCATCGCCGGCGGCGCCATCTACGGGGTCCTGGGGCTGCTGCACGCGATCTACACTTTCACCGACACCCTCAAGCCGCGCCGCATCGTCCCCTCGGATCCCGCAGTGATCGCCGCGATGCAGGGCACGGGCCTCAGGCTCGCGGGCGCCGGCACCACCATGTGGCGCGCCTGGGTGGGCTTCAATTTCAGCCACAGCCTGGGCGCGGTGGTGTTTGGCGCCGGCTGCGTGGCCGCGGGCTTCTGCCTGCAGCGCCTGGCGATCCCGCACGGGCTGTTGCTCCTGCCGCTCGCCATCAGCGGGCTGTACCTCTGGATGGCGATCAAATACTGGTTCCGCATTCCGGCGCGGGGCATCGCCATCGCCACCGCGCTTTTTGCGCTCGCGCTGGCGCTGTCTTGAAGGATCCGGGAAACGTGCCCGACCCCCGATCCCACGACGTGCTGGCGTTCTGGTTCGGAGATGCGCCCGGCGCCTCGCGTGCCGAGTGGTTCAGGAAGGACGCGGCCTTCGACGAGGAGATCCGGCTGGGCTTCGGCGGGTTGCTCGAGGAGGCCGCCGCGCGCCGCCTGGAACACTGGCGCGGGGAACCGCTTTCGATGCTGGCGCTGGTTGTGGTGCTGGACCAGTTCCCGCGCAACCTCTTTCGCAACGACGCGCGTGCCTTCGCCCAGGATGCCTACGCGCGCGAATGCACACGGCAGGCGCTGGCGCGCGGGGACGAAGGGGTGTTGTTGCCGGTGCAACGCCAGTTCCTGTACCTGCCGCTGGAACACAGCGAAGATCTGGCGGACCAGGAG
The DNA here is from genome assembly GCA_038203035.1 of Burkholderiales bacterium. Taxonomy (GTDB): domain Bacteria; phylum Pseudomonadota; class Gammaproteobacteria; order Burkholderiales; family Usitatibacteraceae; genus Usitatibacter. The sequence continues at coordinate 1,898 of JBBREI010000003.1, forward strand.
TTGTGCGTGCGCTTGATGGGAACCCTCGACGCGTACCCGGAGACGCACGGCCTCGTCACCTGGGCCGAGAAACATCGCGTCATCGTGGAGCGCTTCGGGCGCTTTCCCCACCGCAACGCGGCCCTTGGCCGCGTTTCCACGCCCGAGGAAGCCGAGTTCCTCAGGCAACCTGGCTCGGGGTTCTAGGCCTGCTTTTTCTTCGGGGTGGTGCCCGCAGCCGGGGTGGCGACGGCCTTCTTTTCGTGTTGCGGACGGCTCTTGCCGTGGCTGCCCTTGAAGACCTTGCCCTTGAACGTGCGCTTGTCGCCTCTGCCCATGATCGTGTCCTTCGGATGTCAAAGGATCGATTATACGAGGCTAGCGGCCTTTCCCCCGTAAACGTGGCACGACCGCAAAGCCTTCCGGCACCTTGAACGGCCTGCCGCACCGGTTTCCTACTGCGCGTCGGGCTGGGCTTCCGGGCGCGCGGCGTGGAAGGCGGGCAGGGCGCGGCAGGTGGCATCGATGGCGGCGATGCGCGGATAGGCGGCGAGGTCGATTTCCAGGCGGCGGGCGTTGGCCACCTGCGGGACCAGGCAGATATCGGCGACGGTGGGGATGTCGCCCAGGCAGAAGGCGGCCGTGGAGCGCTGTGCCAGCCGGCTTTCGAGGGGGCCGAAACCCTCACGGATCCAGTGCCGGTACCAATCGTCGCGGACCGCCTGCGCCGGGGCCAACCCGCCCGCGAGGTGCTTGAGCACGCGCAGGTTGTTGAGCGGGTGGCTGTCGCAGGCGAGGGCCAGCGCGATCGAACGCACCCACGCCCGGTCTTCCGGCCCCTGAGGCAGCAGCGGGGGCGCCGCATGTTTTTCGTCGAGGTATTCGATGATCGCCAGCGATTGCGTGATGCGCTGGCCACCCACTTCCAGCATCGGCACGAAACCCTGGGGATTGAGCGCGAGGTAATCGGGGGCGTGTTGCTCGCCCTTGCGAAGGTGCACGAAGTGGCGCTCGGGAACGAGTCCCTTGAGGTTGAGCGCGATGCGCACGCGGTAGGCCGCGGAGGAGCGGAAGTAGTCGTGGAGAATCATCGCCGGGGCATCATATACTTTCGACGATGCGCGACATCATCGTCGAACGCCTCTCGGAGCTGCCGCCGCTCGAGGAGCTCCTGACCGCCGACGACCTCGAGAAACAGGCCGAAGCCGCGACCCGCACCCTCAAGCCCGCCGCGGTGCTGCTGCTGGTGGTCAACCATGCGGGCGAACCCACCGTCGTCTTCACCCAGCGCACCGCGCACCTTTCCGCACACGCCGGCCAGATCTCGCTGCCCGGCGGCAGTTCGGATCCCGATGACGGCACACCCGAGTGCACCGCCTTGCGCGAGGCGCAGGAAGAACTCGGCATCGATCCCGCCCGCGTCGAGGTGCTGGGCCGGTTGCCGGAATACCGCACTTCCACGGGGTTCGTGGTCACACCGGTGGTGGGCTGGGCGGAGCCGCCGCTGGCCTACCACCCCGACCCCCATGAGGTCGCCGACGTCTTCGAGGTCCCGTTGTCGTTCCTGCTCGACGGGACCAACCACCGCTACGAAAGCGCCTTCTTCAAGGGACGCACGCGGCATTACTGGGCCATGCCGTACGGCCAGCGGTTCATCTGGGGTGCCACGGCCGGCATGCTGGTCACCTTCCACCGGCTGATGGATCCGAACCGGGGAGACCCGAATCGGGGACGCACCCTACTTTTGGAAAAGTAGGGTGCGTCCCCAGTTGGCACCCAGTTGGCAAAAGTAGGGTGCAAAAGTAGGGTGCGTCCCCGATTTTTGGGCTGTTGACAGGAACGAACGATCGTTCTATTCTGCGCCCATGTCACCCATCACCGCCGCCAAGTTCGCCCGGACCAAGGGCGAGGACACACGCTCGCAGATCCTCGCGGTTGCGGTGGAACACGCCAGCGCGCAGGGGTTCGAGTCGCTCACCATCGGCTCCCTGGCCGAGAAGACCGGCATGTCCAAGAGCGGCCTGTTTGCACATTTCGGCTCCAAGCTGGAGCTGCAGATCGCGGCCCTCGACGAGGCCGGCCGGCAATTCACCGAGGCGGTGTTCCTGCCGGCATTGAAGGCGCCGCGGGGCCTGAAGCGCCTGCGTGTGTTGTTCGAGAACTGGATCACCTGGCCGGCCCGTGCCCGCCTGCCGGGCGGCTGCCCGATCGACGCCGCGAGCCGCGAATATCACCACCAGCCCGGCGCCATGCGCGACGCCGTGATCGAACGCCAGGCGCTGCTCGACCGCGAGCTCGCCAAGACCGTGCAGATGGCCATCGATGCGGGCGAGCTCGCCGCCGACACCGATGCCCGGCAGGTCGCCTTCGAGATGGTCAGCATCGTCCTCGGCTTCTACCGCACGGAGCTGCTGTTCGGCACCAAGGAATCCAGCAGCCGCGCGCTCAAGTCCTTCGACCGCCTCCTGATCCAACACGCCCGATAGCCAACCCGGAGGTTTCACCATGTCCACCCAGGTCGCCCCCCGAAATAGCACGAACGTTCGTAACCTGCTGTCACTTCTCTGGCATCGGCTGAAACTTGCCGTCACCTCGGCGCTGGCACCGGACCGCGCCACCGCCGCCGCAGCGCGCCTCTTCAGCACGCCGCCGCGAGTGGGTCACACACCGCGGGAGCTGGAGCTGCTGGCCACCGGGGAGCGCCATGTGGTCGGCTCACCCTACGGAGACCTGGCGGCGTGGCGCTTCGGGCGCGCCGATCGCCCCGCGGTGCTGCTGGTGCACGGCTGGGGCGGGCGGGGGGCGCAGCTGCGTGTGTTCGTTCCGCGGCTTCTCGACGCCGGCTACCAGGTCGTCACCTTCGACCACGCGGCCCACGGCTTCAGCGCGGGCATCGAAGCCACGCTGGTGCATTTCGTGAACGACATCGACGCCGTGGCGCGCGACCTGGAGGGCACCGGCGCAACAATCGTGGGTATCGTCGGGCACTCGCTGGGCGCGGCGGCCGTGGGCACCTGGCTCGACGCCACGCGCCGCGAGATGCGCGCGGTGCTGGTTGCGCCCCCGACCTCGGTGGAACGCTATTCGGGGTTCTTCGCGCGCCGGCTGGGCATCGCGGAGCCGGTGCGCCGCGCGATGCAGGAACACTTCGAGCGCAGGCTCGGCCGGCGCTGGTCGGAGTTCGAGCTTCCCCAGGCGGTCGCGAACGTGCGCGCCCCGGCGCTGGTGATCCACGACGAGGCCGATGCGGAGGTCGCTCAGTCCTCGGGCATCGCGTTGGCGCGCGCCTGGCGCGGTGCGCGTTTCCTCGCAACCCGCGGGCTCGGGCACCGCCGCATCCTGCGCGACCCGGACGTTGCGCGCGACGCGGTCGATTTCATCACCGATCGCGTGACCTTCGCGCCCCCGTGCGCCCACGGCGCCGCCACCTACGACGCACCCGCTCCCATCCTGTGAAAGGAAAGTGAACATGAAGCGCAATCGTCCGGCCGAACACACGCCGCGAGTGATCGTGGTGACCGTCGTGTCCTTCGCGGGCCTGTTTGCGGCGATCCCCGGCGACGAGGTCTGGCTGCTCGCGTGTTTCGCGCTGGTATTCGCGATACTGGCTTGCGTGGTGGACCCGCAGGTCCGGGCCCTGTGGTCCTTCCCGCGAAGCCGGCAGCCCCGCCGGGGCGCGCAGGCAACCCTGTCCGGGTTCCCGCCTTCGCGGGAAAAACAGCCCTAGCTCAGCGGCTGGTGCGTGACCTGGCGTGATGCCGGGCGCGCCTTGAGGTCGGCGTACCAGCGCTCCAGGTTCGGGCGCGGCGCGCGCTCGAGCGGGAGGTTGATCCAGCGGTGCGCGGCGCAGCCGACGACGATGTCGGCGATGGTGAAGCCTTCACCCGCCAGGTAACGCCGGCCCGCGAGGTGGGCATCCAGGATCGCGGCGAGTTTTTCGGTTTTCGCGCGGGATGATTCGACCGCCGCCGGATCGCGCTCGCCTTCGGGCGTGCGGATGAGCTGCCAGAAAGCGGACCACATCGCGGGCGTGAACGCCGTCGACTGCCATTCCATCCAGCGGTCGACATCGGCGCGCGCGCGCGCATCGCGCGGAAACATCGGGGTGGGATCGCGATCGGCCAGGTAGCGCACGATTGCGTTCGACTCGTAGAGCACGAAGCCGCCGTCGTTGATCACCGGCACCAGGCCATTGGGATTCATCGCGAGGTATTCGGGCGTGTTGTTGCCGCCGAACCGGCCGCCCACGTCGAGCCGATCGTATTCAAGCCCGAGCTCGTCGCAGCACCACACGACCTTCTGCACGTTGACCGAGGAGACCCGGCCCCAGATCCGCAGCATCGGCCTTACGGGCCCTTGGCCGGCGGCGGCACGATCACGGTCTGGGTGGGCTGGGCGCGGGACATCGGCAGGACGATGGCGACCAGGACCGCCATGATCACCGCGACCACGGCGACCACTGCGATGGCGGTTGTTGCGGATTTGCGCTTGCGTGTTTCCTGGTTGGCCATGTTGTCGACCAGGGCGCGCACGTTGCGCAGCGCGCGCTGCTCCATCTCCCTCTGCGCGTCGTGGGGAGGCGGCATCGACGGGGATTCGTTCAGCATGCCGCTATGATAGCAGTCTGACCCTTGAAGCCCGTCGCCACGGGGAGACAATGCCAGCCAAGAGGATCGCCATCGTGACCGGTGGCAACCGCGGGATCGGTAAGGAAATCGCGCGCCAGTTGATGAAGGCCGACGCGTTCGTGATCGTCGGCTGCCGCAGCGAGCCGAAATGCGCGCTGGTGGCCGACGAACTTCGCACCGAGGTCGGCAAGAACATCGCCGGCTACGTTCTGGACGTGAACGACACCAAGTCCGTGCGCTCCTTCGTCGAGAAGGTCGTGAAACACCACGGCGCGCCCGCGATCCTCGTCAACAACGCCGGCGTCTATCCGGAAGCCACGGAATCGCGCCTGGTCGACAGCGAAACCAAGGTCTGGCGCGAGACCTTCGAGACCAACCTGTTCGGCGCCATGCGCATGTGCCGCGAGGTGGTGCCGCACATGAAGAAGCCGCGTTACGGCCGCGTCGTGAACATCTCGTCGGGCCTGGGGCAGCTGCACCAGATGGGCGAAGGCAGCCCCGCCTACCGCGTTTCCAAGGCCGCGCTCAACGCGCTCACCCGCACGCTGGCCGCGGAGGTCGCTGGCACCGGGATCCTGGTGAACTCGATGAGCCCGGGCTGGGTCAAGACCTCGATGGGGGGAGAAAACGCGCCGCGTTCGGTGGAAGAAGGCGCGGACACCGCCGTGTGGCTGGCGACGTTGCCGTCGAGCGGGCCCACCGGCCAGTTCTTCCGCGATCGCAAGCAGATCCCCTGGTGATCGCCGCGCGCCTGGCACGCGCGCTGGTCCTGGCGCTTGGCGCCCTGGTGGTGGCCGGCTGCGCTTCCTCCGCGCTCACGCGGCTGGCCTACGCCAACACCGCGCTCGCCTACAACAACCTGGTGCCGCTGCTCACCTGGATGACCGACGGTTATGTCGATCTCTCGGATGCGCAGGAAGAGTGGGTGCGCTCGCGCATCAAGGCCCAGGTGCACTGGCACCGCGCCCACGAGCTGCCGCGCTACGGCAAGTCCCTGGAGCTGGCGCTGGTGAAGTCGGGGCAGCCTTTCACGGCGCAGGACGTGGCGCCGTTTTATCGCGACGTGCGCGCGCACTACCATGCCCTGGTCGAACACACGATTCCCGACGTGGCCGACTTCCTGGGCGGGCTGAACGAAGACCAGGCGGCGCAGCTCGCGCGCAGGTTCGCCGAAGACAACCACAAGTACGAGCGCGATTCGCTGCGCGGCACCCCCGATGAACGCAGGCGCAAGCGCATGCATCGATTCGTCGGTCACCTTGAAGGCTGGGTGGGCTCGCTGGAGCGCGACCAGCGCGTGCTGGTGGAGGAGTTTTATGCCGGCCTGCCCGATTTCTCCGACGAGATCCTGGGCGAGCGCCGCTTCCGGCAGGGCGAGATCCTGTCCATTGTGCGGGGCCGCGCCGCGCGCGCCGAAACGGCGGCGCAGCTCAAGCGGCTGCTGGTGGATACGGCCGACTGGCGGCGCCCCGAATACATCAAGAAGCTTCGCGTCCGCGACCAGCGCATGTTCGAATTCCTTGCCGCGCTTTCGGGCACGTTGACCGACAAGCAGCGCGCCGCGCTCCAGGAACGCGTCCGCGGCTTCATCCGCGACGTCGCGATCCTCACCCGGCCCGACTAAACCCGCGTCCTGAGCCCCTGCGTCGCGGCAACCAGGCGCGAACGGATGCCGGGTTCGAAGGCGGAATGCCCGGCATCACCCACCACGCAATATTCAGCCTCGGGCCAGGCCTGGTGCAGGTCATCGGCGGAAATCGCGGGACAGACGATGTCGTAGCGTCCCTGCACGATCACGCCCGGGATGGCGCGCAGGCGCGACGTGTTGTCGAGCAGGAAATCGGGCGGCAGAAAGATCGCGTTGCGGAAGTAGTGGGCCTCGATCCGCGCCAGGCCCAGGGCCACGCGGTCGGAAGCGAAGTCGGCCACCAGCGCGGGGTTGGGCAGCAGCGTGGAGCACGAACCTTCATAGACGCTCCACGTGCGCGCGGCCGGCATGTGCACCGCGGGGTCGGGGTCGACCAGGCGGCGGTGGTACGCCGTGAGCAGGTCGCCGCGTTCGGCCTCGGGGATGTAGCCGGCGAATGCGCGCCACGCTTCCGGGAAAATGGCGCGCACGCCGTAGAGGAACCAGTCGATCTCGCTCGGCCGGCACAGGAAGATGCCGCGCAGCACCAGCGCCGAGCAGCGTTGCGGATGATGTTCGGCGTAGGCGAGCGCCAGCGTCGATCCCCACGAGCCGCCGAACACCATCCATTTCCCGATGCCGAGGTGCTTGCGCAGCCGCTCCATGTCCTCGACCAGGCGCGGCGTCGTGTTTTCCTCCAGGCAGCCGAGTGGTGTCGAGCGGCCCGCGCCGCGCTGGTCGTAGACCACGATGCGATAGAAGGCGGGATCGAAGAATTGCCGATGCACCGCGCTTGCGCCCGCGCCCGGACCGCCGTGCAGGAATACAACGGCGGCGCCACGCGGGTTGCCCGACTGCTCGTGGTACATCTGATGGGGCGCGTCGAGCTCGAGCATGCCCGTTGCGTAGGGCTCGATCGGCGGAAAAAGCGGCAACGCGGGGGCGTCGGGCGCACGCTGGTCCTGGGGCATGGGACGTGTGAGGGGGAATCGGGCCGAAAAGCTTATCAGATGCGGTAGACTCTATTGCAATGCAACATGAAGATTCCGGGGTGCGGCAAAGTGGAATCGCTCTACCAGATCTACGATTGGCAACGCGCGGCGCTGGAGCCCTGGCGCGTCTTCGCCCGCACCGCCAACGACCTCTACGGGCACCCGGACAGCCCGCTGTCGTACCTGCCCGGCAGCCGCAACGTGGCCGCCGCTTTCGACCTGATGACGCGCATCACGCAGGATTACGAACGGCGCGCGTTCGGCATCACCACGATCCGCTCCGGAAAGAAGGACTACGAAGTCCGCGAGGTCTACGACCTCGAGAAGCCCTTCTGCCGCCTGCTGCACTTCAAGAAGGTCGGCGCGCCCGCGCAGCCGCGCGTGGTGGTCTTCGCGCCGCTTTCGGGCCACTTCGCCACCCTGTGCCGCGATACCGTCAAGGCGCTGCTTGCCGACCACGACGTGTGGATCACGGATTGGGTCGACGCCAAGGAGATCGCGCTTTCGGTCGGGGCCTTCACCTTCGATGACTACGTGGGGTACGTGCGCGAATTCCTCACCTTCCTCGGTCGCGATTGCCACGCCGTATCGGTGTGCCAGCCGACGGTGCCGGTGCTGGCCGGGGTTTCGCTGATGGCCGCCGCGGGAGAGGCGATCCCGCGTTCGCTCACGATGATGGGCGGGCCGATCGACTCGCGCCGCAGCCCGACCGAGGTCAACCACTTCGCCAGGAAACATCCGCTGTCGTGGTTCGAATCCAAGGTGGTCCACCGCGTCCCGATGCGCCACCCGGGCTTCATGCGCCGCGTTTATCCCGGCTTCCTGCAGTTCGCGGGATTCGTCGCGATGAACCCCGACCGCCACATGGAATCGCACATGCAGTACTACCAGCACCTTGTCGCGGGTGATGGAGAGAGCGCGGATTCCCACCGCCGCTTCTACGACGAATACAACGCCGTGATGGACCTTCCCGCCGAGTATTACCTCGAGACAGTGGAGCGCGTGTTCCAGAAGCACCTGCTGCCCCAGGGCAAGCTGGTGGTGGCCGGCGAGCGCGTGCGCCCCGAAGCCATCAAGGGCTCGGCGCTCTTCACCATCGAAGGCGAGCTCGACGACATCTCCGGCAACGGCCAGACCCATGCCGCGCAGGCGCTATGCAAGGGGCTGCCCGCCCGCCACCGCCAGCATTTCGAGGCCAAGGGCGTCGGCCACTACGGCATCTTCAGCGGCCGCAAGTACCGCGAGATGATCTATCCGCGCATCAAGGCCTTCATCGCGAAGCACGACTGACGCTTCGCTCGCTGTCCAAGGCAGGGAACGCCGATGCCCGCCGATGCCACGCCGATTGCCGCCGATAAAAGTGTGAGTGTTCCGAGTTATCCGGGCTTCGGTACGAAACTCATGCGCCGTTCCCTGCCTTGGTCCCGTAAAACAAAGCGGAGGATGGAGATGGCCAAACCCGTGACGCCGCAGGACATCTACGACCTCTGGCAGAAGATGGTCAACCCCGGCGCCTACCCGCTGCAGAGCATGATGTTCCCGATCCCCGACTCGAAGGAGATCGAGAAGAAACTCAACGAGCTGGCGGTTGTCGAGCATTGGCTCAAGGCCAATGTGAACATGGTGCAGCTCACGCAGAAGACGCTGCAGTACCAGCTCGCGATGCTCAAGGGCGGGGAGAAGGCGCAGGACATGATGGCCAACATGGGCCGCGAAGAGCCCGCGCCCGAAGATCCGCCCAACCCCGCGGCGTGGGCCTGGACCATGATGGCCGAAAGCATGAAGCCGTCGAAGCCGTCGAAGCCGGCGCCCAGGCGCCGGCGCAAGGCGTGACTATTTTCCGGAGAGGGTGAAGGCCGCGTCCGGCTCGGCAGCATCGCGGGGAAGGCGGGCCTGCTCGGCCTTGAAACCGCGGCGCCTGCTGCAACAAGCACCGCTCAGGCAGGAATCGCGAGCCCCGGCCGCGCCGCCTCCAGCACCCGCGCGAAGTCCGCCCGGATGCGCGCGAGCCCGGCATCGGTATCGGCCTCGAAGCGCAGCACCACCACCGGCGTGGTGTTGGATGCGCGCAGCAGCCCGAAGCCATCGGGATACTCCACCCGCAGCCCGTCGATGGTGTTCACGTCGGTGGCGCCCTCGAACTTCGCGGTCTTCTGCAACTGCGCGATCAGCGCGTGGTTTTCGCCTTCGTGCTCGAGCTTGATGTTGAGCTCGGGCGTGGAGATCGAATCGGGCAGCGACTCGAGCATCGCGGTGGGATCGGCCACGCGGGAAAGCAGCTCCAGCAGGCGCGCGCCCGCGTAGAGCCCGTCGTCGAAACCGTACCAGCGGTCCTTGAAGAAGATGTGCCCGCTCATCTCGCCGGCCAGTGGCGCGCCGGTTTCCTTCAGCTTGGCCTTGATCAGCGAGTGGCCGGTCTTCCACAGCAGGGGCTTGCCGCCGTGTTTGCGGATCCACGGGTAGAGGTTGCGTGTGCACTTCACGTCGAAGATCACGTCGGCGCCGGGGTTGCGCGACAACACGTCCTGCGCAAACAACATCAGCTGGCGATCCGGAAAGATGATCTTGCCGTTGCGGGTGACCACACCCAGGCGGTCGCCGTCGCCGTCGAAGGCCAGGCCCACTTCCGCGTCGCTCGATCGCAGCGTCGCCACCAGGTCCTGCAGGTTCTCGGGCTTCGAGGGGTCCGGATGGTGGTTGGGGAAATTGCCGTCGACGTCGCAGAAGAGCTCGATCACCTTGCAGCCCATGCGGCGGAAGAGTTCCGGGGCGAAGGCGCCGGGTGAGCCGTTGCCGCAATCCACCGCGATGGTCATTGGCCGGGCCAGCTTCACGTCGGAGGTGATGCGGTCGAGGTAGGCCTGCGAGATGTCGGCCGACGATGGGGTCCCCACCTTCGCGGGGGCGGCAAACCGCGCCTGCTCCACGGCCCGGCGCAGGTCCTGGATCGCATCGCCGGAAAGTGTGTCGCCCGCCACCATCATCTTCAGGCCGTTGTATTCGGGCGGATTGTGGCTGCCGGTGACCATCACGCCACTTCCGGTGCCGTATTGATGCGTGGCGAAATAAACCATCGGCGTGGCGACCACGCCGATGTCGATCACGTCCATGCCGGCGGCGCACAGGCCGCGCGACAGCGCCAGCGAAAGGCGCGGCCCGGACAGGCGCCCGTCGCGCCCGACCACGAAACGTGTCACGCCCCGGGCGGCGCCGCTGGCGCCGAGGGCGCGGCCGATGGCTTGCGCGGCGGATTCGGTGAGGGTCCTGTCGACGATGCCGCGGATGTCGTAGGCCTTGAAGATCTCGGGTGCGATGGGGTTCATGGGTCGGGATTGTAGACGGCTGCGCCGGCTGCCCCTCTGGTCGAAGGTGATGCTTGCGTGAAAAACGCAAACACGCGCTGCGACAACCAGTTGATCCGTCCGGGAAAGGGCCCGGTCACGAAGCCGACGTGGCCGCCGTGGTCGGGATATTCCAGCGTCACCGCCGCGGAGACCTCGCCGGCGCCGGGCAGGTGCATGCCCGGCAGAAAAGGATCGTCGCGCGCGTTGAGGATGAGGGTCGGCACCCGCACCGCCTGCAGGTGGGGCTTCGCGCTGGCACGCGACCAGTAGTCGCTGGCGTCGCGAAAGCCGTGGATCGGCGCCGTGACGAGGTCGTCGAAGGCGCGCAGCGTGCGCGCGCCGCGCACCGCCTGGGCATCGTAGAGGCCGGGGAAACGTTGCAGCTTCTCCAGCGCGCCGGGCTTGAGCGTGCCGAGGAAATGCAACGCGTAGAGGCGCGCGATGCCGCGCCCGAGCGCGTCGCCCGCGGCCGTGAGGTCGAGCGGCGCGGAGACCACCGCGGCGCGTGATACCGCCGCGCGCGCGGCCTCGCCCTGCTCGCCGAGCCACTTGGCGAACGCATTGCCCCCCAGCGAGATGCCCGCGACAAAAAGCGGGGCCGCGCCGGCCATTTCCTTCACACGGCGCACCGACCAGTCGATCTCCGCCGTGTCGCCGGAGTGATACGCGCGCGGCAGGCGGTTGGGCTCGCCGCTGCAGCCGCGGAAGTGGAACACGCTGCCGCGCCATCCGCGGCGGCGGGTCTGGTCCATGAGCGTGCGGGCGTAGGGCGAGTTCGAGGATCCCTCGAGGCCGTGGTAGAGGTGCACCCACGGCGCATCGGCAGGCCCATCGATGAAATCCACGTCGACGAAGTCGTCGTCGGGGGTTTCCCAGCGTTCGCGCCGGAAGGGCGGCCGCGGCGCGCGCGCCAGGAGCGCCGCGTACAGGGTCTGCAAGTGCGGGTTGCCCAGGCCCGGCGCGGGTTCGAATGTCCCCGGGCTCACGGGGTGCGCCAGTGGATGGCGCGTGCGCCATCGGCCCTGGCGGGCCCCAGCAGGCCGAGCAGCGGATCGAGCGCCTTCGCCTGCTCGCCCGCCGCGCGCGCCAGGCCGGTGAAGCTCAGGCGCGCGGGCGGCGTCAGTGTCCCCTGCCCATCGATCTGCAACGCGCCTTCCAGGGTCGTCACCTTCACCTGCCCGGCGTGGCCCTCGGCCACGACGTCGGCTCGATAACTGCCCAGCGGCCTGACCTCGGACAGCGCCACCGCGGCGCGCTTCCATTCGAAACGAGCCTCACCGCGCAGCTCCACGCCGTTGGTGGTGAGCCGGGGGCTGGTGATGGCGACCGCGCCTTCGGGCCGCCACGCCGAGATCCACGGCACCAGCGTGCCCAGCGCCCTGGCATCACCCTTCACGTCGAGGTTGCGGACTTCCCACAGCGTCAGGGTGCGCGCGCCCTCGAAACGCGCCTCGATTCCGGCCGCGGCGGCAACGATGTCGAAGGCGAAACGTCCCGCCGCCAGCCGCGTGGGCAACCAGCGCCATTCCAGGCGGTCGACCTGGACCGTCCCGCCGGGTGAGTTGAAGGCGACCTTTGCATGTCCGTGCCACGCGGTGCCGCCCGCATCGCGCACCTCGAACTTGCCCGGCTGCGCCTCCTGCGCGCGCGCGAGCAGGAACGAGGCGGGCATGCTGGCCACCAGGAAAACGCCATAGGCGACGATGCCGAGTGCCGCGAGGGGAATGGCGCGCATGTCAGGGGCGGGCCAGCACCAGTTGCGCGCGCACGCGCCCGGACGTGGGCAAGGCCTCGATCCGGGCCGACTCCACACCCATGCCGTGGGTCTGGCGCGCGTTGCCCAGCCATTCGAGCAGCGCGCCGAAACCCACGTCGCTGCCGCTCACGCGCATGCGGCGGTTGTCGAGGATCGTCAGGGTGGCCCCCGGCAGGCCGCCGCCGTTGGTGGCAAGTGCCGCAAGCGGGGAGGCCGAGGACGCGCCCACCTCGGGCAGCGAGCGCAAGCGCCTCACCTCGTCCGCGTCGCGTTGCAGCGCGTCGATCGAAGCGCGCACCGCGGGCATCCGCGCCGCAAGCCGGTTGCGCTCGCGTTCGAGCGGCAGCCACGCGAAGGTGACGATCAGGACCACCACAACCACCACGGCGCCGCGGGTGATGTTGCGGCGCTCGGCGCGACTGCGCGATTGCCAGGCAGAGGTGATGCTCATCGCGCCACCAGCTTGCCGTTCGAATATTCCACCAGGCGCACACCACCCGGCGCCGCGCGCGCCGCTTGTGTCATGCGCAGGAGGAACTCGTCGCCGCCGGCCTGGCCGCGCTCGCGCCGCAGCTCGGTGAGGTTGCGCGCCATCTGCAAGTCGGGATCCACCACCACACGCGCCTGCGGGAACGCGCTTCGGAAAATTGCCTCGCGGCGGGCGTCGAGCCCCGCGAGCTCGCGCTGCAGGCGCCACGTGTCGAACGCCGTGAATCCCAGCTGCAGTGCGGCGATCGCGCCGGCGAGCCAGAACGCGGCGCGGGGCACGCGCCAGCCCGACGTGGCCGAGCGCGGGGCGAACTCGCCTTGCAGCAGGTTGATGGATCCGGCGGCGGGCTGGCCGGCAGCGAGGATTTCCCAGCGCGTGCCGCGTTCGAAGGCGATCCCGGTTTCGTCGCTCCACGGCGCGAGGTCCGGCACGACGGCGCCTTCCGCATCGTGCACTCGGAACTTCTGCGGGCGGTCGCCGCGTTGCGAGGCCTCGTCGATGGCCAGGCGCACGGCCAGCGGCAATGCGCCGCCGTGATCGAAGGTCGCCGCGACGCCCTCGTCGTCGACCAGCATCCCGCGCGCCGGGCCCCAGACCACGTGCCAGTCGCCGCGGCCGCCGGCCAGCAGCGCGCTTTCGCTCCACGCGCTGGCGGGACGCAGGCCGGCCTGGGCCAACGCGTCGAGCATGCCCTGCAGCCAGGTGCGGTCGACCACCGCCACCACGGTTTCACCCTTCGTGTTGCGCGCGCCGGCCACGGCGTGGATGAGGGCGGGATCGCCCAGCAGCCGGTCCTCCACCGCGTAGGGAAGCAGCTCGCGGATGGTGGCGGCGTTGACGCGGGGCAGCTTGAGGCGCGCCTGAAGCACACGCTCGGCGGGGATCACCAATTCCACGTCACCCGCGCGCGGCATGTCGGCCAGGAGTGTGGCCTCGTCGCGCAACAGCGCGCCGCGCGCGTCGAAGAGTTTCCAGGCGAAGCGCGCGGCCGCTTCGGGGCGGTCGGTGGCGGGAAGGAAGATGCGCAGTTTCATGTCAGTAGCGCGGGCGGCGCCAGGTAATGGCGGTCTGGCCCTTGGCGGCGTCGCGCCGCACCAGCGCCTGCGTCGCCAGTTGCACGCCGTCCTGCGCCACCTGGATGTCGACCGAGAACCAGGCGCTTTTTACGTCGACGTCGCCCACCTGCGCGAACCCTGCGGCGCCGGCCCGGTTCGCGAAGGCGGACTTGTCGGCGAAGGGCGCCTTCACGCGTTCGGCCAGCAGGGGCGCGACCTTTTCGGTCGTGGTATCGAGTGCCGCGGCCACCACCAGGGCCGGGGCTGTGTTCACGTTGAGGGTGGTGCGCTCGCGCAGCGCGGTCACGTACGGACGCAGGCGGGCGACCGCGGCGGCGTCGAAGCCGCGCACCCGGTAGAGCTCGTCGACCTGCACCATCGGCGCGTTGGCCGCGCGATAGGGGCGCGGCAGGGAAAGGTAATACGCATTCTCCGCGCCACTGCCGCTGGCGAGGTCGTCGTCGCCGTCGATCCAGTCCACCACGGCGTCGGCGAGGTCCGGCGGCAGCGCGGCCAGCGCCAGCAGGCGGCGCAGCACCAGGATGTCGGGCTCGCTGCGCGCGTTGCCGTTGATCACGTTGTTGAGGTTGAACCTGCCCTGCTCGTCGGTGATGCTGCCGGCGACCACGGCGCGTTCGATCGGCATGCCCGCGATCGGCTGCGCCCAGCCCTCGCCCAGGTTGTCGTTGCTGCCGGACTTGCCGTCCTGCAGCAACACGCCACGCGCCCAGTCGAGGCCGGCTTGCGCGTAGACATCGGCCTGCGCGCGCGAGGCCACCAGCATCGCCTGGTCGAGCATCGCCGATTGCTGGGCCAGCATGAGGGTGGCCGCCGAGGCGGCGACGGCGACGATCAGCAGTGCGGTGACGGCGGCGACGCCGCGCTGGCGCAGGGCGCTCATGGCGGCGGGAGATCCACCAGGCGCACGATTTTTTCGCCGCTGGCGAGCGTAAGCGTCATCTCCACCGCCGCGGGCAGGCCCTCGTCGTTGCCGGGCAGGCTCCAGGACGGGCGCCATTCGAGGCTCTTTGGATCGAGGAAGCGGAAGGCGAGGGCGGCGACCGGTGAAAGCACCGCGGTTGCAACCGGTTCCTCGCGCGGGGCCGCGTCGGCGCCCGACCAGGTCAGGCGCTCGACGCGGCTGTCCTTGAGGCGCCACGCCACGCGTTGCGGGGCCGAGAGGGTGTTTTCCATCAGCGCGCTGCCGGCGCGGGTGAGCGCGAGGCCTTCGGGGCCGGTGCCGGCGTCGATTGCGGAGGAGAGCGGCGCGAGGGGTGTCCCGGACGCGCTCCAGGAGCGGCGCGGCAGCGCGGCGCCGAGGTCGCGCTCCAGGCGGCCGACCACCAGCGCCACGTCGCGCCACTTGCGCGATTCCTTCTGCAGCGCCTCGCGGCTGTCGAGCATCGAGGTGAGCGCGCGATAGGCGGCGCCACTCATGATCGCGAAGATCGCAAGCGCCACCAGCAGCTCGACGAGGGTGAACGCCCGTTGCCGCCGCGGGTTATTGCGACACATAGGCCGTCATCCTTCCCAGCACCCGCGCCGGATCGCGCGCATCCGACACCGCGAGGTCGACGCGCCGGATGATGGGGTTGGGAGTTTCGGTGACCGTTTCGTCGATCACCAGCGCGAGGCCGCCCTGTTCGGAGGTCAGGCGCGTGCTCGAGGCCGCCGGAAAAATTCGCATCGCGCGCAACTGCGCCACGCGATTCTGCGCGGCCCAGGTGGCCAGCAGGCGCTGGCGCGTGTCCAGAACGCCGTCGGTGGCGAGGCTTGCGGCGCGAAGTGTTGCCGCCAGGGCCACGGCGAGGATCGCCACCGCCACCAGGATCTCGATCAGCGTGAATCCGCCGGCCCGGCGGGTGGTGCGCCGTTTCATCGCTCCACCATCGTCACGGCGCCCGCGGTGTCGCCTTCGATCGCGAAGCCCAGTCCACGCGCCTCGATCGCCACGCTGAAGGGAACGCCGAGCCCGTCGGGCAAAAACACCAGCCGCTCGCTGGCGGGCAGGGCGGTCCCGTCGATGAAAAGCGCCGTCACGCGGGCTTCGAGCGGACGGTCGCGGCCGGCTTCGGGTTCCCAGGTGCGCCCGGCATGGCGCCATTCGCGCAGCCGGCCGTCGCTGAAGGTGACAGCCGTGGGACGGCCACCGAACCAGGCGTTGTCGCGCGCGTGTTCGACGGCCAGCGCGACCTCGCCGACTTCGCGGCGCGCGATCTGCGCGTTGCTGGGGAAGAGGTTTACCGCGGCGAGGGCGACGAGGATCCCGGCGATCGCGACGACCACCAGGACTTCGACGAGGGTGAACCCCTTATTCCCAGTTCCCAATGTCGGCCGCGCTGCCATCGCCACCGCGCGTACGATCGGCGCCCAGGCTGAATACATCGATCTCGCCCTTCACGCCGGGGCTCAGGTACTGGTAGTCGCCGCCCCACGGGTCCTTCGGCAGGCGCTCGAGGTAGCCGCCCTGCTTCCAGTTGCCCGGCACCGGGTTGGTGGCCGGGCGCTGCACCAGCGCCGCCAGTCCCTGGTCGGTGGCCGGGTAGAACCCGTTGTCGAGGCGATAGAGCTTGAGCGCCTGCACCACGGCGCCGATGTCGGCCCTGGCCGCCACCCGCTTCGCCTCGTCGGGACGATCCATGATGCGCGGCACCACGATGGCCGCGAGGATGCCGAGGATGGCGACCACCACAAGCACCTCGATCAGCGTGAATCCGGTGTCAGAGACGACTTTCGCCCGGCGACCCTGGTTGCACGATTGAAAAGTCGTCTCTGACACCAGTTTTTGCATCGTCATTTTCCAATGAGTTGATTGAGCTGGAAGATCGGCAGCAGTATCGCCAGCACGATCACCAGCACCACGGCGCCCATGAAGAGGATCATCATCGGCTCGAAGAGCGCGGCGAAAGCCGCCAGCCGCGTGGCGATGTCGTTCTGCTGCTGGCGCGCGGCGCGCTCCAGCGCTTCGTCGAGCCGGCCGCTCGCCTCGCCACTTGCGATGAGGTGCACCATCACCGGCGGGAAGGCATTGGTGGCGCCGAGGGCGCGGGCGAGTGTCATGCCCTCGCGCACGCCGCGCGCGGCGGTGGCGAGCGCTTCACGCATCGGCACCAGCGTCATGACACCCGTGCCGGCGTCGAGTGATTGCAGGATCGGCACGCGGCTGCCCACCAGGATCGAAAGAGTCGCCGCCAGCCGCGCGGCATCGAGGTGGCGCAACACGCGGCCGATAGCCGGCGCGCGCCACAGGAAGTGATGGATGGCGGCGCGCGAATGCGCTCGCTTGAGCGCAACGCGCAGCGCCACGCCCGCCGCGATGGCCAGCGCGAGCCAGACGAACCAGGTGGCCTGCATGAAAACCGAAAACGCAATCAGCGCGCGCGTGAGCAGCGGCAGCTTCTGGTGCGCGTGCTGGAACACCTGGATCACCTGCGGCAGCACGTAGACCAGCAGCGCGCCCACCACCACCAGCGCCACACCCATCACGATCGTGGGATAGATCAGCGCGAGCGCGAGCTTGCCGCGCAGCTGCTGGCGGTCGTCGAGGTAATCGGAAAGCCGGGTGAGCACACGCGCCAGCTGGCCCGAGGATTCACCCGCCGCCACCAGCGTGCGGTAGAGCTCCGGGAACACGTTGGGAAAGGAGGAGAGCGCCCTGGCGACCGTGTTGCCCGCGATCACCTCGCCGCGCAGCGCCGCCAGCACCTGGCGCATGCGTTCGTTTTCAGCCTGTTCGATCAGCGCATTGAAGGCCTGCTCCACGGTCAGGCCCGCTTCCAGCAGCGATGCCAGCCCGCGCGTGAGCTGCGTGAGCTCCGCGGTCGACAGCGATACCGGGCGCAAGCGCGCGCCCCCGGCGGGATCGTTGGCCGCGATGACGTCGACGCGGTATGGCGTCAGGCCCTGGTCGCGCAGCAGCGAGCGCGCCTGGCGCGCGCTGTCGGCTTCCAGCACGCCCTTGTGCAGCTTGCCGTCGACGTTGTAGGCCTGGTACCTGAATCCTGGCATTTGCTTGTGTCAGAAAATGGGGCTGTTCGACCGGTGGATTTTCAACACAGAGGACACGGAGGATTCACAGAGGACACAGGGGAAAAGCAGAAAAGCTGCTGGATGTTCGTGCCAAACCCTGGCGGGCCACGAAACGCAATCAGGTTTTTCTTTTCCTCTGTGTCCTCTGTGAATCCTCTGTGCCCCAATCCAGCGCTTCAAGTCCGGGTGACGCGCAGCACTTCATCCAGCGAAGTCACGCCGTCGCGCACCCAGCGCAATCCATCCTCGCGCAGCCGGACCATGCCGGCGCGCACCGCGGCTTCGCGCAGCACGCTTTCCTCAACCGTGTCGTGGATGCTGTGGCGCAGGTCGTCGTTGGCGGTGAGCAGCTCGTAGATGCCGGTGCGGCCCTTGTAGCCGGCGAAGTTGCACGCGCCGCACCCCACGGCCTTGTACAGGCGATCGGGCGTGTCGGGCGCCCGGGGAGTGGAACGTGGCGTGCCGCCGAAGACGGAGCGCTCCGCCGCATCCGGCTCGTAGGGCGCCTTGCACGCCAGGCAGAGCTTGCGCACCAGCCGCTGGGCGAGCACGCCGTTCAACGTGGAGGCGAGCAGGTACGGCTCGATGCCCATGTCTATCAGGCGCGTGACCGCCCCCGGGGCGTCGTTGGTGTGCAGCGTGGCCAGCACCAGGTGGCCCGTGAGCGAGGCCTGCACCGCGATCTGTGCCGTTTCCAGGTCGCGGATCTCGCCGATCATCACCACGTCGGGGTCCTGGCGCAGGATGGCGCGCAGCGCGCGGGCGAAGGTCATGTCGATGCGCGGATTGACCTGGGTCTGGCCGACGCCGTCGAGCTCGTATTCGACCGGGTCTTCCACGGTGAGGATGTTGCGTGTCTTGCGGTCGAGGCGCGAGAGCGCCGAATAAAGCGTGGTGGTCTTGCCCGAGCCGGTGGGCCCGGTGACGAGGAAAATCCCGTGTGGGGCCTGGATCAGCGCATCGACCTGCGCGCGACCTTCGGCCGGCATGCCGAGCGCGTCGAGCGTGAGGCGCCCCGCGGACTTGTCGAGCAGGCGCAGCACCACGCGCTCGCCGCTGTTGGTCGGGATCGTCGAGACGCGCACGTCGATGGCGCGCCCGGCGATGCGCAGCGCGATGCGGCCATCCTGCGGCAGGCGCTTTTCCGCGATGTCGAGCGAGGCCATCACCTTGATGCGCGAGACCATCGCCGGATGCAGCCCGCGGCGCGGCTCGACGACATCGCGCAAGGCGCCGTCGACGCGGTAACGCACCAGCGCGCGCGATTCGAAGATCTCCAGGTGCACGTCGGAGGCGCCTTCGCGCACCGCCTGGGTCAGCAGCGCGTTGATGAGGCGGATGATCGGCGCGTCGTTTTCCGTTTCCAGCAGGTCGGCGATTTCCGGCAGCTGCTCGGTGAGCTTGGCGAGGTCGACCGATTCGCCCATGTCTTCGACGATCATCTCCGCGTCGGACGGTTCGCGCGTGTAGGCGAGCGCGAGGCAGTGTTCGAACTCCTCGGGCGTGAGCAGCACCTCGCGCAGCGGCTTGCCGGCCATGCGGCGCACTTCGGCCAGCGTGGAGGCCTGCGGATAGGGCTTGATCCAGACCTCCAGGGCGCCGTCCTTCACGCGCGCGGCCAGCACCCCTTTCGACTTCGCGAACGGGTAGGGCAGCAGTCGAACGGTCTGGGGATCGAGGTCCTGGGGGTTCACGATGCGCTCGAGCGGCTTCACGGCGTGCCCAGCGGCTGCTTCTGCTGCGCCTCGAACGGCGGCATCACCTTCACATTTGCGTCGGGCAGCAGTCCGTTCCAGGGAAACTTCATCCCGCCCTGGAGGTTGCGGATGTATTCGTAGCGGTCGGCGGTCAGCGACGCCGCGGCTTTTTCGTCCTTCAGCACCACCGGGCGCAGGAACACCATGAGGTTGGTGCGCTTGCGGTTGCGCGATTCGTACTTGAACAACGCGCCGAGGTAGGGGATGTCGCCCAGCAGCGGCACCTTGTCCTGCGTGGCCTGCTGGTCGTCCTGGATCAATCCGCCGAGGACCACGATCTGCCCGTTGTCGACCAGCACGGTCTGTTCCAGCGAGCGCTTGTTGGTGATGATGTCGGCCGATTGCACCAGCGCCTTGTCGCGCGTGACGCTCGAGATCTCCTGGAACACCTTGAGCTTGATCGCGCCCGATTCCGAGACCTGCGGGGTCACGCGCAGCGTGATGCCGATGTCCTTGCGCTCGATGGTCTGGAACGGGTTGTTGGCGCTGCCCGAGGTCGGGGTGTAGGAGCCGGTGATGAAGGGCACGTTCTGGCCCACGATGATGCGGGCTTCCTCATTGTCGAGCGTGAGGATGTTGGGCGTGGAGAGGACGTTGGCGCCGGAATCACCTTCGAGGGCGCGCGCGAGCAGCTGCAGGTTGGCGACCTCGATGCGGGTGCCCGGGATCGTGAGCGTGCCCTTGACCAGGCCCAGGTTCAGGCCGGTGCCGAGCGCCGACAGGTCCTGCGCGATGCCCAGGATGTTGCTGCCGGGGGTGGTGCTGAAGTTGGTGCCGCCGATGATCGACTGGCCGTCGCCGATGTTGCGCGCGCCGTTCCACTGCACGCCGAATTCGGCCGCGAGCCCGGTGGAGACCTCGACGATCAGCGCTTCCACGTAGACCTGCACACGGCGCTGGTCGAGGACATCGATCACCGTGCGCAGCGACCGGTAGACCGGTTCCGGCGCGCTGATGATGATCGAGTTGGTGGGCGGATAGGCCTGGATCACGGAGCTGGGCACGGCCGCGGCGATGCTCGAGCCGGAGCCGGCGGTGGTGGAGGCCGTGGTCTGCGTGGCGGTGTTGCCCGCGGGCGTGGTCGCCGTGGTGGTGGTGCGCGACGATTCCGAGGCGCCCGAAAGCAGGCCACGCAGCGTCTCGGCGATTTTCACCGCCTCGGCGTTGCGCAGGAAAACGGTGTAGATGTTGCCGTTGCCCGCGCCCGGGGAGTCGAGGCCCAGCGCAAGGGCCTTCACGCGGTTCATCAGCGCCTGGCTGTCGGCGCGCACGATGAGGCTGTTGGTGCGCGTGTCCACGGCGACGGCGACCTTGGGCTGCGCGCCGGGTGCATTGACCGGCGCCGTGGCTTCCGGCACCACGCTGCGCAGCATCTGCGAGATGTCGATCGCCGAGGCGTTCTGGAGGCGCAGGATCTGCACTTCCGAACCCGACGGCCGGTCGATCGATTCCACGATGCGCTGGATGCGCTGCACGTTGCTCGCGTAGTCGGTGATGACGATGGCGTTGTTGTTGGGATAGGCGGCGATGAAGTTGTTGGCGGTGACCAGCGGGCGCAGCACCGGCACGAGCTGCACCGCGTTTTCGTTCTGCAGGATGAAGACCTGGGTCACGATGCGGTCGCCGCGCGCGCGCTCCGCGAGATCGCCCGTGGGTGACGCGTTGGTCTTGGCGTCGGCCTCGGGCACGACCTTCACGAACTGGCCGTCGTCGATCAACGCGTAGCCCTGCACGCGAAGGGTCGACTGGAGGATCTGGTAGAGCATGTCCTTGGACACCGGGCGATCCGAAACGATGTTCACCGTGCCCTGGACGCGTGGGTCGAGGATGAAATTCCTCCCGGTGTGCTGGCCAATCGTCTTGATGACCGACTGGATGTCGGCGTTGACGAAGTTGACGGTGATTTTTTCGTCCTGCGCGGGCGCCGGCGCCGCATTCTGGGCAACGGCGGGGCCGGCGAGCACCGCGGCGAGCGCCAGGGGGGCCAGCAAGCGGCCGGCTCGGGAAGCTAGAAAGCGTGTCACGATTTGGGGCTTTGCTCTTGATTTATCGGGGCATTTTGCGCCAAAACCCCGGGAGAGTCTATGGCTGGATTGCATACGACAACTGCACCGTGGCACTTCCCCGCTGGACTTCGGCCTGGATCATCGAAAGGGTGGCGAACTGGGTGTAGAGGCGCGCCAGGTCGCCGGCCGATGCAACGGCCTGACCGTTGACCTTGCGGATCACGTCGCCGGGCTGCAGCCCCAGCTTCTGCGCGAGGCTGTGGGGCGGCGCGGCCTCCATCCGGACCCCTCCCTTGGTGGGCGCGCCGATGGCGCCCAGGTAGTTGAGCTGGTTGGGGTCGCGCAGCGCCTGGTCCAGTTCCTTGCGCGAGATGGTGAAGTTGTTGGAGCCCGAGCTCGAGACGTTGAGCTTGAAGCCGCGCGTGCGGCTGCCGGGGGCGCCCTCGGCCGCCACGGCCGACCGTGCCCTGTCCAGGTCGATGCGTTCGTTCACGCCCGCACGCGCCACGATCACGTGATCGGGGTTCACCTCCACCAGCTTCACGCCCGGGGTCACCTCGCGATCGATGTAGACCGCGATGTCCTTGGCGCCGCCGGTGGAGAAGATCGCCGAGGCCGCGATGCCCGGCGTGGGCGCGATGACCCCCTTCAGGCGCAGGCCGGAGGTGGACGAGGCCTGCGAGGGGGCCCCGGGGGCGCTGGCGCCGAAAAGCCTTGCGATCGCCCCCACGTCGACATCACCGCCCGCCGCGGGGACCGATGCGCGCTGTGCCGGCGCGGCGAAGGTCCAGGTCCAGTAGGCGAGCTGCCAGGCGAGCACCCCCACCAGCGCCACGAGCAGGAGGGCGCCGGCGAAGCCGGTTTTCTGGATGGGAGCGGGCGCGGTGGCCATGCGCGATTCTAGCTGCTGGCGCGTGCCGGACCGATGACAACGCGGCGCAGAATCTTTGCCTATTGTTTCGGCAGGCGCGCCGGGTCGACGTCCAGGTAGCGCCAGGGCTCGTGGGCGAAGGGGTGTTTCTTGTACCCGAGCACCCAGGGATGGATCAGGATCGTGTTGCGCAGCATCGCCTTCACCCGCCACGGCCCGTACACCCACAGGATGTGGACCATGCGGCGGTAGAGCGCGGTGCGCTCGGGCGAATCCGGCATCACCTTGATCCGCTCGTAGAGCGCGTCGTATTCGGGGTGGCTGAAAAGCGTGTAGTTCGCCCCGCCGATGGACTTCGTGGTGAAGAGCTGGAGGAAGTTCTCGCCATCGGGATAGTCCGCGATCCAGCCGTAGTTGAACGACTGCACCTTGCCGAGCTGCGCCTGCTTGCGCAGGTCCGGAAGCCGCTCGACCTTCTCGAAGGTCATGCGGATGCCGATGTCGGTCATGGCACGGCTCCAGAGCTTGCTGCGCTCGCGCTCCCGCTGGTTGGGGTACGACGCCTGGTCGATCACCAGCGGCGAGCCGTCGGGCATCTCGCGCCAGCCGTCGCCGTCGCGGTCGACGTAGCCGTACATGTCGAGCAGCGCCTTGGCCTTGGCGGGGTTGTAGTCGAGCGTGGGGCTCGTCTCGGCCGTGTAGCCCGCCATCCCGGGCGCGATCACCGAGTCGGCCCGGGTGGCCTGCCCCTTGTCGATGATCGCGATCTCCTCGTGCACCGGGAAGGCGAGGCCGATGGCGCGGCGCAGCGCGATCTTCTCCGGCGTGTAGCCGCCGACCACCGGGTCCTGCATGTTGAAGGTGGTGTAGGTGATCCAGGCCACTTCGTCGGGGCGCATCTCGATGCCCTGGCGCGCGAGGTTGGGCGCGAGCCGGCCGCCGGGTGCCGCGATGTCGATGAATTCGGCCGGCAGCGGCCGGATATAGTCGTGCTCGCGGTTGAGGAAGGCGAGCCAGCGCGGCTGGTGCTCCTCGATGACCGCGACCTCGATGCGCCCCACCAACGGCAGGCGCTTGCCCTCGAGGTGGCGCGCGATCGCGGCATCGCGCTCGTCCTCGCCGCCCGCGCTCTGGAAATACTCCCCGCGAAAATCGGGGTTCGCCTCGAGCACCACAAGCGCCGAGCGGCGCCATTGCCCGAGCTTGTAGGGCCCGGTGCCGACGGGATGCTCGGCGATTGCCTCGCCGTAGTGCTCCACCACCTCGCGCGCCATCGCCGCCGTCGCCGGCATGGCGAGGATGTAGAGCATGTTGTAGTCGGGCTCGTTGAGCTTGAGCCGGAACTCGTATCTCGAAAGCGCCTGCAGTCCCTCGATCGGGCGGTCGTAGTTGAACCTGCCGGTGCGCTTCGCCTCTTCGGCGAGCTTGTCGGCTCCCGCGACCTTGCCCTCGAGCAGGAAGGCCCACTGCGCGCGCACCTTCGGATCGAAGAACCGCTTGAAGCTGTAGACGTAGTCGGCGGCGACGAGCTCCCGCCTTACCCCCTTGAAGGCGGGGTCGGGCGTGAAGTAGATCCCGGGCTTGATGCGGAAGGTGTAGGTCCGCCCGCCGTCGGAGACCTCCGGCAGCTCCGCCGCCGCGCGCGGCTGCAGCTTGATCGGTCGCGCCAGGTGGTCGTATTGCAGCAGCGCGTCGAAGATGTTGTCGCAGAGGGTGCCGGTGAACTCGTCGCTTTCACGCGCGCAGTCGAAGCCGCGCTCGCTGCTCGTGTAGGCCGTGCGGATCACCTTGCGCGGGTCCGCCGCGTGGGCCGTGACGGCTGTCAGCAGCGCGGCGAGCGCGAAACAAAACCCCGGGAACACGGATGAACACGGATCACAACGGATGAACGGGATGGAACCGGAGTTGATTCGTGCCCTAACAAACGCCATCGCGACTTGCCACCCGTTGCGCTTTCATCCCCTTCATCCGTTGTGATCCGTTGTGATCCGTTGTGCTCCGTGTTCCCAACCCCGCCGCCATCAGCGGGAAACGCTCAATGCAGCGTGTGCGAAGGCGGCGAGGGCTCGTCGGCAGGAGCCGAAGCCTCGGGCATCGGGGAGGCGTGGTGGATCGTCATGCGCCAGCCGCCATCCCCCAGCTCGTAGACGTTGGTGGCCAGAACGGATTGCGGGCTGCCCTGCGAGCCCGGGGCGGTAAGTATCTCCACCACCGAGCGCACCGCGACGCTCTGGCCATCGAACTTGCGCACATCGACCGTGCGGGCGCGAAGCTGCGCACCGCCGGAAAAGATCTGCCCCCAGCTTTCGCGCACCGCCTCGAAGCCGGAAAGGCGCGGGCCGGTGGGATGGATGCAGACCACGTCGTCGCTGGCCGCCCACACCGCCATCATGGCGCCCAGGTCGGCGCGCTCGAACGCCTCGTAGAAGGCGGTCTCGGCGTCGTCGGCGGTGGGGAACAATTTGCGGCGTGATGGCATTTTTCTGGAGTATCGGGCAATGCGGGGGAATGATACCAAAGGCATAATCGCCATCTTCCCCGCACCCACGGCATTCCCCCACTTCCATGGCCAAATTCCACGTCAACGGCGAGCAGGTCGACTTCCGCGGCGCCGCCGATACCCCGCTCCTCTGGGTCCTGCGCGACCAGCTCGCGATGACCGGCACCAAGTTCGGCTGCGGCATGGCGCTTTGCGGCGCCTGCACCGTGCATGTGGACGGGCAGCCCACGCGCTCGTGCGTGACACCCGCCTCGTCGCTCGAAGGCAAACGCGTCGTCACGATCGAAGGCGTCGCCGCCACCTCGCAGGGCAGGGTCGCGCGCGCGGTGCAGGCGGCCTGGATCGACAAGGACGTGGTGCAGTGCGGCTACTGCCAGTCGGGCCAGGTGATGTCCGCGGTGGCCCTGCTGGGGAAAAATCCCGCGCCGAGCGACGCCGATATCGACGCGGCCATGAGCGGCAACATCTGCCGCTGCGGCACCTACCAACGCGTGCGTGAGGCGATCAGGTCCGCCTCGGCCTCGCTCAAGAAGGCCTAGGGCCCGCCATGGCAAGCAACGTATCCCGCCGCGACTTCCTCAAGTCCACCGCGCTCACCGGGGCGCTGGTGATCTCGTTCTACCTCCCGCTGGGCGGGGGCCGCAAGGCGTTCGCCCAGCAGCCGCCGGCCAAGGCGCCGGTGCCGCCCAACGCGTTCCTTCGCATCGGCAAGGACGGCATCTGCACCGTGCAGGTGAAGCATCTGGAGTTCGGGCAGGGCGTCACCACCTCGCTGCCGATGCTGGTGGCCGAGGAGCTGGAATGTGAATGGTCGAAGGTCCGCGCCGAGCTCGCGCCCGCGGGCGCGGAGTTCGCGCACACCGCCTTCGGCCTCCAGATGACCGGGGGCTCGTCGAGCGTCACCAACTCCTATGACCAGCTGCGCACGGTGGGCGCCCAGGCCCGCACGATGCTTTTGCAGGCCGCCGCAAACCAGTGGAAGGTGAAGCTCTCGGACGTGCGCGCGGAAAAGGGTTTTGTGATCGGCCCCGGCGGCAAGAAGCTCGCCTACGGCGCGCTCGCCGAGGCCGCCGCCAGGCTGCCGGTGCCGCGGGACGTGAAACTCAAGGCCGCGAAGGACTTCAGGATCATCGGCAAGCCCACGCGGCGCATCGATTCGGCCGACAAGGTCAGCGGCAAGACCCAGTTCGGGCTCGATTTCCAGCGCAAGAACCTGCACACCGCCGTGGTGGCGCACCCGCCGGTCTTCGGCGCGAAGGTGAAGTCGTTCAACGCCGAGAAGGTGAAGTCGGTCGCCGGTGTCACCCACGTGGTGGAACTGAGCAACGGCGTGGCGGTGGTGGGCAGGAATTTCTGGGCGGCGAAAAAGGGCCGCGACGCCCTCGAGGTGGAATGGAACCTGGGGCCGAACGCGGGTGTGTCGACGGATGCACTCGGCAAGCAGTTCCGCGACACCGCAAAAGGCCCCGGCAAGACCGCCAGGGCCGCCAGCAGCCCGGAAGCCTACAAGGCCGCCGCCAAGCCCATCGTCGCCGAATACGAGCTGCCGTACCTCGCCCACGCGCCGATGGAACCCCTCAACTGCACGGTGGAAGTGCGAGGCGACGGCACCGCGGAGCTGTGGGTCGGCTCGCAGTTCCAGACCGTCGATCTCGCCGCCGCCGCGAAGACCCTCGGCCTCGATCCCTCGAAGGTGACGCTCAACACGATGTACGCCGGCGGCGGCTTCGGGCGCCGCGCCAACCCGGTTTCCGACTACGTGGTCGAGGCGTGCGAGGTCGCAAAGGACGTGAAGGTGCCGGTGAAAGTGGTGTGGACGCGTGAAGACGACATCCGCGGCGGCTTCTATCGCCCGATGTACGTGCACCGTGTGGAAACCGGCCTTGATGCGCAGGGCAGGATCGCGGGCTGGAACCACACCATCGTGGGCAGCTCGATTGTCGCCGGCACGCCGTTCGAGCCGATGATGGTGAAAGACGGCATCGACCCGACCTCCACCGAAGGCGTGGCGGACACACCCTACGAAATTCCCAACCTCAACGTCACGCTGCACACGGTCGCCACGGGCGTGCCGGTGTTGTGGTGGCGCTCCGTGGGCCATTCACATTCGGCCTTCGTGATGGAGACCATGATCGACGAGCTGGCCGCCGCGGCGGGCAAGGACCCGGTGGCGTTCCGTCGCGAACTGCTCGCGAAGCAGCCGCGCGTGCTCAGGACGCTGGACCTCGCGGCGGCCCGGTCGGGCTGGGGCAGCGCACCACCGAAGGGCCGCGCTCGCGGCATCGCGGTGCACGAAGCCTTCGGAAGCGTGTGCGCACAAGTGGCAGAGGTGTCGCTGCAAGGTGACACGATCCGGGTCCACCGCGTGATCGCCGCCTACGATTGCGGCCTGGTGGTGAACCCGCTGACGGTGGAAGCGCAGGTCCAGAGCGCCATCGCCTTCGCACTGTCGGCAACGCTGCACGGCAGGATCACCCTCAAGGAGGGGCGCGTGGAGCAGTCGAACTTCCACGATTACCCGGTATTGCGCATGAACGAGATGCCTTTGGTGGAAGTGCACCTGGTGCCGGGGGGCGACAAACCCACCGGGGTGGGCGAGCCCGGGGTGCCGCCGCTGGCGCCGGCGGTGGCCAACGCGCTTTTTGCGCTCACCGGCAAACGTACCCGCTCGCTGCCGTTGTCAACCAGATCGACCTGATCGGCATTGATCTTGCATGGGATGCCCCCAGTTAGCTCATAGGCGAGCCCTCTGGGGGCGGAACATCCGTCCCCCGAGGGCGTCCAAATGACCGCTGACGACCCTTTTTCGGGGGAGGGCATGCAATTGAGATTCGGCAACAACTGGCAAGGCACGCTCTGGAAAATCGTCACCAACCCGGCGATCGAAGTGGTCGCGGCCATCGTGGTGGTGTTGATAGCCGCCTGGGTGATCGTGGACACGGATTCGCTGCACAAGGGGCATCCGCAGTTTCCCGTCCCGTTCGGCACAAGGTAGCCGGCGCCTTCGCGGCGCTGCTGGCCGGCGCCGTCATCGGCGGCTGCGCCTACCTGTCGGAAAAACAGGCCGAGCTGATCTTCCGTCCCACCAAGGACACCTGGCGCGGCTACAGCGCCGAACGTTACCCCTTCGAAGAACACTGGGTCGCCGTCGGCGACGGCCAGAAGCTGCACGCCTGGTACCTCAAGGGCGAAAAGGCCGATGCGCCCGTGGTCCTCTATCTCCATGGCGCGCGCTGGAACCTCACCGGCAGCGTCACGCGCATCGACCGCTGGCGCCAGCTGGGCTTCGCGGTCATGGCCGTCGACTACCGCGGCTTCGGCAAAAGCAGCGATGTGGCGCCGACCGAAGCCCATGCGTACGAAGATGCGCAGGCCGCGTACGACTACATGGTGAGGCTCACGCCCGGGCGCAGGCATTTCATCGTCGGCCACTCCCTCGGCGGGGCCATCGCCGCGGAGGTGGCGCGCCGCCGCCCGGAGGCCTCGGGCCTGGTGCTGGAAGCCACCTTCACCTCGGTGCGCGACATGATCAGCGAAAGCTCGTGGGGGTTCCTGCCCGTGGGTCTCATCCTCACCCAGGAATTCAACGCGCTCTCGAAGGTGGGCGAGGTGAAGGTGCCGGTGCTGGTCACCCACGGCACGCGCGATTCCATCGTCCCCTTCAGGATGGGAGAGCGGCTGTACGCCGCCGTGCAGTCGCCGAAGCGTTTCATCAAGGTGGAGGGCGCGGGGCACCACAATCTGTCGGGCGCGGCCTTCGACGAATACCGCCAGGCGCTGCAGGAGCTCTTCAAGCTCAAGGGGTAAGATTCGCCCCATGCAAAGCCTCGACCTGGACGTGTTGCAGAGCGCGCGCGATTGGCGCCGCGCGGGGCGCCGCGTCTGGCTGCTTACGGTGGCGCAGACCTTCGGCGCCAGCCCGCGCCCGCCCGGGTCACTCGCCGTCATTCGCGACGACGGCATCCTGGTGGGCTCGGTTTCCGGCGGCTGCATCGAAGACGACCTCGTGGCGCGCCGCGAGGAATACACCACCCGCAAGCCCGCCTTTGCCGCCTATGGCGTGACGGCGGAAGAGGCGCGCCGCTTCGGCCTGCCCTGTGGCGGCGAACTCGAAGTGATCATCGAACCCGACGTGGCGATCGAATCCATCGAAGGCCTGCTGGAGCGCATCGCCCACGGCCACATCGTCGCGCGCCACGTCGACCTCGCCAGCGGCGATTGGTTGTTCGAGGCCGCGCGCGCAGCCGATGAATGCACCCGCACCGCAACGCGCTTCACCAGCGTGCACGGGCCGCGCTGGCGCATGCTGGTGATCGGTGGCTCGGAAATCGCGCATTACCTCGCGGAGGTGGCCGCCACCGTGGACTTCCAGGTCTTCGTCTGCGATCCGCGGGAGGAATACAAATCCGCCTGGCGCGCGCACGGCGCCACCTGGATCGACGGCATGCCCGACGATGCGGTGCTGGCCTTCAAGCCCGACGGGCACAGCGTGATCGTCACCGTCTCGCACGATCCCAGGCTCGACGACATGGCGCTGCTCGAGGCGTTGAAAAGCGGGGCGTTCTACGTCGGCGCCGTGGGATCCGCGCGCACCAGCGCGGAAAGGCGCAAGCGCCTGGCGGATTTCGACCTGTCCGCCACGCAGATCGCCCGCCTGCGCGGACCCGTGGGACTGTCCATCGGCTCGCGCACGCCGCCGGAGATCGCCCTGTCGATCCTTGCGGACCTGGTGGCCGCGCGCAACGGCATCGTCCTGGAAAAGAGCCAGCGCCGCGTCGCATGACCATCGCGGGGATCCTGCTGTGCGGCGGGGCCGCGCGCCGCTTCGGCGCCGACAAGCTGATGGCGGGCGACGTGCCCCTGGCCACACTCGCCGCATCCAGCCTGATCGCCGGGGCCGGCAACGCGCTCGCCGTGATCCCGCCCGGGCGGCCCGCGCTGCGTGCCGCGCTCGAATCGGTGGGCTGCGCGGTGGTTGAAAGTGATCGCACCGCGCAGGGAATGGGCGCGAGCCTGGCCGCGGCCATCGGGGCATCGGCGGGCCATGGGGGGTGGATCGTTGCGCTGGGCGACATGCCGATGGTGGCGCCGGCCACCATCGCGCTGGTGCGCGACGCGTTGCAGGCGGGCGCGCTGGTCGCGGCGCCGTTTTCACCTGGGGGGCGACGCGGCCATCCGGTGGGATTTTCCGCCACGCTGCGCGACGAGCTGCTGGCCCTGGACGGCGACATCGGCGCGCGCGAGGTGCTGGATCGCCATGACCGATCGATGGTTCGCGTGACAACCCGCGACAGCGGAATCTTCGTGGACGTGGATACCCCGCGCGACCTCGCGGGCCTGCCTTCGCGAAACCGTTAGCGGGGCACGATCCGGCCGGTGCGCGGATCGAGGTAGGCCTTAGGCGGCTGGATCACCTCGATGTGCGCCACGCCACCGGGTGGGCGAGGCGCCGGCGCGATATTTACCGGCGCAACCACTGACGGGTAGGGATCGATGGCGGCGCGCGCCGCGGGCCTTTGCGGCGTGCCCGGGTCGCGCAACCTGCCCGCGGGACTCTTGAGCAAACCCACCAGCTCTTCTCGCGCCGCCTCGCGTTGCGAGGGCTTGGATTCGCGCGCGATGATCACCAGCTGCAGCTCACGCATGCGCGCCTCGACACTTTCCGGCGGTGGCCACTGCGGGGTGTCCAGCGCCAGCACCGGGGCCGCGGCAAGCGCGAGGCACGCGGCGGCGCGGCGCAACATCGTCAGCCTTTCTTCAGCGGCGGGTATTTTTCGCCGGCTTCGATGCGCGTGTTGAGGATGTTCTGCTTCGGCGGCAGCGGGCAGGTGGTGAATTCGCTGAAGGCGCACGGCGGGTTGTACGCGCGGTTGAGGTCGAGCTTGAAGATCGTGCCCGGCGCGGGCCTTTCCGGGACGTAGAGGAAGCGGCCCGATCCGTACGTGCTTTCGCCCGCGGTCTGGTCCTTGAAGATGATGAAGAGCCCGTCGTCGTCGCCCACCACGTCGAGCTTGTAGGGGCGGCCGCGCACGTCGAATTCCACGTAACCGGGTGACGGCTCGTCGGAGATCTCATCCAGGACGTTCACGATCGCCACCTTGCGCGGCGGGTCGTACGGGACGAACTTCGCGTTGACGTGGTAGTTGTCGTCGACGTCGTACCAGACGCGCGCGCCGAAGGCCTTGCGCACCTCGCTCTGGTTGTCGGCCAGGCGCAGGATGTATTTGCCGCTGCGCTCGATCACCTGGAACGAGGCGCGCCCGTTGGTGACCCAATCCTTGTTGTCGCCCTGGGTGACCAGCACGCGTTCGGTGAAGTCGCCGTCCCACGACTTCATCCGGTAGCCCTCCACCAGCTTCACCGTGACCGTGCCGGGCTCGATCCACACCGATCCCATGCCGACGGGCCCCAGGCCCTGCGGAAGCACCACGTCGTTGCGCGGGCCGGTGCCGAAGGTGTTTTCCCCCTGCTTGAGCGGATAGCGCCCGGCGAGCGTGAGCCAGCCGTTGTCGCGGCGCAGGCCCGTTTCGGCCCTGGCTCGCCAGTCCTTGACGGTTTTCACGTAGGCCGGATCGAGGGCGACCGCCTGGGCGTATGCCGCGCCCGAAGCGGCGATCGCAATGATTGCTGCAAATGCGGGCAGAAAGGTCTTCATGGGCGAATTTTATCCCTGTGCGATCTGAACATGCGTCCGGAGAAAATAATAGCAATAGCTCCGTGGCGGATCAGTCCGCCAGGCACTCGCAGAGCAGCTGGTGAAAGTGGTGCACGCCGCGTTCACGCGTCGGTGAATAACGCCCGCGTGTGTAGAGCCGCGAGCGCACGCCGCGCTGCACGGATTCCACGATCGCTTCGTCTTCCGCCTCCACGCGGTCCAGCGCCGCGCCGGCACCCGTCTCGAGCTTCGATTCGTCCCAGACAAACGCCCGGAAGATCACGCGCGTGAGGTCGATGGCCAGCGGTTCCACCACGTTGAGCGAAAGCCCCCACGGATAGAAGTTGAGCATCAGGTTGGGGAAGACCCACCAGTAACGCGCCGCGACCTGGCCGGCCCTGTCGCGCGCCAGCTGCAGGTTGGAAAGGTGATGCAGCTTGCTCGAATAACTCGAATAGTCCACGGCCGCGTCCAGGCCCGCGTGCACAAACGGGATGTGGAAGCCCTCGAGGTAGTTCTCCACGTACAGCGCCCAGTTGGCGTGGACCTCGAAGTCGCGGTCGCGCGATTCGTCGTAGGTCAGTTGCGAGACCGGGTCGCCCGCGACACTCGCCAGCGCGTCGCCGAAGAAGCTGTCGAACGATGCGCGCGGTGAAAGCGACGCGAAGGCCTGGCCCGCCCATTGCGCAAAGGTGACCTGCGGCAGGTTGTCGGAGGGCGCGGGGAAATCCCTGGCCAGGGTGAACTCCGGCATGAAGGTCATGCGGCCCGCGAGGTCGAATCGGCGCGAGTGGTAGCCGCAGCGGATCTCCTTCGCGCGGCAAGGGGCGTTGACCAGGATGTTGCCGCGGTGGGTGCAGACGTTGGACATGCAACGCAGCTCGCCAACCGCGTCGCGGGCGAGCAGCAGCGGCTCGTCGAGGTAACCGGGCAGCAG
Organism: Burkholderiales bacterium; assembly: GCA_038203035.1. Classification (GTDB taxonomy): domain Bacteria; phylum Pseudomonadota; class Gammaproteobacteria; order Burkholderiales; family Usitatibacteraceae; genus Usitatibacter. The sequence continues at coordinate 34,524 of JBBREI010000003.1, forward strand.
CATGCGCGGGGCCAGCGACGAGGGTTCGGCCACGTCGTCGACGGTGCCGAGCCATTGCCAGCTGCGCGCGAAAACCGCGTCCTTCATGCGCTCGAAGGCGGCGGCGTCGGAATAGAAGCTTCCGGGCAGCGTGCGCGCGATGGTGATGTCGGGATCAACCGCGTAGATCATGTGATCGCCGCCAGCACGTCGGCCGGTGGAAGCGTCTCCAGGCAGTTCGTATGGCCCAGGGGGCAGACGCGCGCGAAACAAGGGCTGCACGAAAGCCGCAGCGAGATCACTTTCGCATGTGCGCAAAGCGGCGGGGTGAACGCCGGGCTGGACGAGCCGAAAAGCGCGGCGGTCGGGCGGTCGAGGGCCGCGGCGATATGCATCAACCCGGAATCGTTGGTGACCACGCGATGCGCGAGCGACATGAGGTCGATGGCCTCGTCGAGCGACGTGCGCCCCGCGAGGTCGATACACGTGTTACCCGACAGGCGCTGGATCTGCGCGGTCACCTCCACATCCTTGCGCGAACCGAAGAGCCACACCTGGTAGCCGCGACCGGCCAGGTCCACCGCAAGGCGCGCGAAATGCCGCGCCGGCCAGCGCTTGGCGGGACCATATTCGGCGCCGGGGGCAAACGCGGCGACGGGCTTCGAGGGGTCGAGGCCGTATTTCGCCACGGTGGCGGCGCGCGCGGCGGGATCGACCTGGAGGACGGGATTCGGCAGCGGACGCCGGAACGCCTCATCGGCGGGTTGGGCCAGCGCCGCGTAACGCTCCACGATCAGCGGCAGCGCTTCCTTGTCGAGCGTGCGCAGGTCGTTGACGAGCCCGAAGCGCATCTCGCCGCGCCAGCCCGTGCGCACCGCAATGCCGGCGTGCCACGGGATCAGGGCGGACTTGAGGCTGTTGGGCAGGATCACCGCACGGTTGTACGGCGGCAGCGATTTCGCGAAGGCGCGCCGCTCCAGCAGCTTCAGATCGCCGTGGCCGAAGGGCAGCGCGAGGGTCTGGTCCACCTGCGGCATGCGCCGGTAGACGGGCAGCGCCCAGGCCGGGCCGAGCACGTCGATTGCCCCGGAAGGATCCGCTTGCTTCAGGCGGACGAGCAGCGGGTGGGAAAGGACCGCGTCACCAACCCACGAGGGCGAGACGATGAGGGTCCGTGCCACGGCCTCAGTGGCCGGCTTTTACTTCGCCGGTGAGCCGGTAGAGCGTGCCGCAGTAGGGGCAGCGCGATTCCCGCGTCTTTTCTATCGGCATGTAGACGCGCGGATGTGTGTTCCACAGCTTCTGCGACGGCAGCGGGCAGTGCAGCGGGAGATCCGCCGCCGTCACCTCGACGAGGGTCCGGTCAAGCTCCGACGGCAGCGACATTTTTCTTCTCGGCGACCGGCGTGAGCCAGTGGTGGTACTTCGGGTTGCGCCCGTTGACGATGTCGAAAAACGCGCTCTGGATCCTTTCCGTGATCGGGCCGCGCGAACCGCTGCCGATGGTGCGCCGGTCGAGTTCGCGGATCGGCGTGACTTCCGCGGCGGTGCCGGTGAAAAACGCCTCGTCGCAGATGTAGATGTCGTCGCGGGTGATGCGCGTCTTTTCCACCGGGATGCCAAGGTCCGCGCAGATCGCCTGCACCGAGCGCCAGGTGATGCCGTCGAGCGCCGTGGTGAGCTGCGGCGTGTAGATGCGGCCTTCCTTCACGATGAAGATGTTTTCCCCGCATCCTTCCGCAACGAAGCCGTCGGTATCGAGCAGCAGGCCCTCGTCGTAGCCATCCTGCGTGGCTTCGAGGTTGGCGAGGATGGAGTTGGCGTACGTGGACGCGACCTTGGCGCGCGCCATGGTGACGTTGACGTGGTGGCGTGCGAAGGACGACGTCTTCACGCGGATGCCCTTCTTCAGGCCGTCTTCGCCCAGGTAGGCGCCCCACGGCCACGCGGCGATGGCGACGTGGACCTTTGCGCCCACCGGCGAGACCCCCATCTTTTCCGAGCCATAGAAGGCGAGCGGGCGCAGGTAGCAGCTTTCCAGCTTGTTGGCGCGCACCACCTCGCGCTGCGCCTCGATCAGGACTTCCCTCGAATACGGGATGTCCATCATGTAGATCTTGGCCGAGTTGAAGAGCCGCGTGGTGTGCTCCTGCAACCGGAAGATGGCGGTGCCGATTTCGGTCTTGTAGGCGCGTACGCCTTCGAAGACGGACAGGCCGTAATGCAGCGAGTGGGTGAGCACGTGGGTGTTCGCGTCGCGCCAGGGCACGAGCTTGCCGTCGTACCAGATGTGGCCGTCGCGGTCTGACATCGACATGGGGGAAACTCCGATTCGGGGATCCGAAATTCTAGCTGGTTGTGGCCCCCGGCGCACAGGGATGCACGCGGGTTATGTGCGATAATCTTCAGGTAGACGCGAGCACAACAATAATCAAGCCCCATTGCATGCGTGATGCCCCAGGATCCGCCGACCGACTTGTCGCTGACTGATCGAAAAGCCGGCCCTGCCAAGGCGGCCGCCCCCGTCCTTTCGCCGGAAGAACAGCTTTCCGGCGACATGCTGATGCTCACCACCGGCTTCATGATGTGCGCGGCCATGCTCTGGCTCGCCATCTACTGGAGCATGGGCTACCAGTATTCCACCGCCATACCGCTCATCTTCCAGGGCCTCTCGGCGGGCACGATCTGGGCGTACTACAAGTACCGCAAGATCCAGGCCTTCGCGATCATCCAGCTCGGCCTCATCCTCTTCACGCCGTTCGCCATGCAGTGGTCGATCGGCAACTTCGTGAACGCTTCCGGCGTGAGCCTCTGGGGCCTGATGGCCCCGGTGGGCGCGGTGACCGTGCTCGGCACGCGCCAATCGATGCCGTGGTTCTTCGGCTGGCTCTTCATGACGGTGATGGCGGGGGTGTTCGACTACCTGCTGGCCGGGACGGTAAAGAGCTTCGACCTGTCCACGGTGGCGGTTTTCTTCGTGCTGAACTTCGCCGCGATCTCGGTGATGATCTATTCGCTGCTCTGGTACTTCGCCAACGAAAAGCAGAAGCTGCGCGTCCAGGTCGACGCCTCGCACGCGGAGCTGCGCCAGGAAAAGGAACGCAGCGACCGCCTGCTGCTCAACATCCTGCCGATGGCCATCGCCGAACGCCTGAAGCGCAACGAGGTGAACATCGCCCAGGGCCACGCGGACGTGACGGTGATGTTCGCCGACATCGTGGGCTTTACCCGCATGACCGAGGAGCTCTCGCCGGTCGAGACGGTGAAGATCCTCAACGACATCTTCACCATCTTCGACGACATCGCCGACAAACACGGGGTGGAGAAGATCAAGACCATCGGCGACGCCTACATGGCCGCCGCCGGCCTGGAACAGGGCGCGCAGATCCACTACGCGGATGCGGTGGCGCGCATGGCCATCGAGATGCAGGAAAAGATCGCGCAATACCGGGACCGCACCGGGGAACGCATCGAGATCCGCATCGGCATCGGCACCGGCCCCGTGGTGGCGGGCGTGATCGGCAAGAAGAAATTCATCTACGACATCTGGGGCGACACGGTGAACATCGCCTTCCGCATGGCCGCCGACGCCTATTCGGGCGCGATCCAGGTGGACCTCACCACACACCGCAGGCTGTACAACCGCTTCCGCTTCGATGAGGCGCACGAGGTCGAGATCAAGGGCAAGGGGCGAATGCAGGTGTTCCATCTGATGGGCGCGCTCGACGCCGTGCCGGCCCGGATCACAACCGCGTAGCTACCGGGCGAAGAGGCATTCCCAGAGCCGCTTCACGGCCGCCCGCTCGGCGGCGAGGTCGTCGCCCGCGAGCTTCACCTTGTCCTCGTCGTTGAGGCTTGCCTGGTGGCTGCGGTGGCGCATTTCCAGGTACGCGTTGGCGGCGGCTTCGGCGACCGCGGCATCGATCAGCCCCAGGGCCCCGGCGCGATGCAGCAGCGTGTGGTTGCCCTTGTTTTCGCGCAGCTGCGCATGGGCGGGGCCGTCGGCCAGCACCAGCGCCTGCACGCAGAACTCCAGGTCGATGATGCCGCCCTCGATGTGTTTGATGTCCGTGGCGTCGGCCTTGTGCTGCGCGCGCATCTTCACGCGCATCGCCACGATCTCCTCGAAGAGCCTCGCGCGGTCGCGCGGTTGCGAGAGGATCTCGTCGCGCACGGCGTCGAAGCGCGCGCCCACGTCGGGATCGCCGGCGCACGCGCGCGCCCGGGTGAGCGCCTGGTGTTCCCAGGTCCACGCGCGCTTGAGCTGGTATTCGCGAAACGAGCTGACCGAGCTCACCATGAGCCCCTTGATGCCGTCGGGGCGCAGGCGCAGGTCGATGTCGTAGAGCACGCCCGCCGCGGTGAGGGTCGTCATCCAGTTGTTGACGCGTTGCGCCACGCGCGCAAACTGCTCCGCCTGGCCTGCCAGCGCGTCGTCGTAGACGAAGATGATGTCGAGGTCCGAGCCGTAGCCCAGCTCCTTGCCGCCGAGCTTGCCGTAGCCGACGACGCATAAACCACCCGCGGGGCGTGCCCCGTCGTCGTCGCCCTCGATCCCTCGAGGGCCCGGTTTCAATCCCACGCTTTCCACCGCCGCGGCGAGCGTCGCCTCCAGGATCACGTCGGCGAGGGCGGCAAGCTCGTCGGACAGCGCCATCACCGGCAATGCCCCCTCGAGGTCGGCCACCGTCAGGCGCAGCACCTGGCGCTGCTTGTAGTGGCGCAGCTGGTCGAGGAGGGCCTCGACGTCGCCGCTGCATTGCGCGCAGGTGCCGCGCAGCGCCTTGCGTTCCTGGGCCCAGTCGATGGCGTTGGGGGTGGCCGCGCGCGTGAGCTCGTCGAGCAGGATCGGATGGCGCGCGAGCAGGCGCGCAGCCCACGCGCTGCGCGCCATCAGCCGCGCGGCGCGCTCGAGCACCTGGGGGAACTCCACCAGCAGCGAGAAGTAGGACTCGCGCCCGTCGATCGCCTCGATCAGGTCGATGAGGCGCAGCGCCGTGGCCTGCGAGCCGCCCTGCGCGGCGGCCGCGGCGATGAGGTCGGGCAGCAGGCGCTCCACCTTCGCGCGGCTCGCCGCGGAGATCGAGCGGTAGCGGCGCGAGCGCGTGTACTCGATCAGCCGGCGCGCCACTGCCGCGGGCTCGCGCAGCCCCGCGCCCGCGAGCTGGTCGGCGAGCTCGTCGGGGTCGGGTGTCGCCTGCGGATCGTACAGCGCCGCGGTGAGCGTCGCGGTCGGGCGCGCATCGCCGTCGCGCTCGAAGAGGGCGCCGAACGCCGCCTGCACCGCGTCGCGGTGGCGGTCGAGCTCGGCCACGAGCGCCGGGTAGGCGGCGAATCCCATCGCCTCGGCGATCACCGCCTGGTGCGCGGGCGTGCGCGGCAGCGCCTGCGTCTGCTGGTCGTCGTGGTACTGCAGGCGATGCTCGAGCTTGCGCAGGAAGGCGTACGCCTCGGCGAGCGCGCCCACGCCGGCGCAAGGGAGCAATCCCAGCTCGCCGGCGGCACGCAGGCCCTCGCGCGTCGAGGTCGTACGCAGCGCCGCCTCGCGCCCGCCGCGCACCATCTGGAACAGCTGCACCGTGAACTCGAGCTCGCGGATTCCGCCGCGGCCGAGCTTCACGTCGTCGCTCTTGCGGCGCTGCGCCGCGGCCTGGGCGATGCGCGCGTGCATGTCGCGCAGGGCGTCGAGCATGCCGAAATCGAGGTAGCGGCGGTAGACGAACGGCTGCACGATCGCGTCCACGGGCGCCGCGGGGCCCGCCACGACGCGCGCCTTCATCCACGCATAGCGCTCCCACGGCCGGGCGTGGCCGATGAAGTAGTCCTCGAGGCCCGCGAGCGGCGTGACCAGCGGGCCGCTGTCGCCGAAGGGGCGCAGGCGCATGTCGACGCGGAACGCCTCGCCTTCGGCGGTGTGCTCGGACAGGAGCGCGATCACGCTGCGGCCCGCGGCGGCGAAGAAATCGCGGTGCGACACCGGCCGCGCGCCCGAGGTCTCGCCGTCCTCCCCGTAGAGGAAGACCAGGTCCACATCCGAGGAGACGTTGAGCTCGCGCCCGCCCAGCTTGCCAAGCGCGGCCACGATGAGCCCGCCGCCTCCGGGGTCGCCGTGGACCTCGGCCAGCTGCCGATGCGCCTGAGCGACCGCCGCGGCGATGCTGCTGTCGGCAAGCGAGCTCATGGTCTCGAACACCTCGTCCAGGCTCGCCAGCCCGTTCAGGTCGCGGTGGGCGAGGGTGACCATGACCCGCTCGCGCAGGCTGCGCAAGCGCGAGCCCAGGTCTTCCCCCGGCGCGAGCTCCGCCGCCATTTCCGCTGCGGTGAACGCGCGCGCCTGGCGCCGCTCCAGCTCCTCGACCACCGCGGGGCGCGCGGCGGCCACCCGGGAGACGTATTGGGAGAGCCGGCGGGTGCGGTCGAAATCCTTCATCGGGGGTGTGTCATTTGCAATGTGGATGTGCGGTAATTCACTGATCCAACGTGTTAATTCGATACAATGATGTGTCAGCGGGGCCACGTTTCCGTCACGGCCCCTTGGGTGGGAGGAAAGCATGATTCTGCATGGTTCGCCGAAAGCATTCGCCCGGTATGGCGTGTTGGCACTCGGCCTCGTGTTTGCCGTGGCGGCGCAGGCCGCCGATTCCGGCCGCATGGGACTGCCCTGGGATTGGAGCCACCGGCACCTCGTCTACGGCAACCCCGACACCGTGGAAGAAGCGATGCAAAAGGGCACCTACGACCAGTGGGTGAAGGATTATCGCGACCCGCGCTTTGTCTCACGCCTGGTACGCAAGATGGAAGCCCGCGCGGCCCGGGCGCCTGGTGCCGCCGTCGCCAAGGCCGCTGCCCGCCCGGTGTGGCCGGGCGCGGTCAACCCCCGCCAACCCCCGATCCACCGCGACTGGACCCACGTGATCGGTGGCGCGTCGGGTCGGGGCAATGCCGGTGTGTTTCCGGCCAAGTACAGCTTCGACATCTCGGCCGCGCCCAGCTGCGCGGATGACTTCGTGGTTTATCCCACCAGCAGCTCGGGGGCCACGGGCTCCGGCAACTTCGCCAGCCGCACCGGCTCGTGGGACGGTTCGGGCAACTTCGGCGCCGGCACCGTTGTCATCACCAACGGCACGCGCGTCCTCACGCTCACCCAGAGCACGACGCTGAACACCGGGCTCTTCTTCGAGGGCGACAACGGTTCGCGCGTCGCCAACCTCGCCAACGCCATCAACCGCAACGGCGGCGCCGTCGGCGTGACCGCGAGCTTCGTGGGCAACGTCATCACCGTCACCTCGATGACGCAGGGCACCGCCAGCAACGCGATCACGATCACCGAGGGGCTCAACAACTTCGCATGGACCGGCGGCACACTCGCCGGGGGCTCCGGCACCGCGGGGCAGCCCACGATCCTCGCCTTCAACCAGCTCTACACCACCTCGTGCGGCGGCCGGGACCAGCCGAGCGTGATGTGGTCGTACAACACCGGCACCGGCGCCTTCGCGGAGACATCGCCCACCCTCTCCCTCGACGGCACCCAGGTCGTCTTCGTGCAGCGCGTCGGCGCCGCCGCGAGCCTCGTGGTCCTCAAGTGGAGCGCGTCGTCGCCGGGAGGCGCCGGCTCGCCCGTTGCGCTCGCCAACACCGCCGCGGGTTCCTACCGGGCCTGCACCGCACCGTGCATGACGGTGATCCCGTTGAGTGGCGGTGCCAACAACACGGCCTCCTCGCCCTACTACTACTACGACAGCGACGAGCTCTGGGTCGGCGCCATCGACGGCACGCTGCACAAGTTCACCGGCGTCTTCAACGGCACGCCGGCGGCAGCGGGGGGCCCATGGCCCGTGACCGTGGTCGCCAACCGCGAGATGTCATCGCCGGTCTACGATCCGGCCACCAACCTCGTCTTCGTCGGCAGCGCGCGCGAACCCACCACCAGCACCGGCGGGCGCCTGCATTCGGTCAACAATGGCACCGGCGCCGTCATCACCAGCGGCCTGCTGGCCGGCAACCCCGTGGGGAACCTGGGAAGCTCCGGGGTATCCGAGGCGCCGATCGTTGATTCGCAGGCGCAGCGGGTCTACGCCTTCGTGGCTTCCGACGCCGGCACCGGGTGCTCGGGCGTCGAATGCCATGCGATCTACCAGTTCGCAACCAACGTGTCCATCAGCGGCCTGACGACGCCGCGCGTGCAGACCGGCCGCGGCCAGATCTACACCCGCGTCAACTACGGCGGTGTCTTCGACGACGCGTATTACACCAGCGCGGATCCCGCCAATCCGTCGGGTTTCCTCTACGTATGCGGCAGCAGCTCGCCCGGGGCCAGCTCGCGCCAGCCCACGCTGTGGCGCATCCCCATCACCAACAACGTGATGGGCGCGCCGGTGGTGGGCCCCACGCTGGTGAGCGCGGATACCACCGACGCCAACGGCGGCTGCTCGCCGATCACCGACGTGCAGAACGGCGCCACCAACTTCATCTTCCTGAGCGTGCCCGATACCGGCAACCGCACCGGCTGCACCGGCTCGTGCATCTACAGCTTCAACCTGGCGGGCGTCTGGAACACCACCAAAAACGCGGCCGCGGGCCTTCCCGCCCCGGGTGGCACCAGCGGTATCATCATCGACAACGTCTCGGGCGTCGCCGGCGCCTCGCAGGTGTATTACGCGAACCGCAGCAACCCGGGCAACGCGATCCAGGCGAGCCAGAACGGCCTGAACTAGCAGCGAGGGCCACCGGAGGAACGATGGAATCGGAAGAAGAGAAGCCGCAAGGCCTCGAGGATGATGCCGGCGAGCCCGCGAAGCGGCCCTACGTGAAACCCGCCTTCCGCCACGAACAGGTGTTCGAGACCATGGCGCTGGCCTGCGGCAAGATCAGCAGCACCCAGGCCTCGTGCCGGGTCAATCGGCGCAACTCCTGAGCACCGCGGCCGCCGAGGCGGGCCGCACCGCGCTCGCCGCCACGCTGCTGCGCCAAAACGGCCGCCTGCGCCTGCCGGTCAGCGGATCAAGCATGTTGCCCGCGATACGCCCCCGCGACATCCTTCTGGTGCGGGCCTGCGCCGCCGATGCGCCGCGTGTCGGCGAGATCGTGGTGTACACGCGCGACGGCCGGATTTTCGCGCATCGCCTGGTGGCGCGCCGCGGCGCCACGATGATCGCGCAGGGAGACACACTCAGCGCCGCCGACGCACCGGTGCAGGCGGGCGAGCTGCTCGGGCGCGTCGTGAAGGTGGTGCGCCGCGGGCGCGCCTTCCGCCCGCGCGTGGATCGCGGCGGCGCAACGCGCCTGGCGGCGGCGATGTTCGCCCGCTGCGCGCGCGCGGCAAGGCTCTTCACCCGCCTGGACGGGCTCGCGCGATGACCCACCGCGCAGACATCGTCATCGGCGGCGTGCGTGTGGCGGTCACCACCACCAGCCCCACCTTCCTGCACCTGTTGCAGGATCGTTATGCGGGGTTCATGCAGGCGCCCGCGCCGCCCGATTTCGAGCTCGGGATCGATCTGGTCGCCGCGGCGGAAAACGCCCCCGACGAAGACGTGCGCGTGTATCGCGACGCGGGCCTGTGGCGCATCGAACGCGGCGATTTCCGCGCCCACCTCGATCCGCTCACCGGGCGCGGTCGCGTGCGCCAGTCGGAAAACCCCTATTCGATCGACACGGTGCTGCGGATCGTCCACACCCTGGCGCTTGCGCGCGAGGGCGGCTTCCTGATGCACGCGGCCAGCGCGCTTCGGGGCGGGCGCGCATTCCTCTTCGCGGGTGTGTCGGGAGCGGGAAAAACCACGCTTTCGCGCCTCGCCCCGGCCGATGCCCTGTTGCTGAGCGACGAGATCTCGTACCTGCGCCGCGCCGGCGCGGGGTACCACGCGTTCGGCACCCCCTTTGCGGGCGAAATCGCGCGCGCCGGGGAAAACGTGCACGCCCCGCTGGAGGCGATCTACCTGCTGGCCAAGGGCCCGCGCAACGTGGTCGAGGCGGTGCCCGCGGCGCAGGCCGCGCGTGAGCTGCTGGCGAGCGTGTTGTTTTTCGCCGAGGACGCGGGCCTGGTGCGCGCGGTGTTCGAGGCCGCACTGGATCTCGCCGAGCGCGTGCCGGTGCGCCGGCTCACGTTTGTGCCGGACGCACGCGTGTGGGACCAGATCGGCCGCCAGGAGCGCGCCGCGTGAGTGACCTTTACGTGGCCCGCGCCCGCAACGCCGCCGCGCGCATGATCGGCGGCGAGATGATGATCATGTCGGGGCGCGATTCGTCGCTTTTCAGCCTCAACGCCACGGCCTCGATCCTCTGGGAGGCGGCCGACGGCGTGACGCCGCTGGCGCAGATTGTGGAAGGGCGCATCGTGGGCGCTTTCGACATCGATCGCGAATCGGCGCTGAAGGATGCCGAAGAGGTGGTCCGCGGCCTCGCCGACCACGGCATACTGAGGCTGTCCGAGACCCCGATCGATCCATGAAAAGCCTGATGCACGAGATGGGCAACCGCGCCCTCGAGCTGGGAATCCCGCTCGGCGTGCAGCTCGACCTCACCTACCGCTGCAACGAACGCTGCGTGCACTGTTATCTGGACCACGAGGACCACGGCGAGATGACCACCGCCGAGATCGTGGGCCTGCTGCGCCAGCTGGCCGATGCAGGCGTGTTTTTCCTCACGCTCTCCGGGGGCGAGATCTTCATGCGGCCGGACTTCTTCGAGATCCTCGAGGAGGCGCGCCGGCTCACCTTCTCGGTCAAGCTCAAGACCAACGCGGTGATGGTGCGCCCGGCCAGGGCGCGCCGCATCGCGCAGCTGGGTGTGGAATCGGTGCAGATCAGCGTCTATTCGCACAAGGAGGAGACCCACGACGCGATCACGAAGCTGCCGGGCTCGTTGCGGCGCACGCTGGAAGGCGCCAGGATGCTGCGCGACGAAGGCGTGAAGGTGAGCTTCGCCAACGTGTTGATGAAACACAACTCCGGCGACTATCCCGAGGTCAAGGCGCTGGCCGAATCCCTCGGCATCGAATACAAGTGCGACGCCACCATCACGCCGATGATGGACGGCGATCGCGCGGTGCTGGCGCTCAACGTCGACGGCGACACGCTGGCGCGCATCTATCGCGACGACGCGATGGTGGGCAACGCCGGGGAATATTGCGCGCCACCCTCCGGCCCGATGGACGAGCAGGACGCCCTGCATTCGCTGCCGTGCAGCGCGGGCCATTCCGCCGCCTACATTTCGCCCTACGGCGAGGTCTACCCGTGTGTGCAGTTCCCGATGCCCTGCGGCAACGTGCGAGAGCAGCGCTTCGTGGACATCTGGCGCCACTCACCGCAGCTGGCCGACGTGCGCTCGATCCGCGTGGCCGACGTGCAAGGGTGTTCCTCGTGTGTACACGGCGGGAGCTGCTCGCGTTGCCCGGGCCTGGCCTACACCGAGGGCAACATGCGCGGGCCTTCGACGCAGGATTGCGAACGCTCGTACGCGCGCACCGGCGTGCCTTCGAAGAACCTGCTGGAAAGACGCGCTCCGCCCGTCACCGGGGGCCGGCAGGTCTTCTGGATGGTTGCGACGCAGCAGCCAGTAAAATAGCGGCTTTCCCGCAAGGACCGCCGCATCAAGGCCTTTCCCCGCACGTGCCTCCGGCTGCTGGCCGCAATCACGGCTTTCCTCGTTGTCGCCTTCGTCGCCCTGGTGTTGTGGCTGCGCTACGACGCGCTGCCCAACGTCGACAGGTTCCGCGCCGACGTCGTCTCCTCGATCGAAAAATCCACCGGCATGGCGCTCAAGGTGCGCAGGCTTGGCGGGGGCTGGGGCGGGTTGCGCCCGGTGGTGACACTCGAGGGCCTGGAGATTTCCGACCGGGGCGGGCGCGCCGCCTTCCAGCTCGAGCGCGCCGAGGTCACGCTTTCCTGGTGGTCCCTTCTCGCCGGGCAGCTGCGATTCCACGATGTCGACTTCCATCGTCCCGACCTGGTGCTGCGCCGCGGCGCCGACGGCCTGATCTACCTGGCCGACAAACCGATCAACGAGGCCGGCCCCTCGGGTGACGGCGCGTTTGTGGAGTGGTTGCTGGCCCAGCCGCGCGTCGGCATCCACGACGCCACACTCACCTGGCGCGACGATTTCGGCGGCGCTCCCGAAGTGCGCCTTACCGGTGTGGAGATCGCGGTGCAGAAGCGCCTGCGCCACCACCGCGCCTCGCTGGTGGCGCGCCCTCCCGCGGGTCTCGCCGCGCGCATCGACCTGCGCGCCGACGTGGTCCTCTCGCGCGAGGGTTCGCGCTGGAGCGCGCGTGGCGAGGCCTACGGGGAGAGCCTGAACGCCGACCTCGCGCGCCAGCGCGAGCACCTGCCGGTGCCGGAGACCCTTCGCAGCGGCGTCGGCAGCCTGCGGGTGTGGATGCAGTTCACCACCGACCGGGTGACCGAGGTGGTGGCCGACCTGCACATGCGCGACGCGCGGGCGCAGCTGGCCGCCGATGCGTTGCCGCTCGAGCTGGCGGCGTTGTCGGGCCGGGCGACCTATCGCGTGAAGCCCGCGGGGTTCACGTTCGCCACCGAGGGCCTGCGGTTTGGCCTCGCGTCGGGCGCCGAGGCGCAGGCCGGCGATTTTTCGCTGGAACGCACCGACGAATCCGGCAAGCCCGCCCGCACCCAGGTGCGCGCCGACGGCATCGACCTGAAGATCGCGGCCACGCTGCTAGATTATTTTCCGGTCCCGCGCGAGATGAAGGGCCAGGTGCTGCGCTTCGCGCCACGCGGGCGCATCACGCAGGCCCAGGTGGCGTGGAGTGGAGACGGCGCCAAGTCCTACTCGGTGAAGGGGCGCTTCGAGAACCTGGCGGTGAACGCGGTCGACGCTTTTCCCGGCGTGAGCGGGCTCACCGGCTCGATCGAGGGCACGCAGGACGGCGGGACGCTGGTGATCGCGGGCAGGAACGCAACCTTCGAACTCGGCCGCATCTTCCGCGCGCCACTCGCCTTCGCCACCGTCGAGGCGCGCGCGAAATGGCGCCATGAGGGCCGCGCGCTGGAAGTGAACATCGAGGAGGCGGCCGTGGCGAACCCGGATGTGGCCGCGAGCTTCGCCGGCACCTGGCGATCGCTGCCCGACGCGCGCGTGAAAAGCCCCGGTTACCTCGACCTGAAAGGCGCCTTCACCCGCGGCAACACCGCGCGCACCGCCGACTACCTGCCGAACGGGATCGCGGGCACGCGCGAATGGCTGGAGCGATCGCTGCAGGGCGGCCAGCTCGTCCGCGCCAAGTTCGAGCTGAAGGGCGACCTCTACGAATTTCCGTTCGGGCCGGGGTCCAACGGCCATTTCCTGTTCGAAGGGGATGTGCGCGATGCGCGCCTGCGCTTCCATCCCGCCTGGCCGGCGATCGATGCCATCGACGGCACCTTTCGCTTCGAGAACCGGCGCATGGAGATCCTCTCCGCGGCGGCCGGCATCTTTGGCAGCCGCGTGCGCAGCGCCTCGGCGGTGGTCGAGGACATGTCGCAGAATCCTCCGGTGCTGGTTTTCGGCGCCGACATCGACACCACCGCGGCCGACACCACGCGTTACCTGCGCGAATCGCCGTTGGCCAACGGGCCCGGCGCCTTCACGCGCGCCGTCTCGATCGAGGGACCGGCGCGCTTCAAGATGCGCCTGAGTTATCCCTTCTACGGCACCGATCCGCTGCGCGTGCAGGGCGACTTCCTGTTTGCCGGCGCCACGGCCACGGTAGGCAGGAACCTCGCGATGCGCGAGATCAAGGGCCAGCTCACGTTCACGGAGCGCGGCATCCGGGCCCCGGGGCTAACCGGAACCATGTTCGGCAAACCCGCCGTGCTCGCGATTTCCAACGATGCCGAGGGACGCGTGTCGACGACGGTTGAAGGCGCCATCGACGTCCCGGCGCTGGGCGCCTACCTGCCCGAAGCCATCACCGCGCGCCTGGCGGGTGGCGTGGGCTGGAAGGCGCGCGCGCTGTCGAACGCGCAGGGCACCGAGGTCACCGTGACCTCCGACCTCAAGGGCCTGGCCTCGACGCTTCCGGAGCCGGCGGCCAAGGCCGCCGACGAGGCGCGCGCGCTCACGATCCGCATCGAGCGCCCCGGCCAGGACAGCGAGCTCGCCAACGCCACCGTCGAAGGCGGCCTCTACTGGCGGTCGAGCCGCTACGCACCGGGGGGCGCGGACCGCTGGCAGGTCGCGCTCAAGATGGGCTCGCCCCTGTCCGGCGAGGTGGCGCGTGATGGCCTCTGGCTCTACGGCGCTGCGCCCTCGATTGATGCCGAGGCGTGGTCGGGTGTTTTCACCCAGCCGAAACGCGAGGAGGCGGCGACGGCTCCGGCCGAAGGCGCGCCGGGATTCGCGCTGCGAGGCATCGACCTCACCATGGGGCGCGTGCGTTACTTCGGGCGTGAGTTCACGCAGGTCGCCGCGCGGCTGCAGCGCGCCGGCTCGCAGTGGAACGGGGTGCTGGAAAGCCCGCTGGTGGCCGGATCGGTGGAATGGGACCCCGAGGGCAAGGGGCGCGTGATCGCGCGCCTCGAGCGCTTCTCGATCCCCGAATCGAAGCCGCCGGTTCCCGCCGCGGCGCCCGGCGCCGGAACCGCCGCGGATGCGGACCTGCCCGCGCTCGACGTGCTTGCCGATCGCTTCGAATTCCACGGCCGCTACCTCGGGCGCCTCGAGCTCAAGGCCCAGAACATGGGCGACGACTGGCGCATCGACAAGCTCGACATCTCCAACGACCACGCGCATTTCCGCTCCTCCGGGGGCTGGCGACGCACGGGCGCGGGCTCCATCACGTCGCTTGCGATCACGCTCGAGTCGGACAACCTCAACGCGCTGATGAGCCAGTTCGGCTTCGGCGACTACATGAAACGCGGCAACGGCAAGCTCGAAGGGACCCTGGCCTGGCCGGGTTTTCCCTACGAGTTCTCGACCGCAAGCCTGTCGGGCGCCTTCCGCGCCGAGGGCCGGCGCGGGCAGTTCGCCAAGCTCGAGCCGGGCGCCGGCAAGCTGCTCGGGCTGCTGTCGCTGCAGTCGCTGCCGCGGCGCGCGATGTTCGACTTCCGCGACGTTTTCAGCGACGGCTTCGCCTTCGAGACCATCGAGGGCAACGTGAAGGTGGCGCGCGGCATCCTGCTTACCGAGGGCTTCGAGATCACCGGCCCTTCGGCCTTCGTGAGCCTGTCGGGCGAGGTCTCGCTGCCGCTGGAAACGCAGGCGCTCACCCTGCGGGTGGTGCCCGAGGTGGGGGAGGGCATGGCGCTGGCGGCCACGCTGCTCGGCACGCCGGTGCTGGGCCTGTCGACGCTGCTGGTCTCCAAGCTGCTGCGAAATCCCTTCGGCAAGGTCGTGGCGTATGAGTACCAGGTGACGGGCTCGTGGGATAATCCGGTGGTCACGCGCCTGTCGGCGCCACCCCCGCCGCCGCCAAAGGCCGCTTCCGCCGCCGAAGCCAAGCCATGATCATCACCAGGAATTCCACCACCCCCGAGGCGTTGCGCGACGCGATGTCCTCGACGCAGTCGATGTTCCGCGTGGCCGCGATCCAGATGGCCTCGGGCCCGAACGTCCAGGCGAACCTGCAGGAGGCCGGCCGGCTGGTGGAGCTCGCGGCGGCGACCGGCGCGCGCATCATCGCGCTGCCCGAGTATTTCGCCATCATGGGGATGAAGGACACGGACAAGGTGGCCGCGCGCGAGAAGGACGGCGCGGGGCCGATCCAGGATTTCCTCTCCGAGCAATCGCGCCGCCACCGGGTGTGGATCGTGGGCGGCTCGGTGCCGCTGGAATCGAGCCTGCCCGAGAAGGTGCGCAACTCCTGCCTCGTCTACGACCAGGAAGGCAAGCGCGTGGCCCGCTACGACAAGATCCACCTTTTCGGCTTCGAGATGGGGCAGGAACGCTACACCGAGGAGCGCACCATCGAGCCGGGCACCCGCGTGTGCACCGTGGAATCCCCCTACGGAAAGCTGGGGATTTCGGTTTGCTACGACCTGCGTTTTCCCGAACTCTACCGGGCGATGGGCGACGTTGACCTCATATTGGTGCCGTCGGCTTTCACGGAGACCACCGGGAAGGCCCACTGGGACACGCTCATCCGTGCCCGCGCCATCGAGAACCTGGCCTACGTGATCGCTCCCGCCCAGGGCGGATATCACGTGAACGGTCGCGAAACCCACGGTCATACCATGATCGTGGATCCGTGGGGGGTGGTGCTGGACCGCTTGCCGAGGGGTTCGGGGGTTGTTGTGGCGGGTGTGAACCCCACCTATCAGGCGAAGATCCGCAAGAGCCTCCCGGCTCTTTCCCATAAAACCGTTCGCCAGTGGTGAGCCCCTGAACCCGATGCTGCACTTGATCGAAACCGAAGAGCCCCGAATGACCAAGCCCGGCCCCTCCACGCTCGACATCGCGCGAGCCACCCTCCTTGCCCCCTTCGGGATCGACGAGGTCGCGACGAGCAAGGTGTTCGGCACCATCCTCGCCCACAAGGCCGACGATGCCGATCTCTACTTCCAGTACAACCGCTCGGAAGGCTGGTCGCTCGAGGAGGGAGAAGTGAAATCGGGCAGCTTTTCGATCGACCAGGGCGTGGGCGTGCGCGTGGTGGCCGGCGAGAAGACCGCGTTCGCCTATGCCGACGACATCAACGCCGGTGCGCTCGACGCGGCCGCGCGCGTGACGCGCGCGATCGCCGCCGACGGCGGCGACCAGCTCATCGGCAACGCTCTGGTGCGTCCGGGCCGCGCGCTCTACGCGCCGATCGATCCGGTCTCCCAGTTCGACGACGCCGCGAAGGTGAAGATCCTCGAGGCGATCGAGAAGCACGCGCGCGCGGCCGATCCGCGCGTGAAGCAGGTGATGGCGCGTCTTTCGGGCGAGTACGACGTGGTGCTCGTGGCCCGGGCAGACGGCGCGCTCGCCGCGGACGTGCGTCCCCTCGTGCACCTTTCGATCACGGTGATCGCCGAGCAGGACGGGCGCCGCGAGCAGGGCCACCAGGGCGCCGGCGGGCGCTTCGGCTACGGCTTCTTCACCTCCGAGATCCTCGAGAACCTCGCGCGCGACGCGGTGCGCCAGGCGCTCGTGAACCTCGATGCGCGTCCCGCGCCGGCCGGCGTGATGAGCGTCGTGCTCGGGCCGGGCTGGCCCGGCGTGCTGCTGCACGAGGCGATCGGCCACGGCCTCGAGGGCGACTTCAACAGGAAGGGCACCTCGGCTTTCAGCGGCCGCATCGGCGAGCGGGTCGCCGCGCCCGGCGTGACGGTGGTCGACGACGGGACGCTGCCCGACCGCCGCGGCTCGCTCTCCATCGACGACGAGGGCAATCCCACGACACGCAACGTGCTCATCGAGGATGGAGTCCTGCGCGGCTACCTCCAGGACCGGCTCAACTCGCGCCTCATGGGCGTCCCGGTCACCGGCAACGGCCGGCGCGAGTCCTATGCCGCGATCCCGATGCCGCGCATGACCAACACCTTCATGATGGGCGGCGACAAGGACCCGGCCGAGATCATCGCCTCGGTGGGTCGTGGGCTCTACGCGGTGAATTTCGGCGGCGGCGAGGTCGACATCACCAGCGGCAAGTTCGTGTTCTCGGCTTCCGAGGCCTACTGGGTCGAGAACGGGAAGATCCAGTACCCGGTGAAGGGCGCGACCCTCATCGGCAACGGCCCCGACGCGCTCACGCGCGTCACCATGATCGGCAACGACATGTGCCTCGATCCGGGGATCGGCATGTGCGGCAAGGAGGGCCAGAGCGTTCCGGTGGGGGTGGGACAGCCGACGCTGCGCATCGAGGGGCTCACCGTGGGCGGCACCGCGTAAGCCCGGGCGAGCGCATCCGACTCACCGGCATCGCCGTATATCCGGACATGACCATGAACCGCAGACATTTCATCGCCACCCTGGGAGCGCTCTTCGCCATGCATCGCGCCCAGGCCGCCAACCCGAAGGACGCCGAGAAGGTGGAGAAGCTCAACCTCTCCGACGCCGAGTGGAAGAAGCGCCTCACGCCGGAGCAGTACGCGGTGCTGCGCCACGAAGGCACCGAGCGTCCCGGATCGAGCCCGCTCAATTCCGAGAAGCGCAAGGGCACCTTCGTGTGCGCCGGTTGCGAGCTCGCGCTCTTCACCTCCGACACCAAATACGAGAGCGGCACGGGCTGGCCGAGCTTCTACACATTCATTCCCGGCCACCTCGGGACGAAGAGCGACTTCAAGCTGATCGTGCCGCGCACCGAATACCACTGCGCGCGCTGCGAGGGCCACCAGGGCCACGTCTTCGACGACGGGCCCAAGCCCACCGGCAAGCGGTATTGCAACAATGGCGTGGCGTTGAAGTTCGTCCCGGCGTAACGGCCCTTTACCTGGGTTGCAACCGCCCCTGGACTTTCGCGGGCCTGCCGCGCGCGCTCCACATCCAGCAATAGTCCTCGGCGGTCTTCGCGGTGAAGGTGCCGGCGTCCGCGCGCAAGGTGGAGCGCTTCACGGGATAAGACACTTCATCGCCACGGTGGTAGTGGATGTTGAAGTCGACAGGCGTGTCCGACTTCCACGAGTAGGTTCGCCTGCCGCCCGCCTCGATGCGCTGGCATTCCTCGTGCAGATCCTTCTCGCCGATGGCGGCTGTGAAGGCCTTCGTCGCCGGCATCCCGCCGGCGAGCAGCGCTGCGGGAACGACCGCGCAGACGGTGGCGATGAGGCGCTTCATGGACTTTATGCTAGCATCTGCCAAATGCATCGCCCGAGCGCCTTTTTGTCCTGGTTCTTCTATCTCACGCCGCAGGCGGTTGAGAGGATTTGAGCCGGGGTCGAGCCAATGAATCCACGAAAACCGCCAGAACGAACTGGCGGTTTTTTGTTTATGGGGACCCGTAATGCCGCACGTTAGAACCGACGACGTCCGCATCGAGCAGGGAGACGAGCTCCTCGCGCCGATGCAGGTGATGCGCGAGGCCCCCTCGACCGAGCGCTCGGAAGAGACCACGTTCGAGGGCCGCAAGTCCGTGCACGACATCCTGCGCGGCGCGGACGATCGGCTCCTGGTGGTCGTTGGGCCGTGCTCGATCCACGACTACAGGGCTGCTGTCGACTACGCGGCGCGCCTTCGGGAGCAGCGCGAGCGCCTGAAGCACGACCTCGCCATCGTGATGCGCGTCTACTTCGAGAAGCCGCGCACCACGGTCGGGTGGAAAGGCTTCATCAACGATCCGCGCCTGGACGAGACCTTCGACATGAACGAGGGCATCCGCCTCGCGAGGAAGCTCCTGCTCGAGGTGAACGAGATCGGCGTGCCGTGCGGCACCGAGTTCCTCGACCTCATCTCCCCGCAGTACATCGCCGACTTGATCGCGTGGGGTGCCATCGGCGCGCGCACCACGGAGTCGCAGTCGCATCGCCAGCTCGCCTCGGGGCTCTCGTGCCCCGTGGGATTCAAGAACGGCACCGACGGCAACATCCGCATCGCGGTGGACGCGATCAAGGCCGCGGCCGCGCGGCATCATTTCATCTCGGTCACGAAGTCGGGGCACGTCGCCGTTTTCAAGACCGCAGGCAACGAGGACTGCCACGTGATCCTGAGGGGCGGCAAGGCTCCCAACTACGATGCGGCGAGCGTCGATGGCGCCTCGCGCGAGCTCGCCGCCGCGGGCCTCGCGCAGCGCCTGATGGTGGATTTCTCGCACGCCAATTCCTCCAAGCAATTCATGCGGCAGGTCGAGGTCGGCAAGGATGTCGCGGGCCAGCTCGCCGCGGGCGAGCGGCGCATCGTGGGCGTCATGGTGGAAAGCCACATCAACCCGGGACGCCAGGACCTGGTGCCGGGCAAGCCGCTCGACTACGGCGTGTCGATCACCGACGCCTGCCTGGGCTGGACCGACACCATCAACCTGCTCGACACGCTCGCCGAGGGCGTGCGCGCGCGCCGCGTCGCGGTGGAGGAATGACATGAAGATCATCGGCGGCAAGACCGGGGCGATGCCCCAGGCGAGCGAACCGGGGCCCGGGCCCAGGAGCCGCACCGACGACCTGCGCATCTCGGCGGTGCGCGCGCTCATCGCGCCGCAGCTGCTGCTGGAGGAGCTTCCCGTCGACACCCCGACGCTCGCGACCGTCACCCAGGCGCGCCAGTCGATCCATCGCGTCCTGCACGGCGGCGACGACCGGCTGGTGGCGGTCGTGGGCCCGTGCTCGATCCACGACTCCGGCGCCGCGCTCGAGTACGCGGCGCGGCTGAAGGAGGCCGCGCGGCGCCACGAGAGCGAGCTCGTCGTGGTGATGCGCGTCTACTTCGAGAAGCCGCGCACCACGATCGGCTGGAAAGGCTTCATCAACGATCCGCGCCTGGACGGCAGCTTCGCCATCAACGAGGGCCTGCGCCTGGCGAGGAAGCTCCTCCTCGAGATCAACCGCATGGGCCTCGCCGCGGGCAGCGAGTTCCTCGATCTCCTCTCGCCGCAGTACATCTCGGACCTCATCGCCTGGGGCGCCATCGGCGCGCGCACCACCGAGTCCCAGACCCATCGGCAGCTCGCCTCGGGGCTGTCCTGTCCCGTCGGCTTCAAGAACGGCACCGACGGCTCCATCAAGGTCGCGGTGGACGCCCTGCGCGCCGCGGCCGCGCCCCACGCCTTCATGGGGATGACCAAGACCGGCCAGGCGGCGATCTTCGAGACCGTCGGCAACGAGGACTGCCACGTGATCCTGCGCGGCGGCAAGGCGCCGAACTACGACGTCGCGAGCGTGGAAGAGGCCGCGAAGGAGCTCGCCGCCGCGGGGCTCGCGCCGCACCTGATGGTCGACTTCTCCCACGCCAACGCCTCGAAGCGATACGAGCGCCAGATGGACGTGGGCGCCGACATCGCGGCGCAGCTTGCCGCGGGCGACGAGCGCATCGTCGGCGTCATGGTGGAAAGCCACCTCAATCCGGGGCGCCAGGACCTGGTTCCCGGCAAGCCGCTCGCGCACGGCGTCTCCATCACCGACGCCTGCCTCGGGTGGGACGACACCGCCGCCCTTCTCGAAACCCTCGCGGCCGCGGTGCGCTCGCGGCGTATCGCGCACAGCGAATGAGCAAGTCCGACGAGTTCCGCATCCTCGGGCGCCACAAGGGCAACGACGAGCCCATCCGCTTCACCTATCGCGGCGTCACCTTCGACCAGGACTCTTTCCACGTGGTCGCGGGGCTGAACGCGGTGGATACGCGCGAATACACCGAGCGGACGTTCAAGGCGCTGCAGTCCGCGGGCCAGGTGTGCGCGCGCATGGGCGCCTACAAGCCGCGCACCAGCCCCTACTCGTTCCAGGGCTACGGCAAGAGCTGCCTGCCCTATGTCTTCGAGCTCGCCGGCAAGCATGGAGTGCGCGTGATCTCGATGGAGGTGACCCGCGACGAGCACCTGGACGAGATCCGCGCGGCGCTGCGCGAGACCGGCGAGCCCACCGGCGTGATGCTGCAGATCGGCACGCGCAACACGCAGAATTTCGAGCTGCTGAAAACCGTCGGCAGCCAGCGCGAGTTCCCCATCATGTTGAAGCGCGGCTTCGGCATCACGCTGCACGAGTCGCTCCTCGCCGCGGAGTACGTGGCGAGCGCGGGAAACCGCGACATCGTCTTCTGCCTGCGCGGAATGAAGACGCACTTCGGCGATCCGCACCGCAACCTCGTCGACTTCGCCCACGTGCCGGTGGTGAAGCGCCTCACGCGCATGCCGGTGTGCATCGATCCGTCGCATTCCGTGGGCATCCGCGCAGCCGCGCCCGACGGGCTCCAGGACATCTTCCACGTGGCCGCGCAGGGCATCATCGCCGGCGCGAACCTCGTGCTCACCGACGTGCATCCCGATCCGGGCAAGGCGCTCGTGGACGCCGCGCAGGCGCTCACGCTGGAAGAGCTGCCGCATTTCCTCGAGGACTGCGCCCTGGTTCGGGAGACCTATGAGAGGCGTCGAAAGTTGCGTTGAGCGAAAAGCTTTGGAAACGCAGATGAACGCAGATGTAGCGCTGATGAACGTACCCCAAAACCTCATGAGAAGTCGCGGTACTTTCATCAGCGCTACATCTGCGTTAATCTGCGTTTTCACAGCCCTTTGCATCACATCGTCCATCGCTGCACCCATCACGCTGAAGGACGACCTCGGCCGAATGGTGGAGCTGAACGCGCCGGCGAAGAGGATCGTCACGCTCGCGCCGTCGCTCACCGAGCTCGCGTTCTCGGTGGGCGCCGGAGCCAACGTGGTCGGCGTGAGCGCCTTCAGCGACTTCCCCCCGGAGGCGAGGCGGCTGCCGCAAGTGTCGAGCGCCGCGGCATTCTCGATCGAGTCCATCGCCGCCCTCGAGCCCGACCTCGTGCTCGCGTGGGCGGACAGCTTTCACGCCGCCGACGTCGATCGCATGGGCCGCTTCGGCGCGGCCGTATTCGTCGCGCGGTCGCGCAATTTCGAGGACGTGCCGCGGCTCATGCGCGCCATCGGCACGCTCACCGGCCACGATGGCGCGGCTCCCGCCGCGCGATACGAGGCGAAGCTCGCGCAAGTGCGCCGCGATTACGCGGGGAAAACGCGGCTCACGGCGCTCCTCGAGATCTGGAACCGCCCGCTCACCACCATCGCCGGGCGCCATTTCATGAACGAGGCGCTGGAGATCTGCGGCGCGACCAACGTGTTCCAGGACCTCGCGGGCGTGGCGCCCGTGGTGCCGTGGGAAGAGGTTTTCCGGCGCGATCCGGACATCGTCGTGGGCGCGAGCTCGGCGGCGTCGCGCGATGAGTTCCTCGCCAACTGGCGCGAGCGGCCCACGCTCGCCGCGGTGAAGTCCGGCCGCCTGGTGTTCGTGGATGCCGACCGCATCCAGCGCCTCACGGCGCGCACGCCCGACGGCATCGCCGCGCTTTGCGAAGCGATCGGGCGCGTGCGCTAGGGAAGGTCTGATTTATTCCCGGGGTGTGCGACGGGTCGATTTCGGTGACGGTTCCAGGCGCCGAGTCCGACGCAAGGTAGGTCACCTTGCAAGGACGAGCAACGACGAAGCGGCCCGAAATCGCCCGTCCCTGCAGCTCGCAAGGGCT
>JBBREI010000004.1:0-48814 GCA_038203035.1 Burkholderiales bacterium
TATCAATGCCGAAGCGTTGCCGAAGAACGTCGGCTTCAAGGTGCAGGACTCGGACATCGCCGGCTGGATGAAGTGAAGGCGCTTCGCGGCTAGCGGGCTGGCTCATGCAAGTGGGGCGTCCAGCCCTGCATGAACCTGCTCTGCGGCCGCAAGCACCGCGCGCGCCTTGTTCTGCGTCTCGCGCCACTCCGCTTCCGGGATCGAATCGGCCACGATGCCCGCAGCTGCCTGCACGTAGAGCTTGCCGTCCTTCACCACGCCGGTGCGGATGGCGATCGCCAGGTCGAGGTTGCCGTTGAATCCCATGTAGCCCGCAGCGCCAGCGTAGACGCCGCGGCACTCCGGCTCGAGCTCGTCGATCACTTCCATCGAGCGAACTTTCGGAGCGCCCGTCACGGTGCCGGCAGGAAATGTTGCCCGCAGCAACTGCATCGGCGTGAGCGCGGAGTCCACCTCGCCCTCCACGTTGGACACCATGTGCATCACGTGCGAATAGCGCTCGACCACCATGGTCTCGGTAACCTTCACGCTGCCGGTCTTCGCGATGCGGCCCACGTCGTTGCGGCCGAGGTCGATCAGCATGAGGTGTTCCGCGCGCTCCTTCGGATCGGCGACCAGTTCCTTCTCCATCGCCAGGTCCTTCTCGGGCGTCGAGCCGCGCTTGCGCGTGCCGGCGATCGGGCGCAGCGTCACCTTGTCGGCCTCGCGTCGCACCAGGATCTCGGGTGACGCGCCGACCAGCTGGCAATCGCCAAAATCGAAATAGAACATGTACGGCGACGGATTGATCGATCGCAGCGAGCGGTAGAGGTTGACCGGCGAATACGGAAACGGCTGCACGATGCGCTGCGAGATCTGCACCTGCATCATGTCGCCATCCATGATGAGCTGCTTGCACTTCGCCACCGCCTCGTAGAACGCCTGCTCCGTCATGTTGGATCGCGGCGCCTCGAGCGAAGGCCGGGGCGCGTGCGCGGGCAGTTTCGCCGGCGTGCGCAGTTTCGCCCGCAGCTCCTGCAGCCGCGCCATTCCCGCCGCATGGGCGCCGGGGACCGCCGGATCCGCGTACACGATCAGGTGCAGCTTGCCGGACAGGTTGTCCACCACCGCGAGCTCTTCGGACAGCAACAGACGGATCTCCGGCAGCCCCAGGGGATCGGGTTTCGACTTCGACTTCAGGCGCGGCTCGATGTAGCGCACGGTGTCATAGCCGAAGTAGCCCGCGAGCCCGCCCGCGAAGCGCAGCTTCGGGCCGAGCGGGGCGGCACGGAACGCCTTCATGTAGGCATCGACGTATTCGAGCGGGTCCTCGGCCTCGAGGCTTTCGACGACGGCGCCACCGGTGGTTCGCGTGACCTTGTGCCCGGAAACCTCGATGCGGGTGCGCGCCGGAAGGCCCACGATCGAGTAGCGACCGAAGCGCTCGCCGCCGATCACGGATTCCAGCAGGTAGCTGCCGGGCGCGTTCGCGAGCTTCAGGTAGATGGACAGCGGCGTATCGAGGTCGGCGTGGGTCTCGAGCTGCAGCGGTATCCGGTTGTATCCGGCGCGGGCAAGCGCCAGGAATTCGTCTTCAGTCATGAGTCACCACACGGTTCATTTGCGACGGCATGGACCAGCACCAGCGCGCTAGCGCCAGCTGTGCCATCGCCAATCGAAACGGTTTCCGCGCAGTGCCATGGGTGAACGAGGGTTATCGTGAATCGGCGGACATTGTAGCCCGCTTCAACGCCTCGCGCATGCGCGCGATCGCCGCCTTGCGGTCCTTCTCGCCGAAGACCGCGGAGCCCGCGACAAAGGTATCCGCGCCCGCACGCGCGATCTTCTCGATGTTGTCGGCCTTCACGCCGCCGTCGACCTCGAGCCAGATGTCGCGCCCGCTTTCATCGATGCGCCGGCGCACCTGCGCGATCTTCCCGAGCGCGGAATCGATGAACGACTGCCCGCCGAAGCCCGGGTTCACCGACATGATGAGCACCAGGTCGACCTTGTCCATCACGTGGTCCAGGTAGCCCAGCGGCGTCGCCGGATTGAACACGAGGCCCGCCTTGCACCCCTGGTCGCGGATGAGCCCCAGGGTGCGGTCCACATGCTCGCTCGCTTCCGGATGGAAGCTGATGATCGCGGCGCCGGCCTTCGCGAAGTCGGGGATGATCCGGTCGACGGGCTTGACCATCAGGTGGACGTCGATCGGAACATTGCAGTGCGGCTTGATCGCCTCGCACACCAGCGGCCCCACCGTGAGGTTGGGAACGTAATGATTGTCCATCACGTCGAAGTGCA
This sequence comes from Burkholderiales bacterium, assembly GCA_038203035.1. GTDB lineage: Bacteria > Pseudomonadota > Gammaproteobacteria > Burkholderiales > Usitatibacteraceae > Usitatibacter. The sequence continues at coordinate 2,284 of JBBREI010000004.1, forward strand.
GCAGGTCCGCGCCGGCGGCGATCACGTCGCGCACCTCCTCGCCGAGGCGCGCGAAATCGGCGGAAAGAAGGCTCGGGGCGATGCGGTGCGAAGGGGCTCTCATGGCGTCGGAATTCTACGTTGAATCGACCCCGCGCGCGCCCGGGGCGGCGTTCATTCTCTGCTACCATCTTCGGGATGCCGGAAGCCAATAAATACCGTGTCGCGGTCACCGCGCACTCGACCTACCTCCCCGATCAGTCCGACGAGGAAGAAGACCGGTACGTGTTCGCCTACACCATCCGCATCACGAACAACGGCAGCATCACCGCGCAGCTCGTGAGCCGCCACTGGATCATCACCGACGCGGACAACCAGGTGCAGGAAGTGCGCGGGATGGGTGTCGTGGGAGAACAACCCGTGCTCAAGCCCGGCGACACCTTCGAATACTCCAGCGGCTCGTCGATACCCACCGCGGTGGGCACCATGCGCGGCACCTACCAGCTGGTGGCCGAGGACGGCACCCGTTTCGAGGCCAGCATCCCGGAGTTCACGCTCAGCGTGCCGCGCGTCCTGCATTGAGCACGCCTCAACGCTCGTCCTTCCTGTCGTCGCCGCGCTTCGGCCTCCTCGGCATGGTCCACCACACGATCGCCACGGCGATCGCGAGCGCGATGAAGATTTCGAGGAATACCCAGGCCATGCGCCCATTATCGTCGATCGCGGGCCCCTGCTGCGCGTTGGCGGCGATTGTCGCCGCGGGCTGCGCGTCCACGCCCCAGCCGCCACCCGCACCGGTCGCTTCGGCAGTCCCGGTGATGATCTGCCCGCCAGTGGTGGAAAAGGCGTGCCCCGCGCCCACGACGCCCGCCCCCCCGCCCCCCGCCCCGCCGGTCGAATACCGCGGCAAGCTGCAACCGGGATCGTGGATCGACATGCCCGACTGGAAGCGCGAACCGCTGCGCCCGGCCCTGGAAGCGTTCGTGCGCAGCTGCTCGGTGCTCGAAAAGCAGGACGCGTGGAAGGGCGTCTGCGCGGGGGCGTACACACTTTCGAATGCGCCCGAGACCGATATCGCCGCCTACTTCGAGCTCAACTTCGATCCCCACCAGGTCGTGAACCCCGACGACTCCACCGCGGGCATGGTCACCGGTTACTACGAACCGCTGCTGCGCGGCAGCCGCATCCGTTCGGCGCGTTACCGCTTCCCCCTTTACGCCGCGCCGAAAGACATGGTGACCATCGACCTGACATCCTTGTATCCGGAGCTGAAAGGCAAGCGCCTGCGCGGGCGCCTGGAGGGCAACCGCGTGGTGCCTTACCTTTCGCGCGGCGACATCGATCGCGATCCGGCGCCGCTGCGGGGCCAGGAACTGGCCTGGGTGGACGACGCGGTCGACGTTTTTTTCCTGCACATCCAGGGCTCGGGGCAGGTGGAGTTCGAAAACGGCGAGCGCCTGCGCGTCGGATACGCCGACCAGAACGGCCATCCGTTCCGCTCGCTCGGGGGCCTGCTCATCCGCCGCGGCGAGATCCCGCCGGAACGCGCGTCGATGCAGGGCATCAAGGACTGGGCGCGCCGCAACCCCAGGCGGGTGCAGCAGTTCATGAACGAAAACCCAAGCTACGTCTTCTTCCGCGAGCTGCCGCGCGATCTCCCGGGGCCGATCGGTTCGCTGGGAGTGCCGCTGACGGCGGAACGATCGCTCGCCGTCGATACGCGGGTGGTCCCGCTCGGAGTGCCGGTTTTCCTCGCGACCACCTGGCCCAACACCGCCACGCCGCTCAACCGCCTGATGGTTGCGCAGGATACGGGGGGCGCAATCGCCGGGGCGGTTCGCGCCGACTTCTTCTGGGGATTCGGCGATCCGGCGGGCAGCCAGGCCGGCAAGATGCGCCAGGCCGGGCGCATGTGGGTGCTGCTTCCGAAGGGGTACGTGCCGCCGGCGGCGCAGGCCGCGCCTTGAGCCCCGCCTACTTCGCGGAGACCTTCGCGTTCCTGGCGCTCGAGAGCTTTTTCTCGAGGTCCGCCATCGACATCACGCCGGGGACACGGTCGCCATCCTCGAAGAAGATGGTGGGGGTGCCCTGGATGCGCTTGGACTGGCCGAAAGCCAGGTTCTTCTCGATCGGCGCGGCGGAGCACGTGCCGTCGGCCACCGCCATGTCGCGCACCATCATGTCCATCCAGGCCTTGGCACGGTCGGGCGCGCACCACACGGCCCTCGATTTCGTCATCGATCCTTCGGACAGGATCGGGTAGAGGAACACGTAGACCGTGACGTCGGTCACGCCCGCCAGGTCGCGCTCGAAGCGTTTGCAGTAGCCGCAGTTCGGGTCTTCGAAGATCGCAACCTTGCGCGAGCCGTTGCCGCGCACGATCTTGATCGCCGAATCGAGCGGCAGGTCCGCGAAATTCACGCGGTTGATCTGGCGCATGCGCAGCTCGGTGATGTTTTCCTTCGTCGCGAGGTTCACGATCGAGCCCAGCACCAGGAACGAGGCCTTCTCGTCGGTGTAGAAGATCTCGCCGCCGACCACGACCTCGTAGAGGCCGCCGAAGGGGATCTTGCGGGCCGAATCCACCTTGACTTCCGGGATGCGTTTCCTGAGCTCTGCCTTGAGCGATTCGGTGGCATCCTGGGCAACGGCCGGCAGGGCAGAACCAAGCGCCAGGACGGCGGCGAACAGGGTGGTGGCGATCTTCATGGCGGGTTGGACCGTGCGGAGCGGAAAAGATTGCATTATCGCATTGCCCGGTCCGCCAGGGCCTGCTTGAGCAGCGACTGCCCGTCCACAAGTTTCAGCCCCGCATCACGCAGCCACGAGGCGCGCTTTCCCTCCGCGGCAAAGAGTTTGTCGAGCGAATCGGTGACGAACTGCATGGCGGTCACGTCCTCGCGCCGGCTACGGGCGTAACGGCGCAATACCCGTAAATCTCCCACGCGCTCGATCGGCGATCGCCCGGCAAGCTCGTCGGCCAGCACGCGCGCATCCTGGAAGCCCAGATTCACGCCTTGCCCCGCCAGCGGGTGGATTCCGTGTGCGGCGTCGCCCACCAGCGCCACACCCGGGGCCACCACCCGATCGACGCGGATCAGGCGCAGCGGAAAGCGCGCGACCTTCGAGACCAGCCGCAAATCGCCGAGCGCCGCGCCACCCGCGTCCCGCACGCGCCTTTCCAGCGCCCCGGCCTCGAGCGCGGCGAGCTCGCCGGCGATGGCGGCCGGCGCGGACCAGACAATCGAGATTCGGCGCCCCGGCAGCGGCAACCACGCCAGCACGCCGTCCGGCCGGAACCATTGGCGCGCGCAATCGCCGTGTTCCTTGCCGGCCTCGAAATTGGCGACGATCGCGTCTTCGCCATAGGGCTTTTCTTCGGCATCCAACCCCAGGAGCGTGCGCACGCGCGAATCCGGCCCGTCGGCGCCTACCAGCAGGTCGCCCTCGATGCGCTCGCCGTCTTCCAGCGTCACGGCCACGCCGGCGGCATCGGCCTCGAATCCCGCCGCGCCTTTTCCGTGGCGGGTCGCGAGCTCCGGGATGCTGGCGGCCTGTTCCTCGAGCGCTCGCGTGAGGCGCCCGGCTTCGACGATCCAGGCAAGCGCGCTTCCCGCGCGCCCGCTGAACGAAAGTTTCGCGCCCTCGCCGCCGAAAACTTCCATGCGCCGGACGGGCGCGATGCGCCGCGGGTCGAGATGGTCCCAGGCGCCGATGTCGCGCAGAAATGCGCGCGTGCCCGAGCTCAACGCGAGGATGCGCAGGTCGTAGGCTTCCGCCGGCGCGGGACGTTCGGGCGCCGCTTCAAGGAGCGTCACGTTGAAATCGCGGCACGCGCAGGCCAGCGCCAGGCCCACGGGGCCCGCGCCGGCGACGAGGATTCGCGGCCGGCTCACGAGGTGGGCGCGCCGTGGATCATGCGTTCGGCGAGCAATCGGCGCGCCGGCGGAAAGAGGTCGAGGGCGGCGAGTGCGAGGCCGCGGCCCCAGGTCGGGATGCGGCGGCCATCGCCGAAGAGCGACACCAGCATGTCGGTGAACACCACGCCGCGTGACGCGTCGCGGCGGCGCGCGTCGCGGTAGGCCGAAAGCATCGGGGCGCCGCCGAGATCTTCGCGCGCGGCGCCCACAATCGCCGCCGCCAGCACGGCGGCGTCGCGCAGCCCGAGGTTGAGCCCTTGCCCCGCGATCGGGTGCAACGCCTGCGCGGCATTGCCGATGATCGCCGTGTGCAGTGCAACAGGCGTGTTGACCGCGCGCAGCCTGAGCGGGAACGAGGCGCGCGACTCGACCGCCACGAACCTTCCGGCACGATCGCCGAAGCGCTCCTGCAGCTGCGCGAGGAACTCACCTTCCTCCATCGCGACCAGCCCCGCGGCCTCCTGCGGCGACGCGGTCCAGACCAGCGCGTAACGTTCGCCGACCGGCAACAACGCCATCGGCCCACGCGGCGTGAACCGCTCGTACGCTCGCCCCCCGTGGGGGCGGTCCGTTTTCACCGATCCGACCACCGCCTGTTGCCCGTAATCCTTCTCCTGGAACGTGATGCCGGGAATTTTTCCGGCATTGGCGCCGCCGTCGGCCAGCACCAGCAGGCGCGCGCGCGACTCTTCACCCGTGGCGAAGCGAAGCGTCGCACCCGCGCCGTCGAGTGTGATCGATTCGCAGGCCCGGCCGTAGTGGATCGGCACCCCGATGGTGGCGAGGCGGGCGGCGAGCGCCGCTTCGAGGCGCGCGAAAGGCACGGTGTAGCCCAGGGCCGGCAAGCCCTGCTCCTTCGAGTCGATGACGGTGCGCCCGGGGCCGCCGCGCTGCGAGACGTGGATGGAGAGGATCGGTGTCGCATCGGCGGCGGGCCAGGCGCCCGCTTCCTCGAGACATTCGCGGCTGGCGTGTGAAAGGGCCAGCGTGCGCCCGTCCGCGGAAGGCGCGCGCCGCGCCTCGAAGAGCTCCACCCGCAGGCCCTCGCGCGCGGCGAGGGCGGCCAGCGCGCTGCCCACCGGTCCCGCGCCGACCACCGCAACGTCCATGCCGGACATCAACGGTCGAGGACCGCGTCCTCGACGTCCTTCACCTTCTTGGGACAACCCGCCGTCAGCACGTCGCGCCCCCTGGAGGTGACGAGCACGTCGTCTTCGATGCGCACGCCGATGTTCCAGAACGCCTTGGGCACGTTGTCCGCGGGACGGATGTAGCAGCCCGGTTCCACCGTCAGGACCATGCCGGGCTTGAGCTTGCGCCACTTGCCCTTCTGCATGTAGTCGCCGGCATCGTGCACGTCGAGCCCCAGCCAGTGGCCGGTGCGGTGCATGTAGAACTGCTTGTAGGAGCCGTCCTCCAGCACCTTGTCGACGCTGCCCTTGCAGAGCTTGAAGTCGATGAAGCCCTGCACCAGCACGCGCGTGGCGGCATCGTGGTAATCGTTGAATTCGACGCCGGGCTTCACCGCCTTGATGGCGGCTTCCTGCGAAGCCAGCACCAGTTCGTAAACGTCGCGCTGCACCGCGCTGAAGCGCGAGGCGATCGGGAACGTGCGCGTGATGTCGGAGGCGTAGCTGTCGAGCTCGCAGCCGGCATCGATCAGCATCAGGTCGCCCTTGCGCAGCTCGGCGGAGTTCTCGCGGTAGTGCAGCACGCAGGCATTGGCGCCGGCCGCGACGATCGAACCATAGGCGGCGGCGCGCGCGCCGTGGCCGAGGAATTCGTGCATCAGCTCCGCCTCGACCTGGTATTCCCGCAGGCCGCCCGCGGCGAACTTCATCGCGCGCAGGTGCGCGGCCGAGGAGATCTCGCCCGCGCGCCGCATGATCGCGACCTCGGTCTCGTCCTTGAAGAGGCGCATCTCGTTCACGTCCGCGCGCACGTCGTGGATCTCCACCGGCGCGGTCACGCCCGTGCGTACCCTGGAGCGCACCGTGTTGAGCCAGCCGGCGACGCGCACGTCCCACGCGGGATCGGCGCCCACCGTGGTGTGCAACGCGGGCTGGTTGGCGATCATCTCCGGCAGGCGCGCATCGAGTTCGTCGTACGGATAGGCTTCGTCGAACCCGAACGCTTCCCGCGCGGCCCGCGGGCCGAATCGATGGCCGTCCCAGATCTCGCGTTCGAGGTTCTTCTCGCGACAGAAGAGGATCGAGCGCGGCCGGGGTCCGGGGAGCATCACCACCACCGCCTCGGGTTCGCGGAAGCCGGTGAGGTAGTAGAAGCCGCTGTCCCACCGGTAGTCGTAGTGGGTATCGGCGTTGCGATGGCATTCCGGTGCCGTGGGCAGGACCACGATGCCCTCGCCGAGCGACTTGGCGAGGCGCGCGCGGCGCGCCTTGAAGGGCTTTATCTGCAGGGGGTTTTCGAGTTTCATGGCGGAATTTTACCCTTTGCCGGAAGCGGGTGGTCGCGCATGTCGGCGGGAAGCTCGCCCGCCCGCCACGGCTTAGTCGCCGGGATCGTCGACGCGGAAATGCGCGGGGGTATAGAGGGTCATGCGAGTCTGCGCTCGAGGGCGGCGAGTTGGGCAGGAGTGCCTACGTTGTCCCAGTCGCCGCGAAAATGCTCACCGGTGACGCGGCCCTGTTCGACGAACCGGTACGCCCAGGGGAAGAGTTTCTGGTGGGTGCCGGGGGCGATCGCCTCGAAGAGGCCTGGATGGAACACGGCGATGTTGCCGTAGGTAAGCATCGGTGGCTCGCGCGTGACGAGCCCGCTGGCCAGTCCCATGTCGCCTGCCGCATGCCACGGCGGGTTGTCGACCAGCACGAAGTGCGCGGCGTGGCGCTCGGGATGGCGCTCGATCGATTCGATTCGCGGCAGCAGCCCCCGGTAGTCGTAGCCGGTGTGGATGTCCCCGCTGACCACCACGAAGGGATCGGCGGAAAGCAGGTGCAGCGCCTGCGCCACGCCGCCCGCCGTCTCCAGCGCCCGCGGCTCGTGGGAATACGCGATGCGCACGCCGTAGCGCGCGCCGTCGCCCAGCGCCTCCTCGATGAGCGCTCCCAGGTGCGAATGGTTCACCACGATGTCGCGGAAGCCCGCCTGCGCCAGGCGCTCGATCTGCCACTCGATCAACATGCGCCGCCCGGCGATCAACAGCGGCTTGGGCAAGGTGTCGGTGAGCGGGCGCATGCGCTCTCCGCGCCCGGCCGCCAGGATGAGCGCGCGGCGCATCAGAACGAGGCCCGGACCTCGGGCTTGCGGCCCTCGAGGTCGTCGAGCAGGCGCGCGAGCGGGGCGAGCCCGTTGTAGCGCCCGACCACGTGGCGCACGTAGCCGATGAACCGCGGCGTGTCCTCCAGGTAGTGCGGCTTGCCGTCGCGATAGTTGAGCCGCGCGAAGATGCCCAGCACCTTGAGGTGGCGCTGCAGCCCCATCCACTCCACGTCGCGCCAGAACTGCGCGAAATCCGCGGGCACCGGCAGGCCCGCCTTGCGCGCCTTTTCCCAGTAGCGGATGGTGCCGTCGAGCACGCGTTCTTCTTCCCAGCTGATGAACGCGTCGCGATAAAGCGACGCCACGTCGTAGCTGATGGGCCCGTGGACCGCGTCCTGGAAATCGAGGATGCCGGGATTGTGGTCGCAGACCATGAGATTGCGCGGCATGAAGTCGCGGTGCACGAAGACCCGCGCTTGCGCGAGGTTGTGCGCGACGATCGCCTTGAAGACACCCTCGAGCCCTTCGGCCTGCGCGGGGGTGAGCGTGACCCCCATGTGGCGCGCGACATACCAGTCGGGGAAAAGCGACAGCTCGCGCCGCAGCAGGGCCTCGTCGTAGGGCGCCAGCACATCGGGCCGGCTGCTGGCCTGCCACTGCACCAGGGCGGTTGCGGCGTCGCCGAAAAGCCGGTCGACGTCGCGTCCGTCGCGCAGCATCGACATGTACGACGTGGCGCCCAGGTCGCTCACCAGCAGGAATCCCTGCCGCAGGTCGTGGGCGATCACCTCCGGGGCATTGAGGCGGGCGGCGCGCAGCAGCGCGGCCACGTGCACAAACGGGCGCGAATCCTCGCGATCGGGCGGCGCGTCCATCGCAACGAGCGTGGAGCCGCCGTCGACGAAGACGCGAAAATAGCGCCGGAAGCTCGCATCCGCGGAGGCGGGCTCGAGCCGCAACGAGGCGCCCGGAAGTGCCGTGCGCAGCCACGCGCCAAGGGCGCTCAGACGTTCATCCATGGGGTGAAGCGGGCGGGGTTTTGCGTGTATCCTTCGCTGTTCATTCTAGCACCCGCCACACACCCGCCTTGACGTCCAGACGCATTCGGTCGGCCACGATCGCCCTCCTGTGCGTGCTGGCACCCGGCATGGCGGCGTCCCAGGTTTCCGACGCCGTGCGCCTCAAGCTCGAAAAGCAGCTGCGCCTGGCGCCCACGCGCCCGGAACGCGACAGCGCCAAGTTCCTCGAGGCCGAGCGCATCGAGGGCGAACAGAACCACAGCATCATCGCCACGGGAAACGTGATCCTGCGCCAGCGCGGCGCCACGATCCGCGCCGATCGCGTGGAATATTCGGTCGACGACCAGGTCGCCATCGCCACCGGCGCGGTGAAGCTCGAACGCTTCGGCGACAGCGCCACCGGCCCGCGCCTTCGCTACGACCTCGACAAGGACACCGGCGAGATGATCTCGCCCATGTTCGAGTTCCCCAGGACCGCCGAAAGGCGCGTCGCCTCGCGCGGCAACGCCAGCATGGCGTTGCTGGAGCCGGAGCAGAAGAGCCGCCTCATGAACGCGGAATACACGTCGTGCCCGGTGCCGCGCGACGACTGGTTCCTGCGCGTGCGCGAGCTGCACATCGACAGCGTGAGCAACGTGGGCCAGGCCTACAGCTCCACGGTGTTTTTCCTCGGCGTGCCGATCCTCTACTCGCCCTACATCTCGTTCCCGCTCGACAACAGGCGCAAGAGCGGCTTCCTCGCGCCCACGTTCGGCACCTCCGGCAAAAGCGGCTTCGAGATGTCGCTGCCCTACTACTGGAACATCGCGGAGAACCGCGACGCCACCTTCACGCCCAAGGTCTTCACCAAGCGCGGCCTGCAGCTGGGCAACGAGCTGCGCTACCTCGAGCGCGATTTCAACGGCATCGTCGCGGGCGAATTCCTTCCGAACGACCGCATCTCCAACGCCGACCGCTACTTCGTCGGGCTCACGCACGGCCACAACATCGGGCGCGGATGGCGCGCCTCGATCAACGCGCAGATGGTCTCGGACAACAACTACTTCCGCGACCTGTCCACGCGCATCGAGGCCACCTCGCAGACGAGCCTGCCGCGCGACGCGATGGTTTTCTTCGAAGACGACGTGTGGGCGCTTTCCGCGCGTGTGCTGACCTACCAGACGCTCCAGGACCCCCTCGGCCCGCCGGTGCCGATCCCGTACAAGATCCTGCCGCGCCTGCTCGTCTCGGGCGTGCAGCAGAACTTCCACGGCGTCGACTGGCAGCTTTACGCCGAGGTCTCGAACTTCCGCCACCCGACGTTCGTGAACGGGCAGCGCGCGATCGTCTATCCCACGGCCTCGTTCCCGGTGCGCCGTCCGTGGGGCTACGTGGTGCCCAAATTCGGCTACCACCTCACGCGCTACAACCTCGGGGAAAACGCCGGCGGGCTCGAAGACGCCTCGCGCTCGCTTCCGGTGTCGAGCGTCGACGCGGGGCTCTTCTTCGACCGCGAGACCACCTGGGGCGGGCGCGACTTCCAGCAGACCCTGGAGCCGCGCCTCTTCTACCTCAACGTCCCGTACCGGGACCAGGGGCGGCTGCCGAACTTCACCACCGCCGAACGCGATTTCAACTTCGCCCAGATCTTCACCGAAAACCGCTTCGTCGGCGGCGACCGCGTGGGTGATGCCAACCAGCTCACCATCGCCATGACCTCCCGGCTGATCGAATCGGAGACCGGCCTGGAGAGGTTTCGCGCAGCGCTTGGCCAGGTCTATTACTTCCGACCGCCGCGCGTGACCCTCGGTGAGGCCGCCACCGACACCAAGTCCTCGGACCTCGTGGCGCTGGCCTCGAGCCAGATGTCGCCTTCGGTATCGCTCGACCTGGGGATCCAGTACACGCCGTCGCTTTCGCGCTCGCAGAAGATCACGGCGGCGGCGCGCTATTCACCCGAGCCCGGCAAGGTGGTCAACGCCGCCTACCGTTATGCGCGCGGCGCGATCGACGGCTCCGACCCGGCGCGAAGCGGCATCCAGCAGGTGGACCTTTCCGCGCAGTGGCCGATCACCCGCAACCTGTCCGGGCTGGGCCGCTGGAACTGGAGCACCAGGGACCGCAAGCTGATCGAGGGGCTCGCGGGCTTTGAGTATAATGTGGGGTGCTGGCAGCTCAGAGCGGTTGCGCATCGATTCATCACCGCCACCCAGCAATATTCCACGTCCTTCCAGATCCAGCTCGAACTGTCCGGGCTGTCGAGGATCGGGATCAATCCGCTGGAGACCATCCGGCAGAACATCTCCGGTTACCGCCGGTCCGACGAGATCGCACCATGACGCGCGCAACGCCCAGCCTCCTCCTCGCCGCAGTGATCGCGGCCGCCAGCCAACAATCGGCCGCGCAGGCCCCCGCCGCGCCGCCCACCAGCCGGATGGAGACGCGGCTGTCGGCGACGCCCTCGCGCATCGTGCCGGTGGACCGCATCATCGCGGTTGTGAACGACGAGGTCCTGACCTACAACGACCTGAACGAGCGCGTGCAGCTCGTGATCCGCCAGATCCAGCGCCAGGGTGGCCAGCTGCCCGCCGCCGACCTGCTGCAGCGCCAGATCCTCGAGCGCATGATCAACGACCTGGTCCAGGCCCAGCTCGCCAAGGAAACCGGCATCAAGGTGGATGACGCGACCCTCGACCGCACCATCGACCGCATCTCGCAGGAAAACAACCTCGGCGCGGCGGACTTCCGCAAGGCGCTGGAGCGCGATGGCATCCGCTATCCGCGCTTCCGCGAGGACATCCGCAACGAGATCCTGCTGGCGCGCCTGCGCGAGCGCGAGGTCGAAAACGCGGTGGTCGTGACCGACGCGGAAGTCGACACCGAAGTGGCGCGCGAGGCGAAGGAAGCCAGCGGCGATTCGGAATTCCGCCTTTCGCACGTCCTGGTGCTGGTGCCGGCCCAGGCCACGCCCGACCAGGTGGAACAGCGCCGCAGGCGCGCCCTGCTGGCGCTCTCGGAGCTGCGCCGCGGGTCCAACTTCGCGCAGGTCGCGGCCACCTATTCGGATGCGCCCGACGCCACGCAGGGCGGCAACCTCGGCTGGCGGGCTTCCGGCCGGCTGCCGTCGATTTTCCTCGAGGCCCTCGAGAAGCTGCAGCCGGGCGAGGTGAGCGACATCATGCGCAGCCCCAACGGCTTCCACATCCTGAAGCTGCTGGAAAAACGCGGCAAGGCCGCCGCGACCGGCGTGCAGCAGACCAAGGTGCGCCACATCCTGCTGCGCGCGCGCGAGGGCCTGACCGAAGCCGAGGCGCGCGATCGCCTGCAGCGCCTGCGCGAACGCATCGTCGCCGGTGCCGATTTCGCGGACCTCGCCAGGACACAATCCGAAGACGCCAGCGCCAGCAAGGGCGGCGACCTCGGCTGGGTCGCGCCCGGGGACACCGTGCCGGAATTCGAGCGCGCGATGAACGCGCTGCGCGACATGGAAGTCAGCCAGCCGGTCCAGAGCCCGTTCGGCTGGCACCTGGTGCAGGTGATGGAGCGCCGCTCGGAAGAGCTTTCGGGTGACCGCAAGCGCGCCGCGGCGCGCCAGGCCATTCGCGCCCGCAAGGCCGATGAGGCCTACACCGACTGGCTGCGCCAGGCGCGCGACCGCGCCTTCGTCGAGAATCGCCTCGACGAGAAGTAGCGCGGCGCATCCCATGGCCGCGGGCTCCCCTGCGCTGGTTGCGCTCACCGCCGGCGAGCCCGCGGGAATCGGCCCCGACCTCTGCGCGATCCTCGCCAGCGCACATTTCCCCGGCCGCCTCGTGATCCTCGGCGACGAGGCCGTGATCCGCGAGCGGGCGCGTCAGCGGGGCCTTGCGTGGGCGGTCCCCGCCTACACCTCGCGCGCAAGCGCCCCCGCCCTGTCGATCCTGTCGATCGCGGCCGACGCGCCCGTCACCGCGGGAACGCTCGACGCGGCCAACGGCCGCCATGTGGTGGCGCTCCTCGACCGCGCGATCGACGGCTGTCTGGCCGGCGAGTTCGACGCGATGGTCACCGCACCGGTGCAGAAGAGCACGATCAACGACGCCGGCATCGCGTTCACCGGACACACCGAATACCTCGCGCAGCGAACCGGCACCGCGCGCGTGGTGATGCTGCTGGTCGGGGGCGGGATGCGTGTAGCGCTGGCGACGACGCACCTGGCGCTCGCCGACGTGCCCCGCGCCATCACGCGTGCCGCGCTCACGGAGGTGCTGCGCATCCTCGACCACGACCTGCGCACGCGTTTCGGCATCGCGCGGCCGCGCATCCTGGTGGCGGGCCTCAATCCACACGCCGGCGAGTCGGGCTACCTCGGGCGTGAGGAGATCGAGGTGATCCAGCCGGTCATTGCCGCCCTGGCCGGCGAAGGCATGGCGGTGAGCGGTCCGTATCCGGCGGACACGTTGTACACGCCCGGGATGCTCGAGGGTGCGGACGCCACCCTGGCCATGTTCCACGACCAGGGCCTGCCGGTGCTCAAACACGCCTCGTTCGGGCGCGGCGTCAACGTGACCCTCGGGCTGCCGCTGGTGCGCACTTCCGTCGACCACGGCACCGCGCTCGACCGCGCGGGTCGTGGCGAAGTCGACGCCGGCAGCCTGCACGAAGCGCTGGCGCTCGCCTTCGAGCTCGCCGCTCGCCGGGGCTGAAGGTGATGCTGCCGCGGCCCAAGAAACACTTCGGCCAGCACTTCCTCACCGACCGGCACTACCTCGCGCGCATCGTTGGCGCGATCGACCCCAGGCCGGACGACGTGATGGTCGAGATCGGCCCCGGCACCGGGCTGCTGACCCGGCAGCTGGTCGAGGTGCTCCACCACCTCGACGTGGTCGAGATCGATCACACGCTTGCCGCGTCGCTGCGCCAGGACTTCCCCGCGGCCCGGGTGACGGTGCACGAGGCCGACGCGCTCGAGTTCGACTTCGGGCAACTGGGGGCGCCGCTGCGCGTCGCCGGCAACCTGCCGTACAACGTCTCGACCCCGATCCTCTTCCGCATGGCCGCGCTCGCCCCGCGCCTGGCGGACTGCACCTTCCTGCTGCAGAAGGAGGTGGTCGACCGCATGGTGGCCGCCCCCGGCACGCCCGAATACGGCCGGCTCTCGGTCATGCTCCAGTACCACTTCGCGATGTCTTCGATGCTGCGCGTGCCCGCCGGCGCCTTCACTCCGCCGCCAAAGGTCGAGTCCGCCGTGGTGCGCATGCATCCGCTGGGTGCCGATCGGATCACGGCGCGCGACGAGGATCGCTTCGCGGCGGTGGTGGCCGCGGCGTTTTCGCAACGCCGCAAGACACTGCGCAATGCCACGCGCGCGCTGGTGGAGCAAAGCGCCTTCGTGGCAACCGGCATCGACCCGGGCCGGCGCGGCGAGACGCTGTCGGTGCGCGAGTTTATTGCGCTCGCCGATTCCAATGGCTGAGCGTCGTCGGTACAATTCAGGCTGACAAGGCCCTCACTTCCCCGATGAAAACTGGCACCAAGCCGTTCCCCGTCCCCGTCAAGACCGAAAAGCCGAAGAACCGCTTCAACTGCCTCAAGTGCCCCGGCTACTGCTGCAGCTACAGCGAGATCGAGGTGAAGAAAGCCGACATCGAGCGCCTGGCCAAGCACTTCGAACTCACGTATTCGGCGGCGCGCGAGCGTTTCACCAAGACCAACAACAAGGGCGTGATGATGATGCGCCACGCCAAGGACACCATCTTCGATTCGATCTGCGCGCAATTCGACCAGAAGGAACGCCGCTGCACCGTCTACAAGGCGCGCCCCAGCGTCTGCCGCGCGTATCCACTCAGCACGCGCTGCGGCTATTACGAGTTCCTCAAGTTCGAGCGCGAACAGCAGGGCGACGAGACACTGGCCGCCCTCACCTGAGCTTCGTGCCGCCCGAATGAAAAAGGCCGTCGCTCGCGACGGCCTTTTTGCTGGGGGTTTCGTGTCCGCGGGATCGGCGGCGCGAGTTCAAGCGCCGTTTTTTTAAACACAGAGGAGCACCGAGGCAACACAAGAGGAAATCAAATCCTGATGATGATTCGTGCCGCCGGAAACAGCATGCCAAGGGCCAGATACACGGCCTTGTTCTTGACCGCTCCATCGTCACGGATCTTCAGGCGCAGGGCGTCGAAGTAGACGATCGGATACATCGCTTCCAGCGGCCGGCTTTGCCAGTGGGCCACCTCGGTCATCACCTCGTCCGTGATCGTGGAGATCAGATCGGGAGAGACCTCCAGGCCATAGATTTCGACGAGGTGGCCCGTCGGAGAACGGTCCCTTGGGCTTGCGCTTGCGCGGCTTCTTGGCAGCAGATTCGGTCATTCAGAGGCTCCTTCAGCACAATGATGACCTCACACACAGAATTCCGGATAGGCCCGTGCAATGAATCCATCCCACGAAAATCCCGGCGGATTTTGCTTTTCCTCTGTGTTGCCTCTGTGTCCTCTGTGTTTGAAAATCCAGCGGCGGCGCACCGCACTGACTGCACCAGGAACTAAGGCGCCACCCGCACCTGGTAGGTCACCGAGCCGACGCCATTTGAGAGCAGCGAGCCGGCAAGCGTCCACACCACCGAGCCCGTGCCGCCCGCCGACGGCTGCGATGTCACGGCGCAGCCCGTGAGGTTGGGCGGCGGCGCCGGGCAGGCGGCCGACAGGAAGGTCGTGAATGCCGGCGTCGCATCGGTCACCACGATGGAGCTGAGCGGGCCGGAGGCCGCGTTGGTATAGGTGATGGTGTACTCCAGCACGTCGTCCGGCCGCGCCGTGCCGCTGGTGCCCGCCGCCGCTCCCTGCGTGACGTTGCGCACTGTCTTCGACAGCGTGAGGCCGGCCCCGGCGACGGCGCCCACCGTGGTGATGTCCTGCTGCACGTAAGTCTCGGTGCCGTTGAAGGTCGCGGTGACCGTGGTCACGCTCACCGAGTTGTACGGCGCGTAGATCGGGATGCTGTCCTTCACCACGATGCAGACCGTGTCGCCCGCGGCCACGGCGACGCCGGTGGTGAGCGGCACCGCGCCCTCGGCGCCGTCGAGCACGCCGTTGCAATTGGTGTCGCGGTAGACGATCTGGGTCCATGCCGGACTCGCCGGGGTGATGATCGCCGTGGTCGAAAACGCCACCGTGCCCGCGCTGCCCGCGTTGAAGGTGTGCGGGTAGAACACCACCGTGCCCGGCAGCGCGGTCTGCGCGCCGCTCGGCGCGAAGCGGTTGGTGGCCGCCGCCGCGACGATGGTGTTGTCGGAGCCGATGTTGTTGTAGGCCAGCACCGGCGGCTCGCCGCCGCCGCTCACGGACGCGATGTTGTTCACCGAAGGCGCAGCCACCGAGGCCACGGAAACCACCAGCGTGATCGGGTTGCCGGCGCTCGCCGGGGCGATCGGCGTGGACGAGGTGCAGGTCACGGTGTCGCCCGCGAAGCCGCAGGTCCACCCGGTGCCCGTGGCCGACACGAAGCCCAGGCCCGCGGGCAGCGGGTCGCTCACGGTCACCGTCCCGCTGGTGGCAAGCGTGCCGTCGTTGGAGACGACCAGGGTGTAGTTGCCGTTGGCCCCGATCGTGAAGTTCCCGGCGTGGGTCTTGGCGAGCGTGAGGTCCGCAGCCAGCACCGTGGTGTTGGCGGTGCTGGTGTTGTTGGCCGGCGTGGGATCCGTCACGCCCGGCGGGGCCGCGATGGTTGCGGTGTTGCTGATGGCGCTGGCGCCTGTCGCGGTGCCGGTGATGGTGTAGGTCGCGATGCCGCCCACCGGCAGCGTCGCGATCGTTCCGGTCACCGCGTTGCCGGTGACGGTCGGCGCGGCACAGGACGCCCCGAACGTTCCCGCGCACGAAGCGCCCACGCCGGTGAGGGCCGCCGGCACGTTGTCTGCGAAGGTGGCGTTGTTGGCCGCGTCCGGGCCGGCGTTGGTCACGGTGATGGTGTAGGTCACGAGCGCGCCGGTGGCGATTGTCGCCGGCCCCGCCTTGCTGATGCCGAGGTTCGCGATCGCGGAGACCACGAGTGTTGCGCTGGCCGGCGCGGCGTTGCTGCCCACGTTGGTCGTGAGGGCGCCCGCCGCGATCGTGTTCAGGTAGCTGCCGCTCGACGCCGCGGTCACGTCGATCTGGAACGCGCACGAGCCGTTGGCCGGCACCACGCCGCCGGTCAGCGTGACACTCGTCGCCGTGGAGCTCACCGTGCCGGTGGCGCAGGAGGTGGAGGCGGCCGGGGTCGGCGCGCGCGCCATGCCGGTTCCCGGGGCGGGCGGGAAGGTGTCCGTGACGCTGGTGACCGTGATCGGCGCCGCGTTCGGGTTGTTGATGGTGATCGTGAGCGTGGTGACGCCGCCCGAGCTGATGGGCGCGGCGAACACCTTCGAGATCGTCGGCGCCTGCGCGGTCACCGTCAGAGCGGCCACGTTCGACGCGGCGCCGATGGCGGCCTCGGCGGAAGTCACGCCCGTCGCCTGGTTGTTGTGTGTGCCTGGAGTGGCGCTGGTCACGCTCACGGTCACGGTGCAGCTGCCGTTCGCGGGAACCGTGAGGCCGGTGAAGACGAGGTTGCTGGCGGCCGCAGCGAAGGCATTGGTGGCCGCGCCCGCGCAGCTGCCGCCGGCCGGGCCGCCGGGTGCGGCGATCGACATGGCCGAAAGCGTGTCGGTGAAGCCCGCGCCCGTGAGCGCCACGCCGTTGGGGTTGGCCAGCGTGAAGGTGACGGTGCTGCTGCCGCCGAGCGCGATGGTGGCCGGAGCAAACGCCTTGGCGATCGTCGGGGTGGCCGCCGTGACGGTGAGCGTCGCGACGTTGGAGGCCGCGCCCGTCGGGGCCTCGACCGAACTCACGCCCGTGGCCTGGTTGTTGTGCGGCCCGGGAACGTCGCTTGTCACCACCACCGTCACCGTGCAGGAAGCACCGGGGGAGATCGTGAGGCCGGTGAAGGCGAGGCTCGTCGCCGCGGCGGCGAAGCTGTTGGAGGCCGCGCCCACGCATGTGCCGCCGGCAGCGCCGCCCGGCGCCGCAATCGCCATCCCGGCCAGCGTGTCGCCGAAGCCCGCGCCGGTGAGCGGCAGCGCCGGGTTGGCATTGGCGATGGTGAACGTGATCGTCGAGGTGGCGTCGGCGTTGATCGCGGCCGGCACGAACACCTTGGTGATGGTTGGCGCCGCGACGACGTTGATCGCCTGGTCGGTCACGCCGTTGGTGATGCCCGTGGTGCTGACGTTGCCGTTGCCGTTGGTCGCCACGCCCGGGGTCACGCCGCGCACGGCGAGGGTGATGGTGCAGGTGTCCCCGGCGTTGACCGCGACGGCGCTCGCCGTGAAGACCTGCGTGTTGTCGGCGGCGGTGAATGCGGGCGTGCCGCAGTTGCCGTTGGTCGTGGGCAGCGGCGGGTTGGCGATCGAGATCCCGGCCGGCAGCGTGTCGGTGAACGCGATGCCGGTGCGGTTCACCGCGGAAGGCGCCGTGTTGTTGATCGTGAACGTGAGCGTCGTGGTCGCGCCCACGTTGACCGTCGGCGCCGCGAACGCCTTGGTCAGGTCCGCGATCGCCTGCACTGTCAGCGTCGCGTTTACACCCGTGGTATCGACGCGCGCGGTGCCGCCGATGTTGGCGGCGTTGGTGTTGTTGTAGGTGCCCGCAGTTGCGCTCACCACGTTCACGCTGATGGTGCAGCTCGCGAGAGCCGCGCCCAGGGTGGCGCCGGTCACGGTGATGACGCCACTGCCGGCAACCGCGGCCACGACACCGGTGCCGCTCGGGCACGTCGTCGCGACACCGTTCGGCGTGGCCACCACGAGCCCGGCGGGCAGCGTGTCGGTGAAGTTGATGCCGGACTGCGCCGGGTTGCCCGTGCCGTTGGTGAGCGTG
The DNA here is from genome assembly GCA_038203035.1 of Burkholderiales bacterium. Taxonomy (GTDB): domain Bacteria; phylum Pseudomonadota; class Gammaproteobacteria; order Burkholderiales; family Usitatibacteraceae; genus Usitatibacter. The sequence goes on from JBBREI010000004.1 coordinate 20,275, forward strand.
AAGGTCAGGGTGGAATTGGTGTTCGCGTCCACGGCGGCCGGCGAGAAGGCCTTGGTCAAAGCGGCCTGGACCACCGTCACCGTCTGGTTGGTGACGCCGTTGATGAGACCCGTGACCGCGGACATCTGCGCCGCACCGTTCACCTTGGCGCCCAGCGTCGTGCCGCGCACCGTCAGCACGATCGAACACGTGGCACCCGCCGCCACGCTCACGCCACTGGCGGTAAACGGCTGCGTGTTGTCCAGGGCCGTGAAGGCGGGTGCACCGCAAGCCGCGGAGGTCACCACCGGCGGATTCGCGATCACCAGACCCGCCGGCAAGGTGTCCGTGAAGGCGATGCCCGAGCGCGCCACGGCGTTGGTGCCGGTGTTGGCAATCGAGAAGGAGAGCGTCGTGGTCTGGCCCAGGCCCACGTTCGCCACGGCGAAAGCCTTCGTGATCGCGGGCACCGCCTGCACCGTGAGGGTCGCGTTGACACCCGTGGTGGTCACGAACTGCGTGGCCGAGATGTTCGCGGCATTGGTGTTGTTGTAGGTGCCCGCGGCCGCGGCGCGCACCGCCACCGAGATGGTGCAGCTCGCCTGCGCAAGCGTCATGGAGGCGCCGGTCACGGTGATGACGCCGGTGCCGGCCGTCGCCGCCACGACACCGGTGCCGCTCGGGCAGTTCGACGCAATCGCAGGTGTCGGCGCGACCACCAGGCCGGCCGGCAAGGTGTCGGTGAAGTTGATCCCGGCCTGCGCGGGATTGCCGGCGCCGTTGGTGAGCGTGAAGGTCAGGGTGGAATCGGCGCTGACATCCACGGCCGCCGGCGCGAAGGCCTTGGTGAGCGCGGCCTGGGTCACCGTCAACGTGGCGCTTGCGGTGTTGCCGGCAAGCGCGACCGGGCCGGTGGCGCTGACGGCGCCACTGGTGTTGGCGTAGCTGCCCGCCGCGGGTGCAACGACGTTTACGGTGACCGTGCAAGTGCCGCCGACGGCGACGGTGCCGCCGCTGAAGGTGATCGAGGCCGCGCCCGCAACCGGCGTGAAGGTAGGCGTGCCGCAACCCGAGGTGCTGGCGGCGGGCGGCGTCGCGACCACCATCGCGCCCGGCGCCACGGGGAACGTGTCAGAGAAGGCCACGCCCGTGAGCGCCTGTGTATTGGCGGCCGGGTTGGTGAGGGTGAAGGTGAGCGTGCTGGTGCCGCCGGGCCCGATGGTTGTGGGCCCGAAGGCCTTGGCGATCGTTGGCGCCGCGAATGCATCCAGCGTCGCGGTCGCGGCGGTGGTGTTGCTGCCGCCGTTGGTGGTCGTGAGGTCCCCGGCCGCGATGGTATTGAGGTACGAGCCCGCGGCGGCCGCGGACTGCTGGACGGTGACGGTGCAGCTGCCGTTGGCGGGGATGGTGCCGCCGGCGAGTGCAACGCTTGTGCCGCTGGCCGCCGCGGTGACCGTGCCACCGCAGGTTGTGCTGCCCGCAGGCGCCGCGGTATTCAGCACGCCGGCCGGGTTGGTGTCGGTGAATGCGGCGCCGGTGATGGCAACCGTCGGGTTCGAGTTCGCGAGCGTGATGGTGAGCGTGGTCGGCGTGCCGGCGACCGCGGGATTGGGCGAATACGCCTTGGTGATCGCCGGGCGCGCGACCACGGTCACGCAGGCGCCCGTCGTGCTGGTGCCGCCGCCGGCTGCGGAATTCGCGATCGCCGCGGTGACGTTGGTCGTCAGGCTGATGTTGGTGTCGCCGTTGGTGTTGTTGGCCGCCGGGCACTGCGCCGCCGTCGGCGTGCCCGAAGCACGCACCGGCACGATGATCGTGCAGAACGCCCCCGTGACCTGCCGGCCCGCGACCACGATGCTCGAGGCGCCGGAGGTGGCCGTGACGCTGCCGCCGGTGCAGGTGCCGGTGGCACCGCCCGCGTCGACCACGAGGCCGGCCGGGAGCGTGTCGGTAAAGGAGAAGGTCTGCGTCGGGTTGTTCGCCGGCTGCGAGATGGTGAAGGTGAGGTTCGCCGTGCCGCCGACCACCAGGGCGCCGCTGAACGCCTTGTCGAGCGTCGGCACCGCGGCGGATACCGCCAGGCATTGCGCGGTCACGCCGTTGCTCAGGCGCGCGAGGCCACCGATGTTGCCGGTGGTGTTGGTGTTGTTGGGCTGCGGGCAGGCGCCGGCCGTCGCCGTGCCCGACGGTGTGACGTTTACGCGGATCTCGCAGCTCGCCAGCGCGGCGTTCATCGCGGCGCCCGCGACCGTGATCACGCCGCCGGGCGCGGAGAGGAACGCGGGGTTGTTCACCAGCGCGCCGCCCGCCGGGCAGTTGGACTGGAAGTTCGGTGTCCCGGCGACCGCCAGGCCCACCGGCAACGTGTCGGTGAAGTTGATGCCCGATTGCGCCGGGTTGCCGGCCGCGTTGGTGAGCGTGAATACCAGCGTGGCCGAGCCGCCCACGGTGACGCTTGCCGGCGTGAAGGCCTTGGTGAGCGTGGGCTGGGCCACCGTCAGCGTCGCCGCGGCCGTGGTCCCGGTGAGCGCGACCGGGGTCGTCGCGGTGATCGTGGCGCTGGTGTTCACGTAGCTGCCGACCGCGGGCGCGGTGACGTTCACCGTGATCACGCAGGTCGCTCCCGCCGCCAGGCTGATGTTGCCGGCCTGCACGCCGACATCGCCCGCGTTGAGCGCCGCGCCGCCGCTGTCGGTGAGCGTGGAGGCCGCGCAGGTGTTGCCAACCGTGGTGTCGAACAGGGTCATCGCCGCCGGGCTGGTCGGGAACACGTCGGTGAAGCCGATGCCGGAGACCGCTCCCGGATTGCCCGCGGGGTTGGTCACCGTGAAGGCGAGTGTCGTCGTCCCGCCCGGGCCGATGGTGGCGCCGAACGCCTTGGTGAAGGTCGGCGCGCCGTAGGCATTCAGCGTCGCGTTGGCGGCCGCCGCGTTGCTGCCGGCGTTGGTCGTGGTGACGTCGCCGATGGCGATCACGTTGGCGTACGCGCCGCCCGCGGCCGCCGCTTGCTGCACCGTGACCACACACGAGCCGCCCGCGGGAACGGTGCCGCCGGAAAGCGCGACGCTGGTGCCGTTGGCCGCGGCCGTGACGGGGCCGCCGCAAGTTGTATTGCCCGCCGGCGTCGCCGTGTTCAGCACGCCCACCGGGTTGGTGTCCGTGAAAGCAACACCGGCGGCCGCCGCGAACGCATTCGAATTGGTGAGCGTGATGGTGAGCGTCGACGGCGAACCCGCCACCACCGGGTTGGGCGCATAGGCCTTGGCGACCGTGAGCGGGGCCAGCACGTTCAACACCGCGCTCGCCGCGACCGGGTTAACGCCCGCGTTGGTGCTCGAGACCGCGCCGATGGGAATGTTGTTGGTGAAGGTGCCGGCGGTGGCGCTGCGCACGAATACCGTGACCGTGCAGGAGCCGCTCGCCGGGATGGTGCCGCCCGCGAGCGCAACGCTGTTCGCGGCGGCCACGGCGGTGACGGTGCCGCCGCAGGTGGTCGCACCCGTCGGCACCGGTGCGTTGACCATGGTGCCGGGATAGGTGTCGGTGAACGCCGCGCCGGTGATCGCCACCGCGTTTGCATTCGTGAGCGTGATGGTGAGCAGGCTGTTGGTGTTCAGGCCCACCGCGGTGGGTGCAAACGACTTCGCCACCGCCGGGTTCTCCGCGGCGACCAGGGTCGCGTTCACGCCGGAGGTGTCCATCGACGACGAGGCACCGGAGATCTGCGCGGGCCCGTTGAAGTAGCTGCCGACGATGGCGGTGGTGACGTTGACCGAGAAGGTGCAGCTGCCGACGCTGGCGGCGATCACGCCCCCGGCGAGCTGGATGGTGTTTGTCGAGGCGGCCGCCGTGACCGTGCCGCCGCATCCGTTGACGATGGCGGGGGCGCCCGCCACGAAGACGTTGGTGGGCAGCGTCTCAAGGAAACCGAGCGCCGATTGCGCGGGGTTGCCGGCGCCGTTGTTGATCGTGAAGGTGAGCGTGGACACGCCGCCGCGGCCGATCGCCGCGGGCGAAAACGCCTTCACGAGCGCGGTGCCCACCACGTTCAGCGTCGCGTTTGCGGTGGCCGCCGTGAGGCCGCCCGCGAGTGCGCTGAAGTTCGCGCTGGCGTTGTTGTAGGTGCCGAGCACGGTCGAGGTCACGTCCACCTGCGCCGTGCAGCTCGACGGCCCCACGGGACGCGAACCGCCGGAAAGCGTCAATACCGAGCTGCCCGGGGCCGGTGCGAAGGTCGCGCCGCACGTGTTGCCGGCGGCCGGGGTGGCGGCGACGACGACGTTTGCGGGCAGCGTGTCGGTGAACCCCAGCCCGCTCGTGGCCTGGCTGCCCGCGGGGTTGTTGATCGTGAAGGTGAGGGTCGAGGTGCCGTTGGGGGCGATGGTTGCCGGTGCGAAGGCCTTGGTCACCGTGGCGTTGTTGAAGTAGACGACCGACACCGTGCCGCCGGTGTAGCCCACGCCGGGCGAGAGGCCCGAGAAGTTGGCGGCCGCGTTGTTGTAGGTGCCGGCGATCGGGCTCACCACGTCGACGTTGACAAGGCAGGGGCTGGCGCCGGATGCCATCGTGCCGCCGGCGAGCGAGATCACGTTGCTGCCGGGAGTCGCGGTCACTACGCCCGCGCCGCAGGAGGTGCTGGCGTTGGAGGGGCTCGCCACCTGCAGGTTGGCCGGCAACGTGTCGGTGAAGGCGAGGTTGCTCCAGGCGACTGACGACGGGCTGGTGACGGTGAAGGTCAGCGTCGCCGGCACGCCAACGGGGCGGCTCGCCGGGTTGAAGCTCTTGGTGAGATCGATGCCCGCGACCGTCAGGTTCACCGGTCCGTTGCCGGTGCCCGCCGTCGGCGTCTGTGTCGTCGTGACGCCGGACACCGTGTTGGGACGCGTGCCCGGGGTGGAACTGGTGATCACGACCGTGACCGTGCAGGTGCCGTTCGCGGGAAGGCTGATGCCGGAGAAGGAGAGCGCGGTGGCGCCAACGGTCAGCGTGGACGGCGTGGTGCCGACGCACGTGCCGCCGACCACCGTGTTGTTCACCGTCATGTTCACGAGTGTGTCCGTGAACGAGGCGTTGGCGAGTGTCGCGAAAGTATTCGGGTTGGCGAGCGTGAAGGTGATGGTGGAGTTGCCGCCGGCCGCGATCGTCGCGGGCGAGAAGGCCTTCGCGATCGTGGGCGGGGCGTAAACGGTGAGGTTCGCGGTGCTGGCGACGCCGGTGATGGCGGCGGGCAACGTACCGGTCACCGTGTTGGCCTTCACACCCGAAGTGCTGCCGGTGACCGACATCGAGATCGTGCAGCTCGCGCCCGCGGTGAGGTTGTCCAGGTCCGTCAGCGCGTACGCAGTGGCATTGGCCGCAATGGTGTTCGGCGCGATGTTCGTGCAGGCGCCGGCGCTGACGATGACCGCGCCGCCCGTGGCGACCATGCCTGCCGGGAAGGTGTCGGTGAGCGTGATGTTGTTGACTGTGCCGCCGGTGTTGTTGAGCAGCGTGAACGCCATCGTCGATGTGCCGCCGACCTGCACCGACGCGGGCGTGAAGCTCTTGGTAAGGCCGATGCGGCCGCGGCTGATGGTCGCGGAGGATCCCGTGCCAACCGTCGTCTGGTTGGTCGTGACGCCGCTGGTGGTGTTGGTGTAGGCGCCGTCGGCGGTCAGCTCGATGTCGACGGTGATCGTGCAGGAGCTGTTCGCGGGCATCGTGATGGCCGCAAAGCTCAGTGCGGTGACGTTCGTCGCGCCCTGCGCGCTCGGGATAGCGCCCACGCAGGTGCCGCGGCCCGCGCCGATGTAGTTCTGCGCCACGGCAGGGGTGCGCATGTTGGCCGGGAACGTATCCGTGAAGCGGACGTTGGTAAGCGTGATCGCGTTCGGGTTGGTGAGCGTGAACGTGATCGTCGAAGGCGTGGTGCCGGAAACGGAGTTGGGCGAGAACGCCTTGGCGATGGTCGGCGCCGCCAGCACGTTCAGGTACGCCGTCGCCGGCGCGCCGCCGCTGGTGGGCGTCTGCGTGCTGGTGATGCTGCTGGTCGTGTTCGGGTGGCCGCCGGTCGGGCTCACGGTGGAGGAATTGACCGTGAGCGTGATGGTGCAGCTCGCGCTCGCGGCAAGCGTCGGCACCGTGTAGCTCAGGTTGGTCTGGCCCGCAGCGAGCGCCGTGACGACGCCGCAGGTGCCGCCGGTGGCCTGGGCGGAGGCCACGGCCATGTTCACCAGCGTGTCGGTGAAGGCCACGTTGTTGAGCGCGGTGGCCTGCGGGTTGGTGATGGTGAAGGTGATGGTGCTCGCCACGCCCGTCTGCACGAAGCTGGGCGAGAAAGACTTGGTGAACGTCGGGGGCGAGAGCACCACGAGCGTCGCGGTGTTGGACGTCGCGCCCATGACCGGCGTCTGCGTGGAGGTCGCGCCGCTAGTGGTGTTGGGCCACGAGCCCGAGGTGTTCGAGGTGACCGTGAGCGTGATTGTGCAGTTGCCGCCCGCGGCAATCGTCGGGATGGTGATGTCGAGTGCCGTCGCACCGACGGAGAGCGTCGGCGAATTGCTCGCGCCGCAGCTGCCGCCCAACGTCGGGCTCGCGACCGTCATGCCGACCAGGTTGTCGGTGAAGCGCACGTTGGTGAGCGCCACGCCCGCGTTCGAGTTGGTGACCACGAACTGCATGGTGCTGGTGCCGCCCTGCGCGATCGGCGATGTGCCGAACGACTTCACGATCGTGGGCGTCGCGGCGACGTTGAGGGTCGCGGTGTTCGACTGCGAGCCCCCAATCGCGGCGCCAGTCTGTGTCGTGGCGACACCGGTCGTCGTGGTGTTGTTGTAGATGCCGGTGACCGAGGACGTGACCGCGACCGTGATCGTGCAGCTCGACGAAGCTGGCAGCGAGCCCGCCGTCACGTTGAATGTGTTGCCGCCCGCCGTTGCAGTGGTGGTTACGCCGGTACAGCTTCCGCTGACGGTGAGCGGCGTGGCATTGACCAGGTTCACCGGATACGTGTCGGTGAAGGCCGCGCCCGTCAGCGGGACCGGACTCGGGTTGGTGATCGTGAAGGTCAGCGTGCTGATGCCACCCGCGCTGATGGTCGTGGGCGAGAACGCCTTCGCGATCGCCGGGCGGCCGAGAACGTTGATCTGGGCGGTGTTGGAGGTGGGCCCGATCGGCAGCAGCGCCGTGGCCACGCCGCCCGTGGTGTTGGACTGCGCGCCGACGGAGCTGCTGGTCAGGAGGAAGGTGAGAGTGCAGCCCGCGATCGGGACGTTGAGCCCCGCAAAGGCGAGCGCCGTCTGGCCGTTGGTGAGCGCCGTCACCGGCAGGCAGGTGCCGCCGGTGTTCTGGTTCCCGCTCACCGACATGTTGACCAGCGTGTCGGCGAAGTTGCCGCCGGTCTGCGCCACGCCCGTCGGATTCGTGAGCGTGAGGGTGACCGTGGACGTGGCGCCGCTCACGATGCTCGCGGGCGCGAAGGCCTTGGCGATGTTGATCACGCCCACGCCGAGGTTGGAGGTGTTGGACACCGGCCCGGTGGTCCCCGCCTGCGTCGTGGTGACGCCGGAGGTCGTGTTGGCGTAGATGCCCGTGGTGGCGCTGCGCACCGCGAAGCTCACCGTACAGGTGCTGGCGGCGGGCAGCAGGCCCGCGGTGAAGACGACGGCGGTGGCGCTGGCGCCCACCGTCGTCGGCAGGAAGCCGGTGCATCCGGCGCCGGTCACGGTGATGGCGCCGCCGGTGGCGACCAGGCCGGCGGGGAACACGTCGGTGAGCCCCGGATTGGCCAGGTTCATCGCCTGCGTGTTGTCGTTGATGATCGCGAGCGAAAGCGTGCTGTCGCTGTTGGGCGCGACGGCGTTGGGCGAGAACGACTTCACCACGCGGATGTTGGTGAAGAGCGCGGCGCTGGCGGGGTTCGGGTTGGTGACGTTTTGGGTATTGGTCAGCGCGCCCGCGGCGATCGTGTTGGTGTACGGGCCGGGCGAGGTCATCGTCACATTGACGGTGACGGTGCAGGAGCCGCCCGCGGGAATGCTGGCCCCCGCCAGCGCGAAGCCGGTGCCGTTTGGTGTCGCGGCGACAGAGCCGCCGCAACTCGTGGTCGCGCCCGGCGAAGCCGTGTTCACGACGCCCGAAGGATAGGTATCGGTGAATCCCACCGACGTCAGTGCCGTGCCACCCGGATTGGTCACGGAAACCGTGAGCACGGTGGGCGCGCCCACCGTGATCGCCGTGGGGTTGAAAGTCTTGGTGAACGCCGGGGGCGCTACAAAGGTCACGTCCTCGTTGGTGGTCGAGGCCGAAGCGTAGTTGCTGCCGGGCACGGTGCCGAGCCCGGCTCCGGCGGTATACGTGCCGCCCGGCGTGACGGTCTGCGAAGCCGTGCGTGTGGGGTCGAGGTACGTGACGTTGGCCGGGTTCTGGTACGTGCCGGGGGGAAGTGCCGCGGTGGTGCTGGCGACGAAGGTCAGCGCAACACTGCCGCCGCCCGGAATGGTGAACGAGCTCCACGCCGGCGAGTTGCTGCCAATGGTGGGGTTGGTGGTCGTGGGACGCGTGGCCCCACCGAGCAGTGAGACCAGCGAGGTGCTCGCATAGGTGATGTTGGCGTTGGTGAGCGGGTCGCCGAGTGTCACGCCCGTCGCCGCGCTGCGCCCGGCCAGGTTCGAGACCGTGATGGTGTAGGTCGCGGGCGCGCCCACCGCGGCGAACGGCGTCGACGTCGTCTTGGTGACGGTCAGCCGCGGGAAACACGCGTTGTTGCTGCCGGCGCCCGGAATGTCCGCGGCGCCCAGGTTCACGATCTGGAAGCCGCCAACCGAGGGCGAAGAGCCGTATTCGGCAGTGGAGGTCGGGCTGGTGGCCGTGGTGCCGTTCACGCCACCGGCAACTGTCACCGTCGCGGTACCGGAGACGATCGCGAAGCCGCCGCTGCCGCCGCCGCCCGGGCCGTGGGGGGCGCCGCCACCGGTATTGCTGCCGCCGTTGCCGCCGCGCACATCGATCGAGGCGTTGACCGCGGCGCCGTTGTTGTCGACGAACACCAGCACCGTGCCACCGGCGCCGCCGCCACCGGAAGCGTCGTTGGTGATGGTCGAGTTGCCGTTGGTGCCGTTCGCCGCGATGCTGACCGTGCCGGTGGTGGTGCCGGCGCGCACGAACACAATGCCGCCGCCCGCCGCGCCCGAGGACGCCTGGCCGAACGCCGGCGCACCCGTGCAGTTGTTGGTCGAGCCGGCGCCGCCGCCGCCGCCCATGAAGAGGCGCGCTGCGCTGTTGGGCATGGCCATGCCGCCGAAGCCGCCGGTATCGAAGCCGGGAGGCGTGCCCGGTGTCCAGCCGTAGCCACCCTTGCCGCCGATGCCATAGTTGCCGCCACCCGCGCCGCCCGTGTTCTGGTCGTTAATCGGCGGGTTGCCGTCGGTGCCGCCGCCGCCGCCGTTACCCGGCGCGCCGCGTCCGAAGCTGCCGTTCGGGTAGCCGCCGCTGCTGCCGTCTGTGCCGCCGGTGTTGGTGCTGACGCCGGCCGCGTTGCTGCCAATCGTGGTCGGAGTGAAGACAAGGATCGGAGTACCCGCGACGCCTTCGCCCTTGGACCCGTTCGGGGTCGTTCCAACGCCGGCGAGGTTGAGTGCCACCACTGCGGTGCGATAGTCCGTGTTCGCCCAGGTGCCGCCGGCGCCGATCGAGCATTGGCCGCCGCCGCCGCGGAAACCGCGGCCTGCAACGTCGAGGGTGCGCCCGCCCCACGTGAGGTTGCCGGTGACGTCGATGGCGACGATGCCGCCGCTGGAGCCGTTCCACGCGGTCGCCTGCAGGTCGCCGGTGATGGTGGCCGAGGAGGCCTGCGGAACACGAACGACCTGGAAGGTCTTCTGTCCGCTGGTGCCGTTGGCCGCCGCGCTGCGGTAGGTATTGGAAAGGCCGCTTACCAGCGTGACGGTGCCCCCGCCCGTGCCCACCGCGTTGGTCGCGACCGCGTATTCGTACAGGCCGGTGTTGTTGATGTTCGTCTGGCCCTGGCCGCCACCACTGCCGCCGTAGGAAGACGTGTTCGACGAATTGATCGCCGCATCCTGCATCTGGATGACGATCAACAGGTCGCCGGAGGCGATCGGCACACCGGCGCCGGTGGAGGTGCCGATGCTGATCGAGGTCGAACCCGCACTGGCGGTGCCGTTGCCCGGGTAATACGTATTGACGATGCCGGTGAAGCTCGCGGGCCCCGCGACGATCGCCGAGCAGCTCTGCGCATGGACCCGGCCCGCGGCCATAAGACCCACGGCCACCAGCATCAGCATCAGCGCGCGCATCGGTCTCACGGGGTCCCTCCGGACACTTTGTTCGCGTTTTTCTCGGCGCTCTTCGCGGGTGCCAGGGTTTCGGTGATGCTTTCGTCGAACTTGTAGCGCAGGCGCACGAACGGCCCTTTGGAGGTGTAGTCTGCGCCCGCCAGGTCGGCGTCCTTGTAGCCGGTGAAGTTGTAGCCCGCGGAAACCCAGAGGTTCGTGGCCAGCAGGTATCCGAGCTCGAGCCCGACGCCATACTGTCGCGAAGCGGTGGAATCGCCAAGCATCATGCTCGCGGCGAGCGACAGGTCCCAGCGCGGGGCGAACTCCCAGGTGGCGCGGCCACCCACCACCTGCGCGCGGTACTTCGACGAGATGGCGTTGGATTTGTCCGTGGCCCACTTCGCGGCGTAGCGGCCCGACACCACAAACGGGCGGCTCAGCTGCCAGTCGGCGTGGATCGACAGGAGCGTGGTTTCGTTCCTGAGCTCCAGGCCCTGCTGCAGGTCGTTGCGCTCCAGGCGGTGCTCCACGCGCGCCAGGGCGTTCCATTTGTTGGTGTCGTTGTCGCGCCAGGCCAGGCCCGCCTGCATGCGATCGATCACCTGCTCGCCGCCGCCGTTGCCGTTGCGCTGCCGGGTGTAGGCGTTGCGCGCCAGCGCGGTCCAGTCGCGCGACAGGCGCGCGGCCAGGCCCACGGTGAAGAGCAGCGAATCGGACGCCTGGCCCTCGCGCACCTCGACGCGCGTGCTGCCCTTCCACCATTCGACCGCGGTGTATTCGAGCGCGACGGTGACGGCGGTGTTTTCGTTCATGCCGGTGCCGGCGATCGACTGCACACGCTCGAGCGTGGTGCCGACTCGCACGCCCGGGGCGATCGACCAGAGGTTGCGCAGGCCCACCGCGGCCTCGGTGTCGCCGCCGGCGATGGCGTTGCGGATGCGGTATTCGCTGAAGAGCTTGCCGTCCTTCATGTATTCGGTGTCGACGCCGACCGCGGTGGTGTTCTGGCGCTCGTTGGCGTTCAGGCCGTAGGGGCCGGTGATCGACGAGATGAATTCGTGGCGCGCGTAGACGCGGCCCTTGTTGGGCAACTGGTATTCCCCGCCCGCGGCGATGATCTTGCGGGCGGCGTCCTGCACGTCGACCTCCAGCTCGCCGTACATCGAGAGGCCCTCGACCTGTGGGAGCGAGCCGGTCAGGCGCGCGCGCACCGTGGTGACCTCCTCGGGCATCGGCTGCGGGATCGTCAAGCCGCCGTCGGGGGACGGGATCACCGGCACCGCGGAGCCCACGCCCTTCTCCACCGCGTGGCGCATGCCGAGCTCGAACGTGAGGCGGTTGGCGAGCTGGTGCTGGATCGAAACCGCGACGCCGTCGCGCACCGAATGGTTGGCGATGTCTTCGGTGCGCAGCGCCTCGGCGCGGATCGTGGTGCGCTCCGAAAGCTTGTAGTCGAGCTTGCCGCCGGATTCGCCGCGGCCCTGCGTGAGGTAGGCGCCGGGATTGTCGAAGTCGCGGTCGCTGCGGGCGACGTAGGCGTTGGCCTTCACCTTCGACGAATCGTGTTTGAGCTCGATGCGGGCGGCGTCGCCGGTGCGGGAATCGACGCCGCTTTCGGAGCGCGCCGCTTCCCCGATCAGGAAAGTGCCGTCGGCGACCTTCACCGTCAGGTTGGCGCCCGCAAGCGAATACGGCGCGAGCGGGTTCTTGTCCTTGACGTAGACGCCGCCGACCTCGACGCGATCGCCCAGCTTCACCTGCGCGTCGACGCCCGCGACCCAGAACTTCTCGCCGCCCTGGTCGACCTCGTAGGTGGCGCGCACGAAGACCGGGTTCAGGTCGCGGTCGACGCTCGGCACCGGCGACTTGAAGAGGATGCGCCCGGTGAGCGCCTCGATCTCGTAGTCGGAGAAGCGTGACTGCGCCACCGAGGCCACGATCAGCGCCGGCTGGTTGCGGTCGCGCGTGATGATCTCGATCTTCTCGCTGTTCACGAGCGCGTTCGGCGTGCCCAGCGTGTACGGGCCGGAGGTGCCGTTGGCGCGCAGCTCCTCGATCACCTGGCGGGTGGAATCGCGGCTGGCGAAGGCGTTGACCGAGACGCGGTCGTTTTCGTAGTGCTGGCGCACGCCGGTGAGCGAGCGGCTGTAGCTGGTGAGCTTGCGCGTCTCGCTCATCGACTGGGTGGTGAAGTCGCCCCAGAGCAGGTAGGAGCGCTTGTTGTCGATGCGGACATACAGCTTGCTGGTCGACTGTGCGTCGAAGCCACGCACGCTGGAATCGCCGTAGATCGGATAGAACTCGTCGGGCTGGATGTCGCGGAACAGGCGCTCCTTGGTGTCCTTGTCGGAGTTGTAGGCGGCAGTCAGCAGGTAGTCGCCCTTGATCTTGCCCTTGAGGTAGAACGCGGCGCGCGCGCCCGCCTGCGTCTTGCCGTTGTCCCATTCACGCGAGATGTGCCTGAGCTCCTGCTCGAAGCCGTCGGATTCGCGCGCCGGGGTGAGCGCCCGCGTGCCGACGTTGCGCAGGTTGATGATGCCCTCGAGCACGCCGGTGGCGATCATCTTGCGCAGCTCCGGCAGGAAGTCCAGGCGCGCCTCGGCCCTGATCGTCCCGCTCGATGCGGCGAGCTGCGTCGTGCCCGGCTCGGGCGGGGGCAGCAGTTCGACCTCGGCACGCCCGCCTTCGACCATCACCTGCAGTCCGGGCTCGGCGGGGTTCAGGTCCGCGGTTTTCCAGCGGCCCAGGCCGGCCTCGAGTGTCACGGGGGTGCGCGCGGTGACCGGCGTGCCGCGCTCGTCGGTGAGCTTCACGACGATGGTGACCGGCGTGCGGCCATCGGCGATGCCGCCACCGGCCGGCAACTCGAGCGCCAGCCGGCCGAGCCGGTCGGGCGCGACCACGCGCAGCGTCTGGCTGCCGCGCGCGTTGCCGAAGGAATCGACCTGCGCCAGCGTGAGGGTGTTCTCGCCCGGCTTGAGCTCGATGCCGAAGTACTCCCACGCCTGGAGCTGCTTGTCCTGCAGCACCGCGCGCTTGCCGATGCGGCTCTGCGGGATCTCGGCGCCGTTGACCGAAAGCCGGAACGTGGCGCCCGCGGTTCCCTTGACGCGCACGGTGGCCTGGGCGGAGGGCAGCGTCTGGGCGTCGGTGAGGCCGATGAAGCCGAGCGTGTTGTCGAGTGTCGGCAGGAGGGTCTCGAGCGCTTCGAGCGCGGGCGCCGAGGACGCTGCCGGCGCGGTCGCCAGGTGCGGTGCGGGCGACGGGCGGCGGTCGCCGGCCTGCGGCAGCAGCGACTGCATCGCGGCCTGCGTCGGCGGCACGGCGGTGGCGGTGGATTGCGTGAGGCCCACGCTCGGCGTGACCTGGACCACGCCGCTGGCGGGCAGCGCCCTCACGTCGCTGACCGTGACCGCCTGCGTGGTGAGCGTGCTGCCGAAAAGCGCCGACATCTCGTCACCGGCGCCCGCGGCCTCGATGCGTTTCTTCACCAGCTCGACCAACGGCGCGGCGCAGCCGGCAAGCGCGAAATCGGCGCGCTGCAGCTCACCCGACTTGAGGTCGACGATGCGGCTGCCCCCGTCACCGAGGTTGCGCGTGCTGATGGCCACGAGCCTGCCACCGGCGGGCAACGTGGTGGCGTCGGCCTTCACCACGTGGGTGCGGTTCACGATCCCGTAGAAGCTGTATTTGCCGCCGCCGTCGGTGAGCGCGTAGGTGCCGTCCTCGAGGACGACGCGCACGCCCGGCACGCCGGGCTCGCCCGAATCCTGCAGGCCGTTACTGTTGCAGTCGAGGTACACCTTGCCGAGGATGTAGCCCTTGTTGGTGAAGACACCGCCGGTCACCTGGACACGCGCGGTGGCGACGTTGGAGAAGGTCGAGGCGCCGTTGGCGACGTAACGCGCCTGCGCGCGGTTGATGCCGTCGCCCTGCATCGAGCCGGGCCCGAGGCGCACGCGGTAGGTGACCGTGGCCTCGGCGCCGCTTGCCATGGCGCCGATGCGCAGCGTGAGGCGCGGGCCGGCGCCACCATCCGGATTGGCGATCGCGGCGCCGTCGCGGCGCGCGGTGCCCGCCACGTAGGCGAAGCCCGCGGGCAGGTCGTCGACCAGCATCACATCGGCGCGATCGAGCGCGTTGCCGGTGGAGTTGCGCACGCGCACCGTGTAGTCGACGAACTCGCCGACCTCGGCCACCGCACGCGAGGCTTCTTTCTGCACGAAGAGCCCGTCCTGCGCGGCCGCATCCACCGGCAGGTCGACCACCAGCAGGCCGCCGGCGCCGATCGGGAAGACGCCGCCGTACGAGCCGCCGGAACGCAGGCCGGTCACGTGGAGGTTGCGCCCCGCCGGCAGCTGCGGCCACTGCAGTTGCGACGGGAAGGTGTAGCCGTTGGGGGCGTTCACCAGCAGGCAGTATTGACCCGCCGGCAACACCGGGAAGGCGAAGCGCCCGTCGGCCCCGGTGACCGCGGGGTTGCCGCCACCGGTGACGGCGGCCGGGGACGTGGAGCACTGGCCGCCCGCCGCGGTGACCAGCGTCACGCGCGCATTGGCCACCGGTTCATTGCTGCGGCTGTCGAAAACGACGCTCGAGGGCTCCATCAGCGTGACCGTGGTTGCGATGCGCCGGCCGCAGCCGAGGATCTCGATGTCGAACACGTCGCCGGGCCGGCCCTCGACGATGCCGTCGAGCGCAACAACGGGGGGCGCGCGTACCGGCAGCAACGTGGTGACGACGAAGACGCCGGTATTGGGGCCGGTCTCGACCCCGACAACTTCCTCGCGCTCGCCGTTGGGGCCGGTGATGACGACGGTGCGTGTCTCGGCGCTGCCGGGCAGCGCGTTGCACGAACCCGCGTCCGCCTTGATGTAGAGCTCGCCGCCGATCACGCCCCAGCCGGTCGGCGTGGAGTAGGTGCCGTTGGTGAAGTTGCGGATCACGTCGGAGGGATCGGCGGGGCCGCTGTCGGCCTTCACGATCGTGGTGTCGCGCACCACCAGGGCCGGGCCCGAGTTGGGCGTGAGCTGCAACGTCGTGAGGTTGCTGTCGCCGACCGCGGCCTTGCCCTTCACCTTCGCGGCCTGGGCCTCGTCCTGCATCGGGGCCAGCACGTCGACCAGGATGCGCAGGCTCTCGCCCGGGGCGAGCGTCGTGGTCCAGCCCTGGACGATCTCGACGTCGCCGCGATCGAGCACGCCGGGCAGGGAGGCGCCGCCGGCGGCGGGATTGTCCACGTACACGCGCGAGGTCCAGCCCGGGCGGCTGTCGCGGATGTATTCGAGCATGGCGCGGACAACCTCGGTGCAGTTGCCGCGGTTGGTGAGGTAGTGCGTGTAGGTGACGTGCTGGCCGAAGCCGACCTGCGCGTTGTTGTCGGGGTCGAGCGTGATCGAGCACTTGCCCGCGATGGTGTCGACCTTGTCGTCGCCGCTGGCGGTGGCGAGCGGGTTCGCGGCCGAACGCGCCGTCTTGGTGATCTTGTAGGCGCCCGGTGCGGCGGTGGCCGGGATCGAGGCCTTCACCACGATGTTGTAGCTGCCGCCCGGGCCCACGACGCCGGTGTCGGGGATGCCGCTGGCGTTGGTGTCGGCCAGCGGGGTCACGCCGTCGGCCTGGAACAGCGCGAAGGTGGTGCCGGCGGGGAAGTTGCTGCCCGCGAGCGTGATGTCGAACGTGTCGGCGATATCCCCGCGGTTGCGCAGCACGTTGGTGAACACGGCCGTCGAGCCCGGGGTGACGGTGCCAAGCGTTTCGCCCGTGAGGTCGAAGCTCGCACGCCCGTTGACCAGGTACGTGGCCGGACCTTCGCGGCCGGACTTGCCGCTGGCCCCGCCCGCGTCGTAGAAGTTGAACTCGACGAAGTTCGCGATCAGCGTGCCGATCGGCAGGCCCGCGTCGACCTCGACATCGAAGGTGACGAATCCGCCAGTGCGCTCGGGAACGTTGAAGATCGCCGCGGTGACCGCGCCGGGCGTGCTCACGTTGAAGTCGTACGCGATCTGGGTGCCGGGCGCGCCCTGGCGATCGTCGCCCGGGGTCACGCCGTCGGTGAGCACCAGGCCCGCCGCGTTGGTCCAGCGGCCGCTGCCGGCGACGTAGCGCATCCCGGCCGGCATGCGGTCGGTCAACACGATCTTCGTGCGCGGCGTTTCGCAGGCGCCGTATCCCAGCGTGACGGTGACCGGGCCCGCCGGCGAGGGGCCGCGCTCGCGCGACAGGATCTTGGTGATGATCCCGCAGTCGACGCGGACGTTGGGATCGCGCAGCAGCAGCGAGTCGTTGATCGGCTTGACCACCGCGCCGCCCGCGCTGGCGGCCGAGATGCGCGCCACCGCCGTGGCCGACGGCGACGCGGCCGCGGAGATCACGTAGACGGCGACGAAATGGAACACCTGGCCCGGGTTGAGCGTGACCGGGGCCGTGAGCGGCGTGGCGGAATCGGGGATGCCGTCGCTGTTTGCATCGGCGAAGAGCTGTGCGCTGACCAGCGTCGAGACACTGGCGATCGGCGTCACGGTGAGCGTGTACGCGTCCGTGAGCACGCCGGTGTTGGTCAGCGTGTGCGGGATGCGGACCGTGGCGCCGGCGCTGGTCACGACCTGCGTGGCCACGGCCAGCACCGCTGCGTAGTTGGCGGGGGGGCCACCCGCGGCGATCGCCGACACGATGTTGGAAGCAGGCGTGAGCGGGAAAGCGCCGGCCGTCGCCGTGGCGGTGGCCTGGTTGTTGATCGGCGTGCCGGGTGCGGGGGCGGCATGGGCGCCGCAGGCGGTCGCAAGCGCGCAGGCCGCGGCCCACCGCGCCCAGCGCACCCACCCTGCCGTCATCTGCTCCCTGAGGCCCATCGCGCTGATTTTTCGTCCCGGTTCTGGTTCTGGTTCTGCTGCTTTCCGATGGCCCCTCGATGAAGGGACATCGAAAAGGGGAGGCGCGGACAACGCGCCTCCCATCCGCTCACATCACAGGTCGATCTGCACGCAGAAGGTGAGGGTCGAGCTTTGCGACGGCGTCAGCGGGCCGACGGCGACGCTGATGGTGCCGGGGGGGCCGAAGCCATCGCCGGGCGAGCTCACCACCGGGCCGGCGGGGGCGACCGAAGGCGCTCCGCAAGCGTTGTGCTGCCTGGTGTTGGCCGGGATGTTGTCGTTGATGATCACCGCCGTGATGTTCAGCGCGGTGGTGTTCTGGGCCACGACCTCGTACTGCAGGCAGCGCCCCGGGGCCGTAGCCGGGCCGGCAGGGATCGGGGCGGCGGAGAACGTGCCCGCACCCGTGCCGTCGCAGTTGATCGTGCGCTGGCGCTTGGTGAGCACCAGGCCGTCGGTCACCGACGTGGTGTCGTTCGCCGTCGTGGTGGAGGCGCCCGAGTTGTAGCTCGCGATCAGCTGCGTCACGTTGGCGGGATCGGCGCCGGTGGCCGAAGGCGGCGCGAACACACGCACGAAGATCGCGCGCGTGGCCGAAGGCGCCAGCGCGAACGAGGTCGCCGTCGTCACCAGGTTGGCCGGGACGTCGTCGACGCCGGGATCAAACGTCCCGTTGCCGTTGCCGTCGACGTACGCGGTCGAGGTCCAGCCCTGCGCCGAGCGCGAATCCGTGAGGAAGCCCGCCGCGAAGCTGATGGTCTCGGTCACGTTGCCGGTGTTCGAGAGCACGTGGTTGTACGTGATCGAGCCGCCGGGGAACGTCTGCTGGGTGTTGTTGGGCGTGAGCGAGACCGCGTGCACCTGGTTCACCACGACCGCATCGCGCTTGACGTCAGTCACCGCGACGTTGGTCGACGAGACAACCGTGAAGTCCAGGTTGTAGGTAGCCGCGGCTGCCTGCCCGGATCCGGCGATCGGCACCGTGACCTCGGCGCAGACCAGCCGGTTGGTGCCGGCGTTGAGGGTGCCCGTCGAGGTGAGCGTCGCGCCCACCGTCGAGCAGTCGCCCACTCCGCCGTCGGCGCGGAACACCACCGTCCAGCCCGGCGGCGTGCCCGCCGCCGACAGGTTGAAGTTGTCGTTGACCGCGCCGGTGTTGTTCACGAACAGGCGGAAGCGGGTGATCGTCGTGCCGGTGGTCGAAGGCGTCACCGTGTTGGTGGTGATGACCGCGGTGCCGGTGGTGCCCAGGCCCTGGGCGACGGTCGCCGTGGCCGACGAGACGTCGTTCGTCAGGTCGACCGTGTTGGCGGTGACGGCGGTAAGCGTGTTGATCACCGGGTCCGACTTCGTGTTGTCGAAGGTCGACGTGGCGGTGAGCGTCACGCTGTAGGGACCGCCCGTGGCCACGGCGGGCAGCTGCACCCGGATGATGACGCGATAGCCGCAGCGCTGGTTGGCGACGTCCGTCACGTAACCCGCCGGGCAGCCCGCGCTGTAGAGCGGGATCGACGGCGTCGTGTTGGCGATGAGCGAAGTCACGCCATCGGACTGCAGCGGCGTGAAGGTTGTGCCCGGCGGCCAGCTCGCCGTGCCGGTGAGGGCGACGCCGAAGGTATCGGCGGCGTTGCCGAGGTTCCAGATGGTGTCGGTGAAGTTGAACGTGGAACCGGCCGCGGCGCCGGCGACGGTGACGGGCTCGCCCGTGCCGTTGGTGCTGGCCGTGGTTGAACCGTTGGCCACGACGTTTGCCGTCTGCAGCACCTGGTAGGTCGCGGTGTTGGTGTTGGTCGTGAGCTGTGTCGCCGTGAGGTAGCTGGCGGTGTTGTTGACCAGGCCCGGGGGACGCGCGCCGATCGACACCGCGAAGGTCACGGTGCCGGAGAAGCCGGCGGGGACGTTGGCGATGGTGGCGGTGACCGTGTACGGCGCGCCCAGCGTGGCGGCGTAGGTGATGCCCGCGGGGTCCGCGCCGGTGTCGCCCAGGACGGTGGCGCCGGAAACGCTCCAGCGGCCGGAGTTGGGGATGTAGATCATGTCCGGCGGCAGGTTGTCCGTGAGCTGGACGTTGGTCGCGGGCGAGGTGCCGGAGTTGGTGTACGCCAGGGTCACGGTGATCGGACCGGCGTTGGGCGCGGGACCCGAGGCCTGCGACAGCGACTTGGTGACCGTGATGACCGAGGTCGCCACCGTGGTGACGTCCAGGTTGGTGCGCGTCGTCGGCGTGGTGTCGGAAACGCTCACCGTGATGGTCGCGGTGTCCGTGGCCGCGGCGGAAGCGGGCACCTGGCCGGCAACCACGAAGCGGAAGATGCCGTTGGCGGCGATCGGTCCGGTCGTCGTGATCGGCGTGGCGTTATCGGGCGTGCCGTCGCCGTTTGCGTCGATGTAATACGCGAGCGAGCCGTGGGGTGCGGCGGCGCCGGCGAAGTTCGTCGACGTCAATGTGTTCAGCGCGTAGGTATCGGTCCCGTTGCCGATGTTCTGGATCGTGTGCGGGTAGTACACCGTCTGCCCGGGCGCCGCGGTGCGCGCGCCGTTGGCGGTCAGCGAGAAGTCCTTCACCTGCGAGACCGTGGTCTGGACCAGGTTCGACGTCGCCGTGCGCGGCGTGCCGCCGGTGTCGTTGTACGTGGCCGTCGCCTGGTTGCCGATGATGGCGCCTACGGGTGGCGGGGCGGCATTCGCGAATCCCGCGAAGAGTGTGAAAGCCACCCCCGCCAGGATCAACAGCCAAGCCTTGATGGACTTCATGGACCTCTCCTTATTGATTGCTTGCACACGGACGATTGAGTTGCGGGATTCGAGACGCGGAAAAAGACAGACCGGCGGGTGCCGGTCCGTGAATGGGTTCACATTCAGCTTCATCGGGGGTTCGCCTTCTCGGCGGGGGGCGCCGCGCGGTCGGCCAGGACACGCACGCGGGCACTGAAAGCGAGCGCCTTGCCGGGGCCGAGCTCGCCCGGGTACCAGCGCAGCGAGCGGTATTCGCGCAGCGGCACGGCGGATTCGACCTCGCGGCCGTTCACGGTGGTCTTGCGCTTGAGCGGGGTCGGGGCGAACGCGGTGCCGTCGAGGCTTGCGCGCGCGTTCGCGGGGGTGGCGCTGCCGGCGACGAGCTCCGTGTCCGCCGGGATCGGCAACGTCGCTTCAAGGGTGCGCACCGCGCCCGGGCCCGTATTGCGGTAGGTGGCGGTGTATTCGATCAGGTCGCCCGGGCGCGCGGATTCTGCCGCAGCGAGCGCTTCCTTGCCGTCGGCGCCCACGGTGACCTTGCGGGCTTCGAGACGCGACTCGAGGGGGTTTCTCTGCTGGGCGTCGGCTGCGAACGACAGGGCAGCAATACACACGCCGGCCAGGAACTGGCGGGTCTTATTCATCCTGATCAACTCTCCATGACGGCGGGGGCCTGTTTGTTTCGAACCGTGATGCTAGTGGGTTCCGGCAAAAGGTCTTATGATCTAGATCACAACCGTCGAGTATCGAGTTTACGGATGAAATGTCGCCGTAACGCCACAAAGCGTGGCGAAATCGCCCCATCAGGCCCGAACGGCCTAGTTTTGCTCGATAAATTCGATCTTGTAGCCGTCCGGATCCTGCACGAAGGCGATGACGGTTGAACCGTGTTTCATCGGCCCGGCCTCGCGGGTCACCTTCCCGCCCCGGGCCCGGACCGCCTCGCAGGCCTTGAAGGCGTCCGGGACCGCCACCGCGATATGGCCGAATCCGGTCCCCAGGTCGTAGGACGGGGTGTCCCAGTTGTGGGTGAGCTCGATCACGGCGTGGCTGGATTCGTCGCCGTAGCCGACGAAGGCGAGCGTGAATTTCCCGTCCGGGTAGTCCTTCCGCCGCAGCAGCTTCATGCCGAGGACGCCGGTGTAGAAGTCGATGGATTTCTGCAGGTCCCCGACCCGCAGCATGGTGTGGAGCAGTCGCATGGCGCCTCCCTAGAAGGATCGATACAGATGGTCGGTGGCGAAGAGCCGGGCGCGCAACGCCCGGGAATCCGGGCACTGGCGCTCCACCTCCGCCCAGAACGCCGGCGAGTGGTCCATGTGCCGAAGGTGGGCGAGTTCATGGCAGACGACGTAGTCGACCATTTCCGGCGGCGCTTTCATCAGCCGCCACGCCAGACGGACCTCGCGTTTCGAGTTGCAGCTGCCCCAGCGCGCCAGGGCCGAGGAGATGAATACCCTCGGCTGGGCCAGCCCGGCCGCGGTTGCAAGCGCCGCAGCCCGATCCTTGAGGTGGCCCTGGGCCATCCGCCGGTACCAGGCGACGACGGCTCGGCGCACATCTTCGCCATTGCCGGTCGGGGTGCACACGTGCAGGTCGTCGGCGTGGCGTTCGACCCGCGCGCGCGCGCCGTGCCCCGTGCGCAGGATGAGCGTGGTGCCGAGGTACGGAAGCAGCGCGCCGTCGGTCCATTCCACCCGCGGGACCTGCCGCGCGCTCCATTCGAGGATCTTGCGCAGCACCCACGCCTGGCTTTGCCGCACCAGATCCTCGATCCGCGCCGCCGGCATGGAGGCGGGGGCGCTTACCGTGAGCCCGGATTCGTCCACCTTCATGCCGACGCCGCGGCGCCCGCGACGGCGCGCCAGCACGTAGTCGACGCGCTGCCCGCCCAGATCCATGGCGCGCAGGTCGCGCGAGACGAGCTCAAGGCGCGCCATGGCGCCCCGGCGAGATCTCGCGCATGCGCGCCTCGATCCATTGCTGGACCTCGTTGTTCACCGCGATCAGGTCGCGGCCGCGGGTCTGGATGAGGGGTCCGATGACGACCTTCACGGTGCCGGGACGCTTGCGGAACGCGTAGCGCGGCCAGTATTCGCCGGCGTTGTGTGCAATCGGCAGGATCGGTGTGCCGGTTCGCGTGGCCAGCATCGCGCCCCCGATGCCATAACGCCCGACCTTGCCCGGCGCGGTGCGCGTGCCTTCCGGAAATATCGACACCCACATGCCCTGCTGCAGTCGCCGGGCGCCCTGCTCCACGATCTGCTCGCGCGCGTTCTGGCCACTCGAGCGGTTGATGGCGATGGCGCGGATCGCCAGCAGGCACCAGCCCACGAACGGCAGCCACAGCAGCTCCTTCTTCACGATCCAGCACTGGGGCGGCAGCCGCCCCTGCATGAAAAGTGTCTCCCAAGCCGACTGGTGCTTGGCCATCACCACCACCGGGAAGGCGGGCACGTTCTCCCAACCGGCGACCTCGTAGCTGATGCCGACCGAAAACCGGATCCACGCCAGCATCACCAGCGCGTAGGTGCGCGCCACCCACGCAGCACCTCTGAAGCCCACGACGCGGCCGGCGGGGACGAGGATCCCGAAGAACGCGGTGATGGCGATGCTTCCCACCAGGAAAAGGACCGAGCGTAAGGTGGTCATGCCGGCGTGATGATGTGGATCGAGGCCGCCGCGAGGTCGGCAAACACCTGCGTCTTCTTCGGCACGCCGCCTTCGGCTTTCGTCTTCGCCCCTTTGCCGGTGAGCACCAGGATGGGCTGGCCGCCGACCGCTTCGGCCGCCTGCAGGTCCTTCAGGCTGTCGCCGATACACGGCACGCCCTTCAGCTCGGTGTGGAAACGCGCCGCGATTTCCTCGTACATGCCGGTGGCGGGCTTGCGGCAGGTGCATTTTTCCGCCGCGGTGTGCGGACAGAAAAACAGCGCGTCGATGCGCCCACCCTGGCGGAAAACCATCTCCATCATCTTGTCGTTGATGGCGTTGAGGGTGGCCATGTCGAAGAGGCCGCGCCCGATGCCCGACTGGTTGGTGGCCACCGCGATGCGGAATCCGTTCTGGTTCAGGCGCGCGATCGCCTCGATCGAGCCGGGGATCGGGCGCCATTCGGCCGGCGACTTGATGTACTGCTCGCTGTCGAAATTGATGACGCCGTCGCGGTCGAGGATGACGAGTTTCACGGTCATGCGGAAAGCTTCGAGATGTCGGCGACCCTGTTCATCGCCGCGCCGAGGTCCCTGAGAAGCCCGAGCCGCGCCGCGCGCAACCCCGGATCCTGCGCGTTCACCAGCACTTTCTCGAAGAAGGTGTCGACGTCGTCGCGCAGCGTCGCGAGCGCCGTGAGGCTGCCGGTGAAATCCCCGCCGGCGAACTTGTCCTCGACGATCGCGCGCACCCGGGTGAGCGACGCGAGCAGCTTGCGCTCTTCGGGCTCCTGCAGCAGCGCGTAGTCGGGTGGGTCCGACGAAGGCGACTTGCGCACGATGTTCTGGATGCGCTTGTTCGCAGCGGCCAGCGCCGCGGCTTCCGGCAGCGAACGGAATTCGCGCACCGCGGCGATGCGGTCCCACACCTGGCGGATGAGCGTGGGATCGTCGGCCAGCACGGCTTCGACCTCGTTCGCCTCGAAGCCCTTTTCGCGCAGCGCGGAGCGCAGGCGCTCGAGCATGAAGGTATGGACGGCGCCGATGGTGCCGTCGGCGAGTTTGCCCGCGGGGAACCCCGCCACCGCCTCGGTGAGCAGGTGGGCGAGGTCCAGTGCCCCCGCCTCGGCCTTCTCCGAAAGGATGCGCAACACGCCGAGCGCATTGCGCCGCAGGGCAAACGGATCCTTGTCGCCGGTGGGCTGCTGGCCCACGCCCCAGATGCCGACCAGTGTCTCGAGTTTGTCGGCCAGGGCCAATGCGATGCTCACGTCGCCCGCGGGAAGCTGGTCGCCGGAGAAACGCGGCCAGTAGTGTTGCTCGATGGCGCGGACCACGGACGGCTCCTCGCCGTCGGCCTGCGCGTAGTACTTGCCCATCACACCCTGCAGCTCCGGGAATTCGCCCACCATCAGCGTGCCCAGGTCGGCCTTCGCGAGGAGCGCCGCGCGATCGGCGTACGGGCGGCCCTTTTCGCCGCGCGGCAGCATCGACTGGATGCGTGTGGCCAGGCGGCGCAGGCGCTCCACGCGATCCAGCTGCGAGCCGAGCTTGTTGTGATAAACGACGGTGCCGAGCTGCGCCACGCGGTCGGCGAGCTTCACCTTCTTGTCGGTCTCGAAGAAGAAACGCGCGTCGGCCAGGCGCGGGCGAACCACGCGTTCGTTGCCCTGGACGATGTTGACCGGATCGGCCAGGCGCATGTTGCTCACGATGAGGAAGCGCTCGGTGAGCTTGCCGGCCGCGTCGAAGAGCGGAAAGTATTTCTGGTTCTGGCGCATGGTGAGCACGAGGCACTCCGCGGGCACCGAAAGGAATCCGCTTTCGAACCTGCCGACGTAGACGGTCGGCATCTCGACCAGCGCGGTCACCTCGTCGAGCAGCGCCTCGAACGCGGCAGGATCGCCGAGCGCGGCCCCGGACTCGCGCGCCTTCGCCTCCAGCTGCTCCAGGATCGAGGCGCGGCGGCGAGCGAAATCGGCGATGACGCCGCCGTCGCGCTCGAGGCGCACCGCGTAGTCGCCGGCCTTCGCGAGCTCCACTTCCGATGCGCCCTGGAAGCGATGGCCACGAGTCTTGCGTCCGGACTCCAGTCCGAGGGCGCGCACCGGCACGACGGCCGCCCCGTGCAGGGCGACCACGGCATGCACCGGCCGCACGAACTGCACCGTCGTCTCGCCGTCGGCCAGCTGGTAGCTCATGACTTTCGGGATCGGCAGCTGCGCGATCGACTCGTCGAGCGCCGCCTGCAGCGCGCTCGCGAGCGGGACCGCGGGCGTGGTCGCGTCGGCGAAGAGCATCTCGGCCTTGCCGTCCACGCGCCGCTTGAGCTTCGCGGGGTCGAGGTCCTTCAGGCCCGCGGCCTCGAGTTTCCTGGCGAGCGCGGGCGTGGGATTGCCCGCGGCGTCGAGTCCCACCGCGACCGGCATCAGCTTCACTTCGATCGGCCGCGCCTGCGCTGCGGCCCTCACCTGGTCAACCTGCACTCCCAGGCGCCGGGGAGTGGCATAGGTGCGAACCTCCGTGGCGTCGCCTTCGATCATGCCGCGCTTCTTCAGGCCGAGCGCGATGCCGTCGGCGAATGCATCGCCCAGGCGCTTCAGGGCCTTCGGCGGCAGCTCCTCGCAGAGGAGCTCGACCAGGAGCGTTTCGCTCATGCCGCGTCCTCGGGCGCCCGCGGAGTGGAAAGTGGCGTGCGCTTGAGCATCGGGAATCCGAGGCGCTCGCGCGACTCGTGGTAGCTCAGCGCCACCGCCTTGGCGAGGTTGCGGATGCGCCCGATGTAGCCCGCGCGTTCGGTGACCGAGATGGCGCCGCGCGCATCGAGCAGGTTGAACGTGTGCGCGGCCTTGAGCACCTGCTCGTACGCGGGCAGCGCCAGCTGCGCTTGCATCAGGCGTCTGGCGCCGGCTTCGTAGTCGGTGAAGTGACGCAACAGCGTGGGCGCGTCCGAGTGCTCGAAGTTGTAGGTCGACTGCTCCACCTCGTTCTGGTGGTACACGTCGCGATAGGTGATGCCCGGCGTCCACACCAGGTCGAACACGTTCTCGACACCCTGCAGGTACATCGCCAGGCGCTCCAGGCCGTAGGTGATCTCGCCCGTGATCGGCTTGCAGTCGAGGCCGCCCACCTGCTGGAAGTAGGTGAACTGCGTGACCTCCATGCCGTTCATCCACACTTCCCAGCCCAGGCCCCAGGCGCCGAGCGTGGGGTTCTCCCAATCGTCCTCGACGAAGCGCACGTCGTTTTGCTTCAGGTCGAAACCGATGGCTTCGAGCGAGCCGAGGTAGAGATCGAGGATCTCCGGCGGCGACGGCTTGAGGACCACCTGGAACTGGTAGTAGTGCTGCAGGCGGTTGGGATTTTCGCCGTAGCGTCCATCCTTGGGCCGGCGCGAAGGCTGCACGTACGCGGCGCGCCACGGCTCCGGCCCCAGCGAGCGCAGGAACGTGGCGGTGTGGGAGGTGCCCGCGCCTACTTCCATGTCGTAGGGCTGGAGGATGGCGCAGCCCTGCTGGCCCCAGTAGTCCTGGAGCTTCAGGACGAGCTGCTGGAAGGTCTGCATCTGAAGGAAGGGTCTGCCAAAGAGCGGATTTTATCAGGCAAACTTGCCCTCCATGAGCTCCGTTCCCTCTGAAAGCGCACCGGCACGGCTGCCACCGTGGGTCACGTGCCTCGACGTGGAGGAGCAGGACAGCGCGCACTACGAGGACCACGTCAACGAAGCGCTGCTGCGTGCGATCGAAACCGCGCCGCGCAGCGTGCTCGAGATCGGGTGTGCCTCCGGCGCCTTCGGGGCGCGGCTGAAGGCGCGTTTCCCCGGCGCGAAAGTCACCGGCATCGAGGCCGGGCGCGGAGCGGCGGCCCACGCGGCCACGCGACTGGACCGCGTGATCAACAAGCGGATCGAGGATGTCGAGCTGGCCCGCGAAGGATTCGGCCCCGGATCCTTCGACCTGCTGGTGGCGGGCGACGTGCTGGAACACCTCGTGAACCCATGGGCGGTACTGAAGCGCGCGCGCGAATGCCTTTCACCCGAGGGCCGGCTCGTCGCCAGCATCCCCAACGCACGCAACCTGCAGGTCTCCGCGGGATTGCTGCTGAACGGGCGCTTCACCTACGACGAGCGCGGGCTGCTCGACGTCACGCACCTGCGATTTTTCACCTTCGAGGAGATCCGTGCGATGTTCGAGCAGACCGGCTACGCGCTCGAATCCTTCGTGGTGAACATCTCGCCGCGGCTCTCGAAGCTGTACCACGAGCATGCGGGCAAGGGGGAGGTCACGCTCAGGCTGGGGCGGATGACGATCGGGGGGGTTTCGCAGCGCGAGCTGACCGAGCTCTGCGCCGAGCAGTTCATCCTTCGTGCCCGCCCCGCGTGAACAACCAGGGCAGGAACACGGATGAACACTGATAAAAACGGATAAACAGGATAAGAGCGGAACTCATGTCGGATGTGCCATTGCGAAGACCTCGACAACTGGCAAGGCCCGGCCGCACTTCGATCCATTTCATCCGTTGGTATCCGTTTTCATCCGTGTTCCCGCCTGGGTCTTCTGAACAAGAGCGCGCCGGCAGCCAGCGCCGCCGCAAGCAGCATCGCCGCCCAGTTTCCCCACCGGGCATACGGCGTCATCCCCTGCATCGGGACGATGTCGGCGGTGAGTGTGCCCTGCGTGAACCACGGCAGGCGCTTGACCACGCGCCCGGACGAATCGATCACCGCAGTCACCCCGGTATTCGTGGAGCGCACCATCCATCGCCCGGTCTCGAGCGCGCGCATCTGCGACGCCTGCAGGTGCTGATCCGCGGCGAATGACTGGCCGAACCACGCGTCGTTGCTCACGTTGACCAGCGCTTGCGCCGTGGGGAGGGCGTCGATGACCTCCTCGCCGAAGATGTCCTCGTAGCAGATCGCCACGCCGAAGGCGACGCCGCCGGCATGCAGCACGGTCTGTGAATCGAGGCCGCTGACGAAATCCGACATCGGGATCTTGAGCACCGCCAGCACCCACTTGAACCCGGGCGGGATGAACTCGCCGAAGGGCACCAGGTGGCGCTTGCGGTAGGACTCGGGCTTGCCGCCGGTGATGCGCACCAGGCTGTTGTAGTAGTCGAACTCCTGGCCCCGGAACTCGCGCTCCACGGTGCCGAGCAGGATGTCCTTGCCCGATTGGCGCGCGTGCTCGCGCAGCTCCTGCAGGTATTCGCGTGGCAACTGGTCGAGGAAGGCCGGCAGCGCGGTTTCCGGAAGCACCACGATGCGCGCCTTCGCCTCAAAAATCATCCTGCGATAGTCGGCCAGCGTGTGGTCGCGCACATCGTCGCGCCACTTGAGGTGCTGCGAGACGTTGCCCTGCAGCAGCGCCACCGAGACCGGCGCGCCCACGGGCTGCGTCCATGCAAAGAGTTTCGCGATGCCGCCGACAATGAATAGCGCGGCGAGTCCCGCGACCAGCCAGGCGCGCGGGCGCGACCAGGCACGGCTGACCCCCACGGCGGCGACGATGGCCGCCGCGCCCGCGACGGCGAGCGAAACCCCGTAAGTGCCGACATAGGGCGCGTATCCCGCCAGCGGGCTGGACGGCGCCTGCGAGGTGCCCAGGCCCAGCCAGGGAAAGCCGGTGAAGAGCCAGCCGCGCAACCATTCGAGGCCCACCAGCGCCGCGGGCGCAAGCATCATGCGGCGCGTGGCATCGGCGCCGGCAAAACGGGCGACGAGCCAGCCGGACAGCGCGGGGAAAATCGCGAGGTAGGCGCAGAAAAGGAAGGTCGCCAGCGCCGCCAGCACCAGGGGCATCGAGCCGTAGTCGTGCAGGCTGACGTAGACCCAAGACACGCCCGCCAGGAAGTAGCCGAGGCCGAAAGCAAAACCCGAAAGCGCCGCCTGCAAGGGCGAGCCGCTGCGTGACCAGACCGTGAAAAGCGCCGCCACCGCCGCGATCGGCAGCATCCACGCGTAGAACGGCGCGAATCCGAATACACACACCGCCCCCGCCGCCGCCGGCAGCAGCAGGCCGAAAGCCAC
>JBBREI010000005.1:0-46496 GCA_038203035.1 Burkholderiales bacterium
CGCGGCCGCGCCAAGCACGGGCGGGGAAAGGATCGCGCCCAGCCCCCCCGCGGCGAGCAGCCCGCCCGCGGCGCTTTTTTCGTAGCCCGCGCGCGCAAGCATCGGATAGGCCACCGTGCCGATGGTCACCGTGGTGGCGACGCCCGAACCCGACGGCCCGCCCAGCAGGAACGAGGCGAGCACCACGGAGCGCCCGGCGCTCGAGGTCTTGCCGCCCAGCAGCGAAAACGAGAAGTCGAGGAAAAACCTTCCCGCGCCGGAATACTGCAGGAAGGCGCCGTAGATCGTGAACAGGATGATGAGTGTGGCGGAGACGTCGACGGCACTGCCGAAGATGCCCTCGAGCGTCATGTACATGTGCCCCACGAGGCGGTCGATGTCGTAGCCCCGGTGGGTCCAGGGGGCCGGCAGCCACGGGCCGGCGAACGCGTAGGCGATGAAAAACGCGATGATCATCGGCATGATCCACCCGGTGCTGCGGCGCGCCGCCTCGACCACCAGCACGATCAATGCGATCCCGAAGACCTTGTCCCACGTGGTGGGATTGATGTTGCGGTCGGTGAAGCCGTCGCCCTGCCAGATCGCGTAGGCGATCACCACCACCGACAACACCGCCAGCGCCACGTCCCACCACATGAGGCGATTGCGGAAGCGCCTGTCGATCGGGAACAACATGAAGCAGAGGAACAGCACCATGCCCACGTGCAGCTCGCGCAGCAGGTCGGTGCGCACGATGCCGTAGGCGGCATACAGGTGGAAGGCGGAAACGCCGACGGCGACGGCGGTGAGGAACCTCGCGAGCCAGCCGCGAGAGCGGTTCAGGCTGCCTTCTTCTTCCTCGATGAACTCCTCGAGGCGCGCGCGCTGGTCGTCCGTCAGCGCGGCGACCGTCTTTTCTGTTTCGGGCATGGCCCCTCCAGGGGCCATTCTAGATCAGGCGGCTAGGCGCGGGCGTTGAGGACCCAGAGGCGGGCGATATCGGCGGTGCCGTCATTGCCCCTGACCTCGCGCAGGGTCTGGACCCCACGCTGCTTCTGGCCGGCGTAGAGCTGCGCTTCGCCGAGTCGCAGCTTGGCATCGTCCGGACGGCGCAGGCCGCCCTTCTTGATGCCCTGCTCGATCAACGGCATGCCCTTGGCGGCGTTGCCCTCGTAGACATAGTTGAGCCCGACCTTCACGAGGTCGTTGCCATCCTTGGCGGCCACGGCCTCGGCTTCATCCTTGGCGCGGTTCCTGAGCGATTCGTCGACCGATTTCTGGACCATGTCGCGCAGGCGCTTCTGGCGGTCGGCCTGGTCGCCCTTGCCGAGCACGCCGGCGGCGTAACCCTTGTCCACGATGACCTTGGCCTCGGCCGGGACGCCGGCCTGCAGCGCGAGCTGCGCCATTTCCATGTAGTCGGCGGCGGTGCCGGCATTGCCCGTGGCGAAGCGCAGGCGGTAGACATTGACGCCCAGGCGGTCGGAGAAACCGGGCTTCTTCTGCACGCGCGAGAGCAGGTCGGTCCAGTATTCCTTCTTCGGGTAGAAGACCACCAGCTTTTCGATCGCGTTCACGTAGCCGCCGGTGTCCTTCTGGCGCAGGTAGCAATTGGCCAGGATCTGGAGCTCTTCCTCGGTGGGCTTCTTGGTGCTGTCGGCGTCCGCGGCGGAGGCCAGCATCCTGTTCACGCTGTTGCAGTCGTTGCCCAGGAAGTGGCTCTGCAGCAGCATGTTGCGCATGGCCGAGTCGGTGCCGCCTTCCTTGAAGTAGCGCTGCGTCCACTGCGCCGCCTTGGCGTAGTCCTTCTTGTTGTACTGCGCGACCGCAATCGCCTGGACCAGCGTGAGGGACTCGCGGCCCGAGACCTTGCCCGAGTCCAGCAGCGCTTCGTTGGCCTTGATGGAGGCGTCGGGGTCGCCGGCGGTGGAAGCCGCCGCGGCCTTCATCTGCGCGATCACCTGGTTCTCGTTGGCCGTGCGGTTCGGCACCGCCTCCGCCTTGGCGACCTCCGCCAGGGCCTCGCGGCCCTTGCGCTGCTTGATCAGCGCCGAGGCCGCCTGCAGGGGCTTGCCCACCTCCGGACGCACGCCGATGCCCTGGGCCTGCGCCAGCGACGCGGTGCCCGCGAGCGCGATGAAGGCAAGGCCGGCGAGGATGGGGCGAAGGCGGGCGATCATCAGGCTTTCTCCTTAGTCGAGGAACTGTTCGGCCCCGATGAGGCCGATCTTGGTGATGCCCAGGCGCTGTGCCGTGGCCATCACCCCCGCGACGTGTTTGTACGCGACGAGTTTGTTGGGGCGCAGGTGGAATTCCGGCTGCACCGGCTGGGCCGCCGAGCCGCGAAAACGTGTTTCGAGGGCCGGGCGGTCGCCGACCGCCTCGCCGTTCCACAGCACCGTGCCGTCGAAATCCACTTCCACCGTGATCACTTCCGGCGGCGTGGTCGGCGGCGGCGGCGAGCCAACCGGCATGTTGAGCTTCACCGCGTGCGTCTGGATCGGGATCGTGATGATCAGCATGATGATGAGCACCAGCATCACGTCGATCAGCGGCGTGGTGTTGATGTCGATCATCACTTCGGGGTCGCCGTCGCCGGAGCCTACGTTCATGCCCATGGTATTTCCCCTAAAGCGCCGAGCGCGGCGGCGGCTCGGTGATGAAACCGATCTTGAGGATCGAGGCGCGCTGCAGGGTGGCGACCACGCGTCCGACGGACTCGTAGCGAGTCTCCTCGTCGGCGCGGATGTGGACCTCCGGCTGCGGCACGATCTGAGCTACGCCCTTGAGCTTCTCGAACAGCGCCTTCGAGTCCCGCATGTACTGCATGTTCCAGAAGACGTCGCCTTCCTTGTTGATGGCGATGACGATGTTCTCCGGCTTGGTCTGCGTGACCTCGTTGCGCTCCTTCGGCAGCGACACCGGGATCTGCTGGACCACGACCGGGATCGTGATCAGGAAGATGATGAGCAGCACCAGCATCACGTCGACCAGCGGCGTGGTGTTGATGGCGGCCATCACCTCCTGCTCTTCGCTGGCGTCCTGCCCGACGGTCATTGCCATGGTGTGATTACCTCGCCGCGGCGGCCGGGCGCTTGGCGGAGTTTCCGCTCATCAGCACCATGTGCAGGTCGGCCGCGAAGTTGCGCAGCTGCTCGAGGGCCACCTTGTTGCGGCGGACCAGCCAGTTGTAGCCGAGCACCGCGGGGACCGCGACCGCAAGGCCGATGGCCGTCATGATCAGCGCCTCGCCCACGGGGCCGGCGACCTTGTCGATCGACGCCTGGCCGGCGATGCCGATGGCGGTCAGCGCGTGGTAGATGCCCCACACCGTGCCGAAGAGGCCGACGAAGGGAGAGGTGGAGCCCACGGTCG
Organism: Burkholderiales bacterium; assembly: GCA_038203035.1. Classification (GTDB taxonomy): domain Bacteria; phylum Pseudomonadota; class Gammaproteobacteria; order Burkholderiales; family Usitatibacteraceae; genus Usitatibacter. The sequence continues at coordinate 3,355 of JBBREI010000005.1, forward strand.
CGAGGAAGGCGAGGCCGTCCTGCAGGCGGGAGGCGACGTTGTCGACGGCGCGCTGGATCGACATGGTGACCCAGGTGTTGAGGTCGATCTGCTCCAGCAGCTTGCCTTCGTGGTGCGTGCTGTTGGCCTTGATGCCGCTTTCCGCGATATAGCGGAACGGGCTGCCTTCCTTGAGGCTGTTCATGCCTTCGGTGACCGAGGCCGCCTGCCAGAAGGATTTCTGCACGTCGCGCGCCTGCCTGAAGAGCTTGGTCTGCTCGTAGACCTTCACGAACATGATGTACCAGCTGCCCATGGACATGATCACCAGGATGATCAGCGTGCCGCGGGAGACGAAGTCGCCGCCTTTCCAGAGGGCTTCGAGACCGTACGGGTTCTCGATCGTTTCCTTGCCCGGTTCGCCGGCGCCGGGGGGCGGCGTGGGCGCCGCGGGGGCGGGGACAGCCGAATCAGCAGCGGGCTGCGCGGGGGCCGGAGCCTGTGCGTGGGCGCCGGTGGGCGCCACGAGCAGGATGGCGGCCGGGGCGCACGCGATCAGCGTGGCCACCAGCAGCGCGGGCAGGCGGTTGACGAAATTCATTGTTGATCTCCTGGTGGCTAAACGCGTGAAACGCGGTAATGGGGGACCAGCGGCGGCTCAGTCCTTGAGGTTGAAGACGATCTCGTACTCGCCGATGAAGCCGACGGGTTCGGGGTTGAATTTCCACTGCGAAAGAGCGCGGATGACCTCGCGGTCGAAAACGCGCGGCGGCTGGGCCGAGATGATGCGCACTTCGGTGACCACTCCGCTGGGCTGCACGACGACGTGGGCGATGACGCGCCCGCTGATGCCCTCGCGCTGGGCCTGGCGCGGGAACACCGGATCGACGCGATACGCGGCCTTGAATTCGCGGCGCACCGTGGGGGCTGCCACCGGCGCGGGTGGCGCGGGTGGCGCGGGCGGAGCGAAGACCGGCGGCGGACCGGGGGGCGGCGCCACGTTGGTGGTGACCGAGATCGTCGGCGGGGGCGTGACCACGGGCTGCTGGATGTTGATTTCCGGCGGCGGGATGAACGGGGGCGGCGGCGCCGCGAGCTTCGGCGGCGGGGGCGGCGGCACATCGGGAGGCGGGGGCTTCTTGATCTCCTCGATGATCTTGGTCTCGATGGGTGCCTTGATCACCTCGACCACCTTGCGCGCAAGGCCGCTCACCAATGCATATCCGATCGCGATATGCAGGGCGACGACCAACATGATGCTGGGCGCATGCTGACCCCAGCTGCGCTGTGACTGCGCGTAGTCCACTAGAGAAGTCTCCTGACAGCACCTTCGGCGGCCCGCCGATGCAGCGGTAAGCGCCTGGGTCGATCCCCTTGTGGGAGATGCCCTGATGATCGGGCGGCCCGAACGGGCCGCATCTGCAAAACGCGCGAGTTTACCTTATTTCAGAAACGCCGGTCATCGGGCGGTAACAAACTACAACGGACCCAAATCGAACTATTTGACACCCAGATTCGCCAATGTGTTCGCCCTTCGGGCCCGGGAATTGCGGTCCACGGTGTCGTAGAGGCTTGCGCCATGGGCATCCATCGCCACCAGCAGCGGCCCGAACCCCCTGACCCTGAATTTCCACAGCGATTCAGGGTTCAAATCATCCAGGTCCACGTCCTCGATCGCCTCCACCCAGGTCGTCTCCAGGGCCGCCGTGCCCCCGATGATCGCAAGGTAGGCGCCTCCTGACTGCCCGAAAGCGGCCGATGAGCCCGCCCCCAGGCCTCCCTTGCCCACAATGATCCGCACCCCCAGGCCCATCAGCGGGCGGGTAAATCTTTCCATGCGCGCGGACGTTGTTGTCCCCACACATACGGGCTCGTAGCCGGTGGGATGCGCGAGCGAGGGTTCGACCTTCCTGACGTTGGGCGCCGTATGGATGGCGGCGTGCCCCCGCATGTCGAAGCGGGTGGTGCGCCCCTGGTCGAAAAGTGCGATCTGGTTGGCGTCGCGGATCCCGTAAAGGGTGCCTTCCAGGGTGACGGTGTCGTTGATGCGCAGGGCCCGGACCTGCTCCTCGGTCACGGGCGGCGTAAGGACGTGGTGAGCCATATATTAAGGTCGCTAGAAACCGAATTCCACGCCCGCGGGCGTGAAGGTGGCCGACGCGCGCCGCGCCGAATGGCATTGCATGTTGACGGCCACGGGATTCATGGTGATGTGGGTGGCCGCGATCTCCACATGCACCGCAAACGCCGTGGAATCGCCACCCAGGCCTTGCGGGCCCACGCCCAGGGTGTTCACCGCCCGCGTGAGGCTTGCCTCGAGCGCCGCGCCTTCCGGATCCGGGCAAGCCGTGCCAAGCGCGCGCGTGGCCGCCCTCTTGGCCAGGGCCACGCAGAGGTCGGAGGTGCCGCCGATGCCGACCCCCACAATCGTCGGCGGGCAGGTCTTGCCGCCCGCGTCGAGCACACAATCGACCACAAACGTCTTGATGGCGTCGACGCCATCGGCCGGCACCGCCATCTTGAGCCACGAGTTGTTTTCGGAACCGCTGCCCTTGGGGATCATCTCGATCGTGAGGCTCGCCTCGACGTCGTTGAATTCCACGTGGATGGCGGGGACGCCTGCGCCGCAGGACGTGTGGTCGTTGCGGCGCGTGATCGGGTGCACAACCGAGGAGCGCAGCGGATGTTCGCGCGTCGCGCGTTCGCAGCCGCGGCGGATGGCGCGCTGGAGCTCCGCGCCGTCGACCTCTATGCCGCGCCCGATGGTGACGTTGTAGATCGGGATGCCGGTGTCCTGGCACAACATGTTTTCGGTGTCTTCGGCCACCTTGATGTTGGTGATCATGGTCGCGAGCACGGTGCGCGCGGTTGGATCGGTTTCCGCGGCGAAGATGCGGGCGAAACCCGCCTTCACGTCGGGCGGCAGGATCTTGAGCGCGCGGATGTAGAGCTCGCGCGCCACATCCTCGACCCGCGCGGGGTCAATTCTGAGAGAGGCCACGTTCCTTGATCACCCTGGCCCAGCGGCCGCTTTCCTCTCGTATCGCCGCGGCGAATTCCGCGGGCGTGTTGGCGACGGGGCCCATCCCCTGCTTCGCGAGCGAGGCCCTGAATTCTTCCGACAGCAGGATCTTCGCGCTGTCGCGCTGCACCTTCTCGATCACCTCGCGCGGCGTTCCCGTCGGCGCCATCAGGCCGAACCACCCGGCGTTCTCGAATCCTGGAAGCACCTCGGCGGCCGCGGGCACATCCGGCAGCTGGGGGCTGCGCTCGCGGCTGGTGACGGCGAGCGCGCGGATCTTGCCGTCCTTGATGAGGGAGATCGCGGCGCCCAGGTTCGGGGTCACCAGCTGGATCTGACCGCCCATGAGGTCGGTGATGGCGAAGGACTCGCCCTTGTAGGGCACGTGGGTGAGGTCGATCCCCGCGGAGTGCGCGAAGTTCTCGCCGGCCAGGTGCGTCTGGGTGCCGATGCCGGCGCTGCCCATGTTGACCTTCTTCGCGTTCGCCTTCGCGTAGGTGATGAGCTCGCGCAGGTCCTTGAAGGGCGCCGCCGCCCCCACCACGATCACCTGCGGCCCGCTCGCGACGTTGGTGATCGCCACCAGGTCCTTCGCGGGGTCGTAGCTGAGGCCCTTGTACATGTGCGGGTTGGCGGTGACGATGGAGCCCGAGGTCATGAACAGCGTATAGCCGTCCGCGGGCGACTTGGCCGCCGCCTCTGCCCCGATGTTGCCGCCGGCGCCGACGCGGTTCTCGATCACGATCGGCTGTCCCCAGGCCTCGCCCAGCTTCTGCGCCAGCAGGCGCGCGACCACGTCGGTGGCCCCGCCCGCGGGGAACGGCACGATCATCTTCACCGGCCTGGAAGGCCAGGCCTGCGCCAGCGCGGCGGCGGGAAGGGCCAACGCGAGCACTGCGGCCGCGATGCGGCTCCACCAACGATGCGTCATGGGTCTGCCTCCTGGTTTCTGGTTATGGGACAGCATAGCCTCATCGCACCAGCGCGAACACGAGGCCCACGGCGAGGGCGAAGGCCGCCGCCAGGGTGGCAAGGGTCTTCTGCCAGTTCCGCCAGGGCAGCAGCTCGAGGGCGAGCAGGCGAATGCCGCCCGCGAAATGCGCGGCGAGCAGCATCACCAGCACCCATTCCGCCACGTGCACCAGAGGCTGGTCGGTCCAGCGCAGCGTGGCATCCATCGTGGCCTCCCCCTGGAGCGCCAGCGCCAGGACCCAGAAATGCGCGGGCAGGAAAAGCGCGAGCGCCACGCCCGAAACACGATGGACCACGAAGGCCCAATACGCCGTGTGGCCCCGCGCGCTCATCCCACCACCACCGCGGCGACCGCACGCAGGCCGAGGATCGTCATGGCCACCGCAACCACGGTCATCGCCACTTCCGAGACTTCTCCACGCAGCCCGAGCCATTCGCCCGCCACGTTGCGCAGGCCGATGGCGCCATGGATCGCGGCCGCGATGACAAATGCCGAATAGAAGGCGCCCCACGCGATGCTGCCACGCGTGCGTCCCAGGATGTCCGCTGCGCTCAGACCGCCGCGCACCGCGTAGATGATGGTCGCCAGGTGCACGAACACGCACAGCGCCAGCACCACCGCCGTGGCGCGCTGCGCGACCCACAGGAAAGTCTCGCGCCGCGCGCTCAACCGTCCTCCGGGGCGTAGAGCGCCAGGCGCCAGGTGGCGCGCTTGAGCCCCGCGATTGAACGGGTCGGGGAGAGCTTCTTCGGGCAATGCTCGGTGCAGCTCATCATCGTGTGGCACGAATGGCAGCCCGCGTCACCCGCCACCGCGCGCAGGCGATCGGCCTGGCCCGCGTCGCGCACGTCGTTGACCAGCGTCCAGGCGCGGTTGAGCGCGGCCGGCCCCAGGTAGTCGCGGTTCCACTTCACCACGTCGCAGGCGGCATAACAGACGCCGCAGCCGATGCATTCGACGCCCGCGTCGGCCTCGCGGCGCGCGGGGGATGCAGGATCGACCGACGCGAAGGCATCGGCGCGGGTGGCGCCCGGCTTGAACGCTCCCCCCGCGCGCGACCACTTGTCGAAGAATTCCTGCATGTCGGCGACCAGGTCCTTGACCACCGGAAGGTTCGCAAGCGGCGCGATCTCCAGCTTTCCGTCGCGCTCCACGTTGTCCACGTGGGTGCGGCACGTCCACCGCGGCTTGCCGTTCACCGTCATGGCGCACGAGCCGCACATGCCGACACGGCAGGCGAAGCGATAGGAGAGCGTGGGATCGAGGTGGCGCTGGATGTGGGTCACCACGTCGAGCACGGTCTGGCTCGGCTGGCGCGGGACCTCGAAGGCCTCGAACCGGCCCTGCGCGGCGCCACGCCAGACCCTCACTTCCATGACAGCACCCCCTTCATGCGCCTATTTTGCAGTGAAGCCGCCATCGACGGGAAGTGTCTGGCCCGTGATGTAGTCGCTGGCGGGGCTGCAGAAGAAAACCGCGGCGCCCTGGAGGTCTTCGAGCTCGCCGTTGCGGCCGATGGCGGTCTGGCTGGCCAGGCGCTCGAGGCGCGTCGTGTCCTTGTACAGCGGCGCGGTGAGCGCGGTCGGGAAGAAGCCGGGGGCTATTGCGTTGCAGGTGATGCCGTGGGGCGACCAGGCCTCGGCCATGTGCCGCGTGAGCTGCACCACGCCGCCCTTGGCCGCGCCGTACGCAGTGCCGTTCACGAACGCGCGGTACGACTGCAGCGAGGCGATGTTGAGCACACGCCCCCAGCGCTTGTCCTTCATCGCCGGCACGAGGTGGCGCGAAAGGAAAAACGGCGCGGAGAGCATCACCTCGATCTGCTCGTCCCAGGCCGCGTCGGTGACGTCGTCCACGTGCTGGCGATGGTTGAGGCCCGCGGCGTGCACAACGATGTCGATCGCGCCGAACGGCTGGGCCGCCGATTGCGCGAGGGCCGCGAGCTTGCCGCGCTCGCTGACATCTCCCGGTGCGCAGGCGGCGGCGCCGCCCGCCTTCTCGATTCCGGCCTTCGCCTCTTCCAGCGCAGCCTCGCGCCGCGCGCACAACACCACGCTCGCGCCGGCCTGCGCCAGCGCTTCGGCGATCGCGCGCCCGATTCCCGAGCCCGCGCCGGTGACGAGAGCCACCTTGCCATCGAGCTTGAAGCGGTCGAGGATGCCGGCCATCACACAGGCCTTTACCGGTTCACCAGGCCGCGGCGTCAGGCGCTTTCGTACAACCGGGTCAGGACGAATTCGCGATGTCCCAGCGCCTCGGCGGCCGTGAGGCGGCCGTTGGCGGTGCGGAACATGCAATCGAGCAGCGCGTCACCCGCCTCGTCCGGGCTCATCTCCTTGCGCAGGAGGCCCGAGACGTCCACGTCCATGTGCTCGCCCATCAGCTTCACCGTGCGCGGGTTGGCGCACAGCTTGATCACCGGCAGGATCGGGTTGCCGATCACGTTGCCCTGGCCCGTGGGGAAGAGGTGCACGGTGTAGCCGGCGGCCGCGCATAGCGTCACCATCTCCGCCGCGGCGGAGGACGAGTCGATGAACCAGAGTCCGGGGCCGGTCGGCACCTCGTGTTTGTCGAGCACGCCGTCGACCAGGCACTTGCGCCCGATCTTCTGGATGTTGCCGAGCGCCTTTTCCTCGATCGTCGTGAGGCCGCCGGCGATGTTGCCCTTGGTGGGTTGCGAATCGCGCAGGTCGCTCGTCTTGTGCGCCTCGACGATCGCCTGGTAGCGGTCGAACATGAACTGGAACTTCTTGCGCACGTCGTCCGTGCGGCAGCGCGCGGCCACCAGGTGTTCGCCACCGGTGAGCTCCGTGGTTTCGCCGAAGGCGAGCGTGACCTTGTGGTCGTAGAGCTTGTCGAATGCGTTGCCGACAGTGGGGTTCGCGCCGCACCCCGACGTGGTGTCGGATTCACCACACTTGGTGGAGACCCACAGGTCGCTGAGCGGCGCCTCTTCGCGGCGCAGCTCGCTCGCCCACTGCACGAATTCCTTCGCCTTTTTCGAGGCGCGCATGATCGTGTCGTGGTCGCCGTGGCCCTCGATGCCGAAGTACGCCACCGGCTTGCCGGTGGCGGCGATGGCGTCGGCCACCTTCTTCGCCCAGCCGTCTTCGATGCAGATCACCACGACGGCGGCCACGTTGGGGTTGCTGCCCGTGCCGATGAGCGTGTGGAAATGCAGGTCGAGGTCCGCGCCGAACTGCAGCCGGCCATAGGGATGCGGGATCGCCATCGTCCCCTTGATGTTGTTCGCGACCGCCTCGGCGGCGGCGTTGGAGAGGTCGTCCACCGGCAGGATGATCACGTGGTTGCGCACGCCCACGCGGCCGTTTTCCCGCTTGTAGCCCCAGAAACCCGATTTGCCAAGATCCATTTTCATGTCCTCGTTACCAGCGCTTCGTGCGCAGGTTCTGCACGTGCGTGTGTTCGCCCACCGCGATGGGCGCAATCGCCATGCCGATGTCGACGCCGTATTTGATCACCGCGTCGCCGCTCTTGAGCGCCTTGATCGCGAGCTTGTGCCCGATGGGGATATCGGACTTGGCGTCCATGCTGATGTCCTTGTCCTGGTCCATGATCCAGCCGGCCAGCTTCTGCCCCTTGGTCACGCCCTCCACCACGACAACTCCCACGGAGTCGTTTTCGTCGTGCACCACGAAATGGATCATCTGGGACTCCGGATGCGGAAATGAACACCGATGCTAAGAGGCCACCGCGCATCAAGTCAACTATATGAGTTGGATGATAGGCTTGGGCCATGCCGCCGCTCTACGAACAGGTCCGCGCAAAGCTGATCGAGGCCATCTCCACCGGCCGATGGCGCCCGGGCGAGGCGATCCCGTCGGAGTCGGCGCTCGCTTCCACCCATGGCGTGGCCATCGGCACCATCCGCAAGGCGGTCGACAGCCTGGTGGCCGAACAGGCGCTCGCGCGCCACCAGGGCAAGGGCACCTATGTCACCGCCCACGACGGCAGCAGGCTGCTGTTCCACTTCTTTCACATCGTGGCGCGTGACGGGCACAAGGCCTACCCGGAGGTGCAGACGATCTCCTTCACCCGCGACCGGGCCGATGCCCACGCCGCGCAGGCCCTCGCCATCGCCCCCCACGACAAGGTGATCCACATCCGCAACGTGTTGTCGCTCGACGGGCGCGCGCGGATCGTCGACGACATCACGCTGCCCGCGGAACTTTTCCCTGGCCTGAACGAGAAGGTCTTTCGCGCGCGCCCCAACAACATCTACCACCTGTACCAGAGCCGTTATGGCATCAACGTGCTGCGCACCGACGAGAGGCTGCGCGCGGTGCTTGCGCAGCGCGAAGACGCGCAGCTGCTGGGAGTCGCCGCGGACAGCCCGCTGCTGGAAATCCGGCGCGTGGCACTCACCTTCCGCGACCGCCCGGTGGAGCTGCGCCTGTCGCGCGTGGACACGGCGCAACACGTCTATCACAACACCCTGGGCAAGGGTGTTCCCGCATGAACACCACCCTGCTGATCCTTCCGAACTTCGTGTTGATCGTGGTCGGGCTGCTGCTCGCGCGCCGCTTCGGGTACGGCATCGATTTCTGGAGCGGGCTCGAGAAACTCGTCTACTACGTGTTGTTCCCCGCGTTGCTGTTCCGGTCCCTCGCCGGCGCGAAGATCGACCTCTCGCAGACCGGATGGCTGGTGGCGGCCGCGTGTTTGTTCACCGTCGCGGGGTTCCTGCTTTCGATCCTGGCCAGGCCGGTGCTGGAGCTGGAGCGGAAGTTTCACGCCAGCGCGTCGCAATGCGGCTACCGCTTCAATACCTATATCGGCCTCGCGGTGGCGGGGAGCCTCTTCGGCGCGCAGGGCGTGGCGCTCGCGGCATTGCTGCTGGGCGTGATGATTCCGCTGGCCAACTTCGCGGCCGTGGCCGTGCTCGCCAGCCACAGCGAACGCGGCTTCCTGTCGGAGCTGGTCCGGCACCCGCTGGTGGTCTCGAGCCTTGCGGGCTTCGCCTGGAACCTGGCGGGACTGCCGCTGCCGGGTTTCGTGGACCAGACGCTTGCGCTGCTGGGCCAGACCGCGCTGCCCGCGGGCCTGCTCTGCGTGGGGGCCGCCATGCGGCTCGAGCGCGGGCAAGGCCCGGTGGCCGCCCATGCCTGGTGGCTCACGGTGAAACTGCTCGCGGTTCCCGCGATCGCATGGGCCATGACGCGTGCCCTGGGATTGCAGGGTGTGGAGGCGAAGGTGCTGGTCCTGTGCGCGGCCCTGCCGACGGCGACCAATGCCTATATCCTCGCGGTGCGCATGACCGGTGACGGACGCGCGGTCGCCACCCAGGTCACCGCCGGTACGGTGCTCTCGATGGCGACCATCCCGGCGTGGATGTGGATGCCGATGTAGGAATCGGTGAATGCAACTTGGGCCCCCGCAAAGGGTCTGTTGGGTAACGTTTTCAACGGGAGCTCCCAGATGCAACTCGGCGGCCAGCGCGGCAGCAACAACGTGGAAGACCGGCGCGGCATAGGCGTCGGCGGCGGCCTGGGGATCGGTGGCGTGGTGATCGTCATCATCGCGGCCTTCCTCGGGCTCGATCCCTCGGCGGTGCTGGATACGGTCAACCAGGTGGCCCCGCCCACGCAGTCGCAGCAGCAGGCCCCCAAGGGGGAACCGAAGGACGAAATGGGACAGTTCGTGTCCAAGGTGCTCGGCAGCACCGAAGACGTATGGACCGAGGTCTTTCGCGGGATGAACCAGCAGTACCGCAACCCGACGCTGGTGCTTTATACCGGCCAGGTGCGCTCGGCGTGCGGGATGGGCCAGGCCGCGATGGGGCCGTTTTATTGCCCGGGCGACATGAAGCTGTACATCGACCTGTCGTTCTACGAGGACCTGCGCACACGCTTCCGCGCCCCCGGCGATTTCGCCCAGGCGTACGTCGTGGCACACGAGGTGGGGCACCACGTGCAGAACCAGCTGGGCATCATGAACAAGCTGGAGCAGTTGCGCGGGCGCACTTCGAAGGCCGAATACAACCAGGCGTCGGTGCGCATCGAGCTGCAGGCCGATTGCTTCGCGGGCGTGTGGGCGCACCACGCGGGCAACAGGAACCTGCTGGAATCGGGCGATGTCGAGGAAGGCCTGAACGCGGCTTCGGCCATCGGCGACGACCGCCTGCAGAAGCGGTCGCAGGGCCAGGTGGTGCCCGAATCGTTCACCCACGGCACTTCGGCGCAGCGCGTGCGCTGGTTCAAGCGCGGGATGCAGACCGGTCGCATGAGCGACTGCGATACGCTTTCGAGCAGGTCGCTTTAACTGGTGAGTCGCAGCCTATTTCTTGTCTTCGGCGGCGCCCGGAGCGGCAGCTTCGGGCGCCTCTTCCAGCGGCGGCAGCACTTCGCGCTGCTCGGCGGTGAGGAGCTTTTCCTTGATGCGCGCCTTCTTGCCGGTGAGGCCGCGCAGGTAATAGAGCTTGGCGCGATTGACGTCACCCTTGCGCTTGACCTCGATCGAGGCGATGGCGGTGGAGTAAGTCTGGAACGTGCGCTCCACGCCTTCGCCGCTGGACATCTTGCGCACGATGAAGTTGGAGTTGAGGCCGCGGTTGCGCTTGGCGATGACGACGCCTTCGTAAGCCTGTTCACGCTTCTTGTCGCCTTCGACCACCTGCACCTTGACGATGACGGTGTCGCCGGGGGCGAACACGGGGATCTTCTTGCCGAGGCGCTTGATCTCTTCCTGCTCGAGCTGCTGGATCAGATTCATTCGAAAAATTCCTTTGTCTATGCCCGTCTGGGCTTTCACGTAGAGCCGCAACTTCTGCGGGTGCGCGCGATTTGTTTGGGTTACTGCTGCTGCTGTGCTGCCTGCTGCTCCCTGCGGTATTCCTCCAGCAACTGCCGGTCTTCCCCCGCGAGCTCGGACTCGATCAGCAGATCCGGCCTGCGGTCCCACGTGCGCCCCAACGCCTGCTTGCGGCGCCAGCGCGCGATCACCGCGTGGTTGCCGGACAACAACACCTCCGGCACCTTCGCGCTCTTCCACTCCTCCGGCCTGGTGTAGTGCGGCCAGTCGAGGAGCCCCGCGGAAAACGAATCCTGCGATGCGCTTTCCGCGTCGTTGAGGACGCCCGGAAGCCTCCTCACGATGCAATCGATCATCACCATCGCGGGCAGCTCCCCGCCGGAAGTGACGTAGTCGCCGATCGAGACCTCGCGGTCGACCGACCTTTCCACCAGCCGCTCGTCGATGCCTTCGTAGCGCCCGGCGATCACCACCAGGCCCGGTTCCGACACCAGTTCCATCACCAGCTTCTCGCCGAGCCTTTCGCCCTGCGGTGACATCAACACGACCCTGGGGCTTTGCACCCCTCCTTCACGCTGCCGCGCTTTCGCGGCATCGATGCAGGCCTGCAGCGGATCCGCAAGCATCACCATCCCCGGACCGCCACCGTAGGGCCGGTCGTCGACCCGGCGGTAATTGTCGCTCGTGAAATCGCGCGGATCCCACGCCTTAAACTCGAAACGCCTTTCGTCCAGCGCCCTGCGGGTGATGCCGTGGTCGGCCAGGGCATCAAACATCTCCGGGAAAATCGAGATCACGTCGAAGCGGTTCATTCGTCGTAATCCGCCTTCCAGTCCACCGTGATGCGCCGCGCTTCGCGGTCGACGTCCTTCACGTATTCACCGATGAAGGGAATCATGCGCTCCCTGCTTCCCCGCACCAGCATCACGCCGGTTTCGCCGGTGTCGAAGAATCCGTCGACCACGCCCAGCACGGCGCCCTGCGTATCCACCACCTCCAGGCCGACCAGGTCGACCCGGTACAACTGTCCTTCTTCGGCCTCGCCGAGGGCTGCGCGCGGCACCGCCACGTCGCTGCCGCGCAACCTGTCCGCGGCGCTTCGATCCTCGCAACCCGCCAGCTTGGCCACCGGGCCCTTGGAGTGCACCGCGAAGTCCTCGACCGACATCTCGAGCCAGCCTTCGCGGGTATGCACCAGCCAGCGCCTGAAGTGCGCGAGGCCGCCGGCGTCTTCGGTGAAAGGGTTGACCTTGAGCCAGCCCTGGATGCCGAAAGCGCCGACCAGGCGTCCCATCACCACCAGGTCCGCTTCGTCGCCCTCGAACTTCACGGGCGGCGCGGCGGCCGGGTTTTTACTTGGCGGGGGCTTCCTGCTTGCCGGCGATGCTGGTCTTGCCACGCTTGATCAGCTTCTTGACTGCGTCGGAAGGCTGCGCGCCCAGGTCGACCCAATGCTTGACGCGATCCAGGGCGATGCGGAACGGGGGTTCCTGCCCGGAGGCCTTCGGATTGTAGAAGCCGATGCGCTCGATGAAACGGCCATCTCGCGGCATGCGCGAATCGGCGACAACGACGTTATAGAAGGGGCGGTTCTTGGCCCCGCCGCGGGCCATGCGAATGACAACCATCGATATCTCCTTCCCATTGCGAATGGGCAACAACTGCGGTTTGTGCGCCCCACCCATGAAATAAGGTGTGACCGTGACTTCGGAAAGCCTTGGATTATAACGGAATTTGGCGCCTGCCGGCAACCACCCCCGGAACCGGAACTGGCCGGCCATCCCGCGGGGCTGTCCCAGGCCCGCTCAACGCATGCGCGGCATCATGCCCTTCATGTTTTTCAGCATCTTGCCGAGGTTGCCCCCTCGCATCATCTTCATCATCTTCTGCATCTGCTCGAATTGCTTGAGCAGGCGGTTGACCTCCTGCACCTGCACGCCGGCGCCGGCCGCGATGCGGCGCTTGCGTGCGGCCTTCAGCAGTTCGGGCTTGCGGCGCTCCAGGGGGGTCATCGAGTTGATGATGCCTTCGGTTCGGCGCAGCTGCTTTTCCTGCAATTCCGGGGACTGCTGCGCCATCTGCGTAAGTTGCGCGGGCAGCTTGTCGGCCAGGTTTCCCAGCCCGCCCATCTTCTTCATCTGCTGCAGCTGGCTCTTGAAATCCTCGAGGTCGAAGTCCTTGCCCTTCTTGAATTTCTCGGCGAGCTTGGCGGCCTCCTTCTCGTCGACGTTGGCGCGCGCCTCCTCCACCAGCGAGAGGATGTCGCCCATGCCGAGGATGCGCGACGCCATGCGCTCCGGGTGGAAGACCTCCAGCCCATCCATCTTCTCGGAGACGCCGACGAACTTGATCGGCTTGCCGGTCACGTGGCGCACCGAAAGCGCCGCGCCGCCGCGCGAATCGCCGTCGAGCTTGGTGAGGATCACCCCGGTGAGCGGCAACGCCTCGTTGAACGCGCGGGCCACGTTGACCGCGTCCTGGCCCTGCATCGAATCGACCACGAACAAGGTCTCGATCGGGGTGACCGCGGCGTGCAGCGCCTTCACCTCGGCCATCATCGCCTCGTCGATGCCCAGGCGCCCGGCGGTGTCGACGATCAGCACGTCGTGGTAATGCTTGCGCCCCCAGTCCAGGGCGGCGGCGGCGATGTCGACCGGCCTCTGCGAGGGATCCGACGGGAACACGTCGATCTCGAGGTTGCCACCGAGAGTCGCGAGCTGCTCGATGGCCGCGGGGCGATAGACGTCGGTGGAGACCAGCAGGACCTTCTTCTTCGCGGAGTTCTTCAGCAGCCGCGCGAGCTTGCCCGCCGACGTCGTCTTGCCCGAGCCCTGCAGGCCCGCCAGCAGGATCACGGCCGGGGGAACTGTCGCGAAGTTGAGGCCCTGGGTGGCGCCCCCCATGAGCTCGACGAGCTGGTGGTGGACCACACCCACCAGGGCCTGCCCGGGAGTGAGGCTGCCGACCACCTCCTGGCCAAGCGCCTTTTCCTTCACGCCGGCGATGAATTCCCTGACCACCGGCAGGCCGGCATCGGCGTCGAGGAGGGCCAGGCGCACTTCGCGCAGCATCTCCTGGACGTTTTCGTCGGTCAGGCGCGAGTGACCGCGCAGGGTCTTGACGACGGATGAGAGGCGTTGCGTGAGGGCGTCTAACATGGCGAACCGGTAAACTGGTGAAACGACGGGGGAAGTTGCGCCGAAATGCCTGAATTGATTCTCTATTTTAGCACCGCTTCGTGCTGGCTCCTGGTCTGCTTCCTGGCCTGGCGGGCGACGCGGCCGGTGCTCGCCGGCGCGCCCGCCGTGCGCGGCGACATGCGCTTCGAAAGTGTGCTGGTCCCGGTGGCCCTGGTCCTGCACGGCATGCTGCTCTACCAGAGCGTGCTCAAGCCCGATGGCCTGGACCTGGGCGTGGCCAACGCCATCTCGATGCTGGTGCTGCTCACGCTGGCGATCTACTGGGTCGCGGGGCTCGCGCTCGAAGGCCTCGCCGAGATCCTGCGCCTGATGGCGCCGCTGGCGCTGGTGGCGCTGCTGCTGCAGGTGGCCATCCCGACCGAGCACATCGTGACCTACGGCGGCGATCCGCTCTTCACCCTGCACTTCGTGATCGCCATGATGGCCTACAGCCTCTTCATCGTGGCCACGGTGCACGCGCTGCTGATGCTGGCCGAGGAGAAGTGGCTGCACCGCGGAGTGATGCCGCCGATGCTGCGCGCGCTGCCGCCGCTGATGGTGATGGAAGCGCTGCTCTTCCGCATCCTGCTGGCCGCGATGGTGCTGCTCACGCTCACCCTGATCAGCGGGCTCTTCTTTTCCGATCAGCTCTTCGGCAAGCCGTTCCAGCTGAACCACAAGACCGTCTTCGGCGTGATCTCGTGGCTCATCTACGGCGGGCTGCTGGTTGGCCACTACCTGCGCGGCTGGCGCGGGCGCACCGCGGTGCGCTGGACGCTGGCCGGCTTCGTCGCCCTGATGCTCGCGTACATCGGCAGCAAGGTCGTGCTCGAGATCATCCTGCAGCGCGGCTAGCGCGACTTGGACTCCATACCGTTAAGCTGGCTCTTCGCCGCGCTCGCGGTACTGCTGCTGGTCTCGGGCTTCTTCTCGATCGCCGAGACCAGCATGATGGCGCTCAACCGCTACCGGTTGAAGCACCTGGTCAAGGAAGGCCATCGCGGCGCCCGCCTCACCCAGACGCTGCTCGACAAGACCGACCGCCTGCTGGGCGTGATCCTGCTCGGCAACAACCTCATCAACGCCGCGTGCGCGGTGCTCGTGGCCGAGATCGCGCGGCGCCTCTTCGGCGACGGCGAGCTCACCCTCGCCATCGCCACCGTGTCGGTCACGTTTTTCATCCTGGTGTTCAGCGAGATCACGCCCAAGGTGATCGGCGCGACCTGGCCCGAGGCGATCGCGCTCAAGTCCGCCTACGTCCTCACCCCGCTGCTGCGCGTGGCCTACCCGATAGTCTGGTTCGTGAACCTGTTCGTGCAGGCGCTGCTTCGCATCCTCTTCATCAAGCCGCGCACCGAGGCTTCCAGCAGCATCTCGATGGAGGAGCTGCGTACGCTGGTGCTGGAAGGCGGCAGGTTCATCCCCAAGAAACACCAGTCGATCCTGCTCAACCTCTTCGAGCTCGAGGACATGACGGTCGACGACACCATGACCCCGCGCGGGCAGATCGAATCGATCGACCTCGGCGACGACGTGGAGCAGATCCGCAACAAGCTCGCCACCGCGCACCACACGCGCCTGGTGGTGTGCGAAAACGGGCTCGACAACGTGGTGGGCATCGTCCACGTGCGCAAGGTGCTCAACGCCTCGCGCAACGACCAGATCGACGCCGCGGGCCTGCGCGCGATCAGCCGCGAGCCCTACTTCGTGCCCGAAGGCACGCCGCTGCTCAACCAGCTCAGCAATTTCCAGGAGAACCAGCGCCACGTGGGCCTGGTGGTCGACGAATACGGCGACCTCCTCGGGCTCGTGACCCTCAAGGACATCCTCGAGGAGATCGTGGGCGAGTTCACCAGCCAGGCGATCGGCAGCGCCGCGCGCTTCCACAGGGAGGCCGACGGCAGCATCATCGCCGACGGCACCTGCTCGCTGCGCGTGCTCAACCGCAAGGCCGGCTTCGAATTCCCGCTCGAGGGGCCGAAGACCATCAACGGGCTGCTGCTCGAGCAGCTCGAGGACATCCCCGAAGCGGGCGTGACGCTCTCGGTCTCGGGCCACCCGATCGAGATCATGCAGGTGCACAACCGCATGGTGAAGGTGGTTCGCATCCTGCCGCGCATCCTTCGCAAGGCCACGCAGCAGGCCGCCTAGGCAGGTGGCGGCTCGCGGTAGCGCTCGATGAAGCGGCGGTCGATGCGGTCCTTCCAGCGCCAGGCCCAGCGACCCTGCCAGGAAAGGCCGTGCCACATCCCGACGGCATGGCGATCCCCCGTCGAAATGAGGGCGAGGTAGCCGCGTTGCGGCCGGTGCGCCGCCAGCGGCACGCCGTCGAGCATCGCGCGCAGGTTGGCCGCCAGCACGGGCGCGGCCCGCACCGCGAAGACTCCCGCCTTGGGCCGGCGCTGGTTCTCGATGGTGGCGCAGTCACCCGCGCCGAACACGTTGGGATGCGAGGTCGACTGCAGGAAGCTGTTGGTGAGCAGGAAGCCGCGCTCGTCGACGGCGAGCCCGGAGTCGGCGATCCAGCCGTGGGCCGCGGCGCCGGTGGCCCAGAACACCGCGTCGGTCACGAACTCGAACCGGCTCGCAAGGCGCACGAAGCCGCCGCCGACCTCGGTCACCGGACTGCCCACGTGGCAATCCACGCCTGCCAGTTTCATGCGCCGGAGCAAGACGCGTGCGGCGCCGGATTCCACGCCGACGCCGGCTTCTCCGGTGAGAAGGCGCACCTTCGGCAGCGGCGCCGGTAGCGTGGCGCGCAGGCGGTGGTCCATGGCCAGGGCGAGCTCGATGCCCGCGGCGCCGCCGCCGACCACCGTGATCGAATCGAGCTTTCCCTGCGCAGCGCGCGCGTAGACGCAGTTCCAGCCTTCGACCGCGCGCTCCAGGGGGCGCACGCTGATGGCGTGCTTCTCCACACCCCGTGCATTCCCCACCACCGTCTGCGAACCCACGTCGAGCGAGAGCACGTCGTACGGCAGCACGGAACCATCGGAGCACACGAGCTCGCTGGCGTCGCCACTCACCAGCGTGGCGGTGGTGAGCCGCAGCTGCGCGTTGGCCCGCCGCGCAAGCTGCGCGACATCGATGGTGCATTCCGGCAGCGAGTAGTGGCCCGCGATGTGTCCCGGGATCATGCCGGTGTAGATCAGCGTGGTACGCGGCGTCACCACTTCGACCTGCAGTCCGGGACGGGGATTCATGGCCAGGTCGCGCAGCACCTCGATATGGGCGTGGCCGCCTCCGACCAGGACGATGCGCTTCATCAACGCGGCCCGAACACGAAGTCGCCGAACCACGCGGTGACGGTTTCGAGTGTCTGGTCGGTGTCGGCGGCGGCGGCGATGCCGGTGATGCGGGGCACCGGCCCGGGATGCCGGGACCCGAATGCGGCGCGGAAATCCGCCTCCACATCGCGCGCCTCCGTGACCCACTGTCCGGCACGCGCGCCGCCACTCTGCAGCACCACCATGCGCAGCCGGTCGGAATAGGGATTCCACACGCTCGTCCCGATGGCGTGGGTGTTGTCCCAGACATAGCAGATGGCCGCGGTGGGCAGGTCGGGACCGAAGACCAGGCGCGCGATGCGCAGTTTGGTGCGCTCGCCGAAGCTCAGCTGGTCGAGCGGCACATCGAACGACACGTACACGCGCGCCGCGAAATCGTCGCCCTCCTTCGTTCCGAGGCGCGCCTTGCCGATCACGTGGTCGATTTTCCAGCGCCAGGTGAGGATCGGCGCCGTGGCGGTTTGCGCCAGCAGGTCCACGGCCACCGATCCCACGGCGGCCGCCGAGAACACCCGCAGCACCGATTGCCCCTCGTCACGCACGATGGAGAACTCGGGGCCCTTCTGCCGCGGCAGCACCAGCACGCGCCAGCCGGCAGGAAGCACCGCGCCCGGCGGCGCGCCGGAAAAAGGCGTGGGATCCGGCGCGGGCGCGCTCCACGCCAGCGTGGCCGCGCAAAGCAGCGCCAGCGAGCCGCGGAGCCTCATCCGGGTCCGCTTTCCTGCAGTCGCATCGCCTGCAGGCGCGCGTAGTCCTCGGGGCGGTCCACGTCCCACAACGTTTCCATCTCGACCCAGCCGATGCCCGCCGAGTCGAGCCGCGTGCGCGTCTGCGCCATGACGTCCGCGCCGCCCCACACCATGTCGTGGAAAATCGGCGCGGCGCCGGCAAGCGCCACCAGCACGTACCCGCCGTCCTGCGCCGGCGTGATGACCGCCTCGTAGGCGCAAAGCGCCGCGGCGGCGTCTTCGAGGTCCGTGGGCTTGAGCGCGGGGCAGTCGCTGCCGATGAGCACCATGCGGTCACCCGCGGCCTGCGCGCGCGCAAACGCCAGCGCCATGCGCGCGCCGAGGTCGGGGCCTTCCTGGCGATGCAGCGAGACGCGGAAATCGCGCGCGCACCGTGCGAAGAACGGGTGCCACTCGTCCGGCGCGCACCACAGTTCGACCGGCCCCAGGCGCGCGTGGGTTGCGATGGTGAGCGCGTAACGCACCATCGCCTCGTGCAGCTGCGCGGCCCCCTCGTCGCCGAGCAAATCGATCAGGCGCGTCTTCACCTCGCCGGCGACGGGCGCCTTCGCAAACACCGCCACGCGCGGCGGCGAAGCCTCAGGAGGTGTGTTCGACTTCATAGCGGCGTGCGAGGTGATGTGGATCCTCGCCGAGCGCGAAGGCCAGGCGCAGCCGCCACATGAGGACGATGGTGCGCAACGTGCCGCGCCTTTCCCACCGCCTGCCGGAAGTGACGACGCGCGCGCGCAGGCAGGCGGGCCGCGACGAACGCGCCAGCGAACCGGATAACGCGATGTCTTCCATGAGCGGGATCGGCGGGAAGGTGCCCACGGCGTCGAACACCGCGCGGCGCACGAAGATCGCCTGGTCGCCGGTGGCGATGCCGGTGAGGCGCGAGCGTGCGTTCATGAACCACGCCACAACGGCTAGCAACGGGCCGGGCCCGTCGATGGTGACGTCGAAGCGGCCCCACTCGCGTCCGCCGTCGACCGCCTCGCCCACCAGGCCCAGGGCGCCCGGCGGAAGGCGCGTGTCCGCGTGCAGGAAAACCAGGATCTCGCCGTCGCTTGCCTTCGCGCCGGCATTCATCTGCAGTGCGCGGCCGCGCCGCGATTCGATCACGCGGTCGGCGAGCGGCGCGGCGAGCGCGCGGGTGGCATCCCGGCTGCCGCCGTCGACCACAACCACCTCGGCGGCGCCGGATTGCCGGTGCGCTTGGAGCGCCTGCAGGGCGGCTTCGATGCCGCACGCCTCCTCGAGGACCGGAACGATGATGGAAATTCGGGGCATGGAACCCAGGAAACCAGGGACGGACCCCATTCTGAACGAATCGCTAGCGCCGGGTCACGCGGTGTGCGTCCGCGGAATCGTTCAGGGACCAGTCGTATTCGAGGAAAGTCACTTCCGCCTTCTGCTCGCGCACCGCCGCGCGGTCTTCGGGCTTGTCGGCCAGCTGGTCGGCGTATTTCGCCAGCATCTGCTTCACCGACGAGAACCCCTTGTGGCCCTTCTCGAAATCCTTGCCGTACCAGTCGAAGATCCTCGAGACCTCGAGCTTGCCCGACCGCGGGTTGTAGCGGTTGCGGGCGCGGTCGGACAGGAATCGCATCATGGCGTCGTCCATCTGCGCATCCAGCCTGTCCGCCGTGAAAGCGTCGTTGAGCAGCATCGGGCATCCGATCGAGGCGCAGACCACGGCGACATGCACGCGTGGATCGTCATAGGCGCCTTCGCGGCGCAACGTCTCGTGCTCGATGAAGTCGAGGCTGGCGGGCTGGCCGAAAAGCGTGAAGAACCGGTCCTTCCAGGGGTTGCCGAACACGCTGCCGAAATCCTTGATCGACTTGATCCCCGGATAACGCGTGAGGATCTTCTCGATCGTGAAGGCGTTGTACGCATTCACGAGGAAGGCCTGCTGCCGCGGCTTGGGCCACCCTTCGAATTGCGCGCGCGTCACGCGCGAATATTCGTCGAGCACGGCCTTCAACGCCGCGCGATCCTTCGCGAAGCCCGCGTACGAGACACGTGATGCGTTGCCGCTCTCGGCGTAACGCACGTGTTTCTTCAGCAGGTCGTCCCAGGCCTTGTGGGTGTGGTCGAGCGCGAGCGCGGGAAGGGCAAGCAGCGCCGCGCATGCCAGCAGGAGGAATCGCCTCATCAATCGTCTCCGTGGCCATCGGCCAGCGCGTTGTACGGCCGTTTGTCGCCGAGCGAAAACAGCTTGCCGATCACGTGGCCCGCGCCCGCATCGCCGCGCGTCCAGTCGTTGAAGGCCTGCGCCAGGCCCATCTGGCCCTGCGTGACCGTCGAGCGCTTCCACACGCCCGCGGCGTACTTGTTGGACTCGGCATAGGTCGGGTAGATGTGAATCGTGCCGAGGATCTTGTTCAGGCCGATGCCGTACTTCATCGCGGTGACGAACTCCACGATGGTCTCGCCCGCGTTGGCGGCCGCGATGGTGCATCCGAGGATCCTGTCGCTGCCCGGCTTCACCAGCACCTTCACCAGCCCGCGCGCTTCGCTGTCGGCGATTGCGCGGTCGAGGTCGTCGACGCCATAGGTGTGCACTTCGTAGGCGATCTTCCTTTCCTTCGCCTCGGTTTCGTTCAGGCCCACGCGCGCCACCTCCGGATCCGTGAATGTCGCCCACGGAACCACCGAGTAGTCCACGCGGAACTTCCTGAAACGCCCGAAGAGCGCGTTGACGGCGCAGTACCACGCCATGTGCGAGGCCGTGTGGGTGAACTGGTACGGCCCGGCCACGTCGCCGCAGGCGAAGATGTTGGGGAAGTGCGCCTGCAGGTACTCGTTCACCTCCACGGTCTTCTGCCGGGTCAGCGGGATGCCGAGCTCCTCGAGGCCGAAGCCCTCGACGTTCGCCGCGCGGCCCACGGCGCAGATGATTTCGTCGAATGCGATCGTCTTCTCGCCGGCGATGTGTTCCAACACCAGGTGTTTCACGCCATCGACGGCCTGCACTGCCTTCGCCTTGTGGTTGGTGAGCACCTCGATGCCATCATCCTGGAAACGCCTCGTGATGCGCTCGGAGAATTCCGGATCCTCCTTGCCCATGATGCGCGGCGCCATCTCCACCTGCGTCACCTGCGAGCCCATGCGCGCGAATGCCTGCGCCAGCTCGCAACCGATTGGCCCGCCGCCGAGGACGACGAGACGCTTCGGCAACACACGCAATTCCCAAAGGTTGTCGGAGTGCAGCGGCTTGATTTCGGCGAGCCCGGGAATCGGCGGGATCGAAGGGCGGCCGCCGGTGGCGATCACGATGTTCTTCGTGGACAACGTGTGCTTGCCGCCGCCTTCGAGCTCGACCTCGACCGTCCAGGGCGAAGTGATCCTGGCCGTGCCCTTGAGGCATTCGACGCCGAGGCCGGTATAACGCTCGACCGAATCGTGCGGCTCGATTTCCCTCACCACACGCTGGATGCGTTCCATCGCCTCGGCGAAATCGAAATCCGCGGTCGCCCCGCGCACGCCATAATCCTTCGAGTGCCGGATCTGCGAGAGCAGCTTCGCGGTCTTGATCAAAGCCTTCGAGGGTACGCAGCCGGTATTGAGGCAATCGCCGCCCATCCTGTGGCGCTCGACGATGGTGACCTTCGCCTTCACGGCGGCGGCGATATAGGCCGACACCAGCCCGGCCGATCCCGCGCCGATCACCACCATGTTGCGGTCGTATTTCGCCGGGCGCTTCCACCGGGCGTAGACCTTGCGTGCCTTGAGCGCGTCGAGCACCTTCTTCGCCACCAGCGGAAAGAGGCCAAGCGCCACAAACGCCGCGATGAGGCCCGGGGAGATCCTGAACTGTCCCAGCTGCGTCCCGGCGTAGACGTACACGATCGTGCCGGCGAGCATGCCGACCTGGCTCACGACGAAATACGTGCGCGTCGGCATCTTCGTGAGTCCCATCACGATGTTGATCAGGAAAAACGGGAAGGCGGGCACCAGGCGCAGCGCGAAGAGGTAGAAGGCGCCCTCGCGCTCCACGCCCTCGTTGATTGTCCTGAGCTTGTCGCCGACCTTCGCCTGCACCCAGTCGCGCAGCAGGTAGCGCGCGGCGAGGAAAGCCGCCGTGGCCCCGATCGTGGAGGCGAACGAAACAATCACCACGCCCCAGAGCAACCCGAAGAGCGCGCCACCCACCAGCGTGAGGATCGCCGCGCCCGGCAGCGAAAGCCCCGTCACCGCGACGTACACGGCGAAGAAAATCGCCACCGTGCGCGCGGGGTGCGCCTGGTAGTAGGCATCGAAAACCGCGCGCTGCGCCTGGAAGTATTCGATCGAGAAGTACTGCTTCAGGTCGAACACGAAAAACGCCGCGACGGCGGCGGCAATCAACGCGAATACGGCGAGCTTGCCCTTGTTCATGGGGATATCCCGGGTTGCATTCGGGGTTGGTCGGGCTTCAGAGGAATTCTTTTCGCAGGTCGACGCTCGAGCGCTTGCCGACGTGCCGGTAGTTCTCCGCCAGCCACGAGCGCCCGGTGGCAAACCCGCGCTCGTGCAGTTCGCGCAGGAACTTCCAGTCGAGTGAAAACTTGCTTGCCACCGAGAGGTCGCGCAGCACCTTGTCGGCGCGCACCGAGTGCATCAGGACGTTCTTGAACTTGCCGTGGAAACCATCGTTCAGCAGGCCCTCCTCGAGGAGGCGCTGCACGAAGGCCACGGCGCGCAGCTCCTTGATGAGGGAGGCGTTGAAGGTGATCTCGTTCAGGCGGTTTTCGATCTCGTGGGCCTGGCGCGGCACGCCTTTGCGCTCGATCGGGTTGATGTGGATGATGATCACGTCGCGCGAGGCGGTCTCGTAGAAGAGCGGATAAAGCGCCGGGTTGCCCATGTAGCCGCCGTCCCAGTAGTGCTGGCCCTCGATCTCCACCGCCTGGAACAGGAACGGCAGGCACGACGAGGCCATCACCACGTCGGCGCTGACTTCGGGCGTGGTGAAGATGCGCGCCTTGCCGGTCTCGACGTTGGTCGCGGCGAGGAAGAGCTTGGTGGCCTTGTCGGTGCGCAGCCGCTCGAAATCCACGATCTCCACCAGCGCCTGGCGAAACGGGTTCCAGTTGAACGGGTTCCACTGGTAGGGCGAAACCGAACCGGTCATCGCCTTGAAGGCCTGGAACGCCTCCGGGTAGTTGAAGCCCGCTCCCGAGGCGGACAGGCGCTTCCAGAACTTCTCCAGCATCTCGCGCGCGCCGTCGATGCCACCCACCATGCGCCCGTAGGCGTAGACCACGGCGTTGACCGATCCCGCGCTGGTGCCCGAGATGCCCTCGATTTCGAGGCGCCCGTCGGCCAGCAGCTGGTCGATCACGCCCCACGCATATGCGCCATGGGAGCCTCCGCCCTGCAGGGCGAGGTTGACGCGCTTCGCGCGGCGCGCTGCCACCGCCGCTACGCAGCCCCCGGAGCCGCCTGGGCGAGCTCGAAGCGCGCGCCCATGCTGATGCGGTGGAAATACGAATCGTGCGCGGGCGATCCCTCCGGCCAGCTGGCGAGGAAACGCCGCAGCCAGCGATCATGGTCGTAATCGATGCGCAGGGTTTCGACGTGTGCGCCGCCCGCGCGCAGGCCATGGAGCCGTTGCGGCCCCACGAACGCCCGCACGCCGATGCGAGTGATGAGGCCGAAGCGCGACCCGGCGAAGTTGGGCATGCCCGCGGCGCCGTTGTTGGCGACGACGCCGCCATCAAACGCGCGCATCGCCGGCAGGCAGGTGTGGGTGCTGGCGAAGGCGTCCACCCGCGCGTCGCGGAAGGCCGACTCGACCCAGCGGCGATGCGAAGGTTCGTCGAGGCGGTCGTGCGCGAAGCCCCATCCCGCCAGCGACGCGGCATCGCCATGCACGATGCCGATGCGCGCATCACCCACGCGCGCGGTCAGATGCATCGGCAGCTCGCCCAGGCGGGCACGCAGCTCCGGCGCGCGGCGCGCGGTGGCGCGCAGGCGCTCGAGAATCTCGTTGGAGCGAGAGACGTCGGCATCGCTCACGTCGGCGGGATACGCGCAGCCACAACCGGCGCCGGCATCCTCTCCCGCGAGTTCGGTTTCCACGTTGCCGCGAATGGCCGGGTGCGCGAGGACCTGTCGCGTGACCTGCTCGAAATCGGCATCGTCCACGTCGAACCAGTGGAAGTCGCCGTTGAAGGCCAGCGTGACCGGCCCCTTCTCCGATGCGGCGAGCGCGGCGATCGCCGCCAGCGATTCGAGGTTTCCGTAGAGGCCTCCGACCACGTAAAGCGTATCGGCCACCAGCTGGGGCTCGCGATCGAGGCTGCGCGGCGGGTAGCGATAGGCCAGCGGGCAGGTGCGCCCGGGCCGTGCATCGATCGCTTCGGCGGGCCGCGCCGACATCAGGCGAGCGCCCCGCCGCAGCTCGAGCCCTGCCCCGCGGTACACCCGTAGCAGTGGTCGCGAACGACGATCGGGTTGCCTTCGAGGTTGCGCTTGAGCACCTCCGAAAGGTGCGGGCGTGCGCGCCCCGCGACCACCAGCGGCAGCCCCAGCATCTGGTTGAAGTCGCAGTCGTAGAGGTAGCCCTGCCAGTCGATCGAGACCATGGAGCGGCACATCACCCCGGCCAGGTTCTCCACGCGGTGCGCGCCGCGCAGCAGCTGCATGTAGCCGTTGAACTGCCCCTTGCTGATGAGCGTCGAGCCGAAACGCTGGATCGGCATGTTGGCGATCGTGTAGAGGCGGCTGAAGGTGACGCCGAACTGCTCGCCGAGGATGCGCTTGTAGTCGGCTTCGAGGCCGGCCTGCGGCGGGGGCAGCGAGGGGCCCTGCGGGTTGTAGACGAGGTCGAGCGTGAGCGCCGAGCCTTCGCGCCCGTAGCCCAGCGCGTTGAGCTTGCGGATGCCCTCGATGGAGCGCTCGTAGACGCCCTTGCCGCGCTGGCGGTCCACCAGTTCCTCGGTGTAGCAGGGCAGCGATGCCACGACATGCACGCGATGCGCGGCGAGGAATTCGGCGAGCCCCTCCTGCCCCGACTCGCCGAGGACGGTGAGGTTGCAGCGGTCCATCACCGCGATTCCGGCCGCGTGCGCCTCGCGCACCATGTGGCGAAAATGCGGGTTGAGCTCCGGGGCCCCGCCGGTGAGGTCGAGCGTGGTGGCGCCGCTTTCGCGCGCGTATTCGAGGACCTGCCCGATCACCTCGAGCGACATCGATTCGGTGCGCGTGGGCCCCGCATTGACGTGGCAATGCAGGCAGGCCTGGTTGCAGACGTATCCGAGGTTGACCTGGAGGGTTTCGAGCCGGCGGCGGCGGATCGGCGGGAAATCGGTCCTGGCTAGCAGCGGCAGCGTGGCGTGCATTTCGCGGGGCTTCCTGACGTGTGGATCATCTTATACGATCTGCTCATGAGAACCCCCACGCACACCGACGGCGCGCGCCTGGATTTCGCCGGAGCAATGAGTTACGGCGATTACCTGCATCTGGATGCGGTGCTGGGGGCGCAGCAGCCGCTCTCGCGCGACCACAACGAGATGCTGTTCATCGTCCAGCACCAGGCCTCCGAGCTGTGGATGAAGCTCATGATCCACGAGCTGCGCGCCGCCCGCGACCACGTGCGCGCCGACGACCTGCAGCCCGCCTTCAAGATGCTCGCGCGGGTGGCGCGCATCATGGCGCAGCTCAACCAGTCGTGGGACGTGCTTTCCACCCTCACCCCGGCCGAATATTCGTCGTTCCGCGGCTCGCTCGGCAGCTCCTCGGGCTTCCAGTCGTTCCAGTACCGCATGGTGGAATTCCTCCTCGGCAACAAGAGCGCGGTGCTGATGGAGCCCCATCGCCATCGGACGGACCTGTTCGAGGGCCTGGCCGCCCTGAACCAGGCGCCCTCGATCTACGACGAGGCGATCCGCCTGCTGGCGCGGCGCGGATTACCGGTCTCGCCCGCATTGGTCGATCGAGACTGGTCAACCTTGCACTCGTTCGACGAATCGGTGCTGGCATCCTGGGTGATCGTTTATCGCGACACCCAGCAGCATTGGGAGCTCTACGAACTGGCCGAGAAGCTGGTGGACCTCGAAGACGCCTTTCGCCAGTGGCGGTTTCGCCATGTGACGACCGTGGAACGCATCATCGGCCTCAAGCGCGGCACCGGCGGGACCTCGGGCGTGGGTTACCTGCGCCGGGTGCTGGAAGTGGTGCTTTTCCCCGAGCTCTGGCGCGCTCGCACCGAGATCTGATCCATGGCGACGGAAGCCGAGCTCAAGCTGCGCCTGGCCCCCGGCGACGAGCGCGCGATTCGCCGTTCGGCCGCGCTCGCCGCCGCGCCGCCTCGCCGCCGGCGCCTCAGCGCGATCTACTTCGACACGCCCGCGGGCGAGCTCGCGGCTCGGGGCATGGTGCTGCGGCTGCGTCGCGACGGACGGCGCTGGATGCAGTGCCTGAAAGCCTCGAATGTGGCTTCGGGGGGGCTGCACGTTCGCGACGAGTGGGAATTCGCGCGCGACGACCCGGTGCTTGACCTCGCGCGCTTCGCCGGGACCCCGCTCGCCGGGATCGAGGATGCCGGCACCCTGCACCGGCGCCTCGAGGTGGCCTTCCGCGTCGAGGTCGTGCGGACCAGATGGATCGTTGCTCCCCGGCGCGGCACGCGCCTGGAGGTCGCGCTCGACCGTGGCGAGGTCCGAAGTGGGGGACGCACGGAGCCGGTCTGCGAGCTGGAGATCGAATGCCTCGAGGGGCCCCCCGCCGCGGCGTTCGACCTGGCGCGCCGCCTGCTCGAGGACGCTGCGTTGCATCCGAGCACGGTCACCAAGGCCGAGCGCGGCCACCGTCTGTGGCGTGGCACACAGTCCGAAGCGGTCAAGGCGCGGCCGATCGCCCTCGGCCGCGGGCTTGCCCCGGTCGAGGCCGCGCGCACCGTGGTCGCGATGGCGCTCGCGCAGTTGCTGGCCAACGAAGAAGGGGTGCTCCGCAGCGATGACCCGGAGTTCATCCACCAGGCGCGCATCGCATTGCGCAGGCTGCGCTCGGTCTTGCGCCTGTTCCGCGACTGCATCGGCCGCGAGCGCTCCCGCGAATGGCGCCAGCTGCTCGCCGGTGTTGCCCGCGCGCTCGGCACCGCCCGCGACTGGGACGTATTCGCCACCGAGACCTTGCCGGCGCTTGCGCAGGCGCATGGCAACGCGGCTTCGTACGCGGATCTCGCCACGCGCGCCGCCCGCCGACGCGCCGTCGCCCGCGGCCATGCGCGAGCCGCGCTGTGCTCCCCCGAATACGCGCGGGCGGCGCTCGAAATCTCGCGCTGGCTCGCGATCGCCGAACCCGCCGCGGCGCCGGGGAAGGGCTCGCTCGCGCGGTTCGGCGCGCGCATTGTGCGCAGGCGACACAAGCGGTTAGTGCGCGAGGCGGCGAACCTGGGCGCCATGGCGCCGCGCGATCGCCATCGGGTGCGCATCGACGTGAAGCGCCTGCGCTACGGCGTGGAAGCCCTGGCATCACTTTTCAGGTTGAGCGACGTCGACCCCTACCGCGAAGCCCTTGCCGGATTGCAGGACGCCCTCGGCGAGGCCAACGACGCGGCAAATGCAATGAGGCTGCTGGCGGGGCTGCATCCGCCCGAGCCAGTCGCGGCCTTCGCCCGGGACTGGCTTGGGGCGCGGGCGCGCGGGGATCCGGCCTGCCTCGCGAAGCAGGTCGATCGCCTCGAGAACGCCGGGCACTTCTGGAAAACGCAGGAGCGCTAGGCCAGCTCCAGGCGGATGCGGTTGCGGCCGAAAACGTAGGCGTAGTCGGCCGAGGCGCTCAGGCCGTGGGCCAGGATCACCCCCAGGCCACCCTCGCGCCGGGTCTCGGCCAGGGCCTCCAGCATCTCGCGGGTGGCGACCGCAAACGGGTTGAAGGGCGGGGCGCTGTCCTCATAGGCCAGGGAAATCCTGCCGGCGTCCGAGGTCAGCGTGATCCAGACCGGGGCGTCGCTGCCGCCGCAGTGGCCGTGTTTCACGGTATTGAGGAAAAGCTCCTCGAGCACGAGGTTGGCCTTCAGGCACGCTTCGCGCGCAACCTGCGCCCCGCCGCAGAAGTCCTCGATGAAGGCGCGGGCCTTTTTCCAGGCTTCCAGTCGGGACGGAAACATCGCCATTCTGGTTGTGACGGCGTTCACAGGCAGTTATTTCCGGTATTTGGCATGATAGGGGGGCTCAGCCGAGCATATTGCAAGGAGGTCAGCATGCGCAACGCATTGATCCTGATGGCTGCCCTGGGGTTTTCGGGCTCCGCCATGGCGGCCGATATCGGCCTCATCAAGGTCGCCAAGGGCTCCGTCCAGATCCAGCGCGGCGCCGCGAAGCTCCCCGCCGCGGTGGGAACGGCGCTCCAGACCGCCGATGTCCTGGTGACCGGGGCCGACGGATCCGCCGGCATCACGTTCACCGACAACAGCCTGGTTTCGGTCGGCCCGAACAGCATCTTCGCGATCGACAAATACGCCTTCAACACCACCACCCACGCCGGTGAGTTCGAAGGCAACCTGAAACAGGGCCGCCTTGCGGCGGTTTCGGGCAAGATGGTGAAGCAGTCGCCCGATTCCATGAAGATCCGCACCCCGTCGGCGATCATGGGGGTTCGCGGCACGGAATTCGTCGTGCAGGTCGACGAAGCGAAGAAGAACTGAGCACCCCAGGGCAAACTTGCTGAAACTCGCAGTGGTGGTCTTGGCGGCGTCGATCGTCGCCGGTTGCGCATGCGCCCCCGAGGCGGTCACCTCGACGCCGGCGCTTTTTGTCGTGGTGCCCGCGGGCGACGGCCATGTCGGCAGGATCGTGGTCCAGAGCGGCGGTGAAACCCGTGTCATCGACACCGCCTACGGCGCCCAGCGCGTGACCGCCGATGGTCGCGTGGAAGCGATGACCCTCACGCCCGGCGAGGTGCAGGCCAGGTTCGGCTCCACCCTCGCCGCCCTTCCCGGCAAGCCCGCAAGCTTCATCCTGTATTTCCTCGAGGGCAAGGACGAA
This sequence comes from Burkholderiales bacterium, assembly GCA_038203035.1. Lineage (GTDB taxonomy): Bacteria > Pseudomonadota > Gammaproteobacteria > Burkholderiales > Usitatibacteraceae > Usitatibacter. The sequence continues at coordinate 32,276 of JBBREI010000005.1, forward strand.
CTCACGGCGGAATCCCGCGTCGAGCTCGAGAAGGTCTTCGGCGAGCTGAAGCGCCGACCGCTGCCCGACATCGTGGTGATCGGCCACACCGACACCGTCGGCAGCCTCGACTACAACGACCGCCTCTCGCACGCGCGCGCGGAGCGGCTGCGCGAAATGCTGGTGGGCCTGGGGATCCCGGCCGGGCGCATCCAGGCGGCCGGGCGCGGCAAGCGCGAGCTGCTGGTGCCGACCGAGGACAACTTCTCCGAAGCGCGCAACCGCCGCGTGGAGATCAGCGTCCGCTAGGCCCGCGCGCCGGGCTCGTCCGCCGTTTCCCGCGCGGAAATTTCCCTTGCCGGCGCATTGTTGCCGTCGCCTTCCCAGCGCATGGCCACCAGCGTGATGTCGTCGGCGAGCTCCGCGCCCGAGGCGAAGCGGCTCACGTCCTCGCGCACGCGGGCGACGAGGTCCCCCGGAGCGACACTCGAGGGCATCCAGGAAAGCGAGGTGCGAAGCCTTTCGATGCCGAAGAATTCGCGCTTCGGGTTCATCGCCTCGGTGGCGCCATCGGTCATCACGAAAAGCCAGTCGCCGGGCGAAAGCTGGCGCCGGTCCGAGGGATATTCGTAATCGTCGATCACACACAGCGGCGGGCCGCCGGGCGTGCCCATGCGTTCGGGGGCGCCATGGACCGATCGCAGGAAGGGCGGCTCGTGGCCGGCGTTGGCGAATTCGATCTGCCCGCTCTGCACGTCGAGCGAGGCCGCGAAAGCGGTCACGAAGAGCTGCTCCGGATTTTCGCGCGCGATCTCGCCCTGGGCATGCGTGAGCACCACGCCCACCGATCCGCCGCGCAGCGCGGCGCTCTTGATGTGCGACTTGACCGCCGCCATGAAAAGCGCCGCGGGCAGTCCCTTGCCGGCCACGTCGGCGACGACGAAGAAGAGGTGGCGCTCGTCGACCATGAAGCAGTCGTAGAAATCGCCGCCGACGCTGCGCGCCGGTTCCAGCAGGGCCGCGAGCTTGAAGCGCCGGTCGTTGCCGAGTGTCTCGCGCGGGTCGGGCAGCAATCCCATCTGGATGCGGCGCGCGGCGCTGACCTCGCCCGCCATGCGCGCGGCCTGCTCGCGCAACTGGCGCCGCTGGCGCTCGGCCTCCGACAGGGTGCCCACCACGACGCTGCCGAATACCGCCATGGTCCCCAGCGCGGGCCACGCCGGGTCGAGCAGCAGGTGGAAATGCAGGAACGCGATGATGCCCGCGCCCACCTGCACAATCACGAGCCCGAGGGCGAGGTGGATGCCCTGCAGCGCGGACAGCCGCGGCACGAAGGCGATCAGCAGGAAGCCGCAGGCGAGCAGCGCCACCGCCTCGATGCGTGCGGCGATCGCCGGGCGCGTGAGTGTGACGCCGTTGTAGAGGTTCTCCACCACCTGCGCGTGGATCTCGACCCCGGGGACGAACTCGCCCAGCGCGGTGGTCTTGTAATCCAGCAGCCCGAGGCCGCTCACGCCCACCAGCACCACCTTCTGGTGCAGGCGTTGGGGGTCGGTCTTGCCCTCGAGCAGCTCGAGGGCGGAGACAAATCGCTCGGGAATGTGCGGGCTGTAGCGCAGCCAGGTGTTGCCGTCGTCCTGCGCCACCGTGGAGACATCGCCGAATTTCAGGCCAAGCAGGCCGTCGTGGGGGCCCCGCTCGAGGCTCAATCCCGCGCCCATCGCCACGCGTAGCGTTTCCAGGCCCAGCGCAGGCACTACCTCGCCCTGCACCAGGGTCACCAGCGGCACGATGCGCACCACCTGGTCCGGCGGGCCCGAGTTCATCACCCCGCGTCCCGCGGCCGCCGCGTCGATCGGGTCGATGCTGCGGATGTGTCCGGGATAGTCGCGCAGGGCCTGTCTGATCCCTTCGTCGGCGACCCGCACCGGGGCGGCACGCGGCGGACCCGGAAAGCGCGGGTCGCGCGTGTTTTCGCCCGAGATTCCCAGCACCACATCGCGCCCGCGCAGCGACTGGGCGAGGCGCTCGTCGTTGGAAGGAAAGCGCTCCAGCTCCGCGAGCAGCGGCGCGGGCAGGCCCGCGAGCTCGTGCGCGATCACGCCGGGCGAGAAGCGGTCCGGCTCCGGCCAGATGATATCGACGCCGATGGCCGCGGGCCCGGCTTGCGCGATGCGATCGAAAAGCTCCGCGATGCGCGTGCGCGGCCACGGCCACTGGCCGTATTTCCTCAGCGCCTCCTCGTCGATCACGACAATCGCCACCGGCTGGGTCAGGCGCTCGAGCGGGAAGAGTTTCTGGTAGCCGTCGAAGACCGCGTGGCGCAGCATCTGCGCGCTGGGTGAGAAGACGATGAAAAGGGAGAGCGCGGCCAGCAGCACCAGGGCGAGGACGCGAAGCCCGCCCAGGGCGTTCACAGGTCTATTTCTAGCCCGTCGTACGCGGCCGAGACCTTCAGCACGTGGTCACCGCGCGTGAGCTCCTCGAAGCGGCGCGCCTCCTTGAGCAGGCCCTCGAGCGTGGCGTCGTTGTTGGCGGGCTCGTGGTGGAACAGCACCAGGTGCTTGGCACGCGCCATCTGGCACAGCTCGACGCCGACGATGTTGCTCGAGTGCCCCCAGTCGGCCTTCACGCTGATCGCCTCGGCCAGTGCATACATCGCGTCGAAGATCACCACGTCGGCGTTCTTGAAGAAATTCGCGAACGCCTCGGCTTCGGTGCGGTTTTCGAGCTTGTGTTCGGAATCGGTCGAGTAGACGACCGACTTGCCCTCGTATTCGAAGCGGTAGCCGTACGAATCGCCGCCGTGCAACTGCAGGTGCGGGGTGACCTTGAGGCCATTGAGCTCGTAGGTCTTGTCGGCCTCGAGCTTGACGAACTCGATCGAGGCGCCGAGCTGGTCGAAGGTCACCGGGAAACACGGCGGCGACTGCTGCAGCCGGAACGCCTGCTCCAGCACGTCGTGGACGCCGTGGATGCGGATTTTCGTCCCCGGGACATAGGCCGGCCCGAGGAAGGGAAAACCCATGATGTGATCCCAGTGCACGTGGGACATGAAGATGTTGATGGTCGCCGGCCGCCGCGCCTGCCGGGCCAGCACGTGCACGCCGAACGGCCGCGCTCCACTGCCCATGTCGCAGACGTAGTATTGGTCGCCGGGCAGATCCAGCTCCACACACGGCGTGTGGCCGCCGAAGGTGTGGGTGAGCGAGAAATCCAGCTCGGAGCTGGCGAAGGCGTGGGCTTCCTCGAAACTCGCGAACGAGCGTCCGGAGGCCTGCACCAGTGCCTGCGCGAGCTTGTCGCGGATGTCGGCCGTGGTGAGCGCTACCGGAATCGAGCCGCGGGTACCCCAGAAGCGCACGCGCATTCGGTCCTCAGGCTTTCTCGAAAGCGTCCGAAGCGTCGGACGACACGGCGGCGATCGCCTCGCGCACGGTCGGGAAGACCTGGAAGACGAGGTTGAAATGGCTGATCTGGAAGATTTCGGCGACCATCGGCTGCAGCGCCGCGACGAATATGCGCCCGCGCTGCGCCTTGGCCTGGCGCGAGGCGAGCATGAAGCAGCGCAACCCCGCCGACGAGACGTATTCGAGCGACGAGAGGTCAAGCACGATCGCGCCGCCATCGTGCGCGGCGGCCTCCACGAAGCCGACCAGCTGGCCGCGGAATGCCTCGCACGTGTCCTGGTCCAGGCGACCGGCCACGTGGACAACTACGGCATTGGCGAAGCGCCGGGACGAGACGTTCATCTAGTTCTGGTTATGGGGAGGCGAGGCGGCACCCCTATTGTGTCACAGCGCTCCACGCGGAAGAAACCGTAAACCCCTGCCGCAGCGGGAGTAAAAAGCCCACCGGAATGCGGGCTTTTGGGTCCGATCGCGAGGAAAAACCGCTTTGGCGACTTGAGCCGCGCGTGGACGGCCGGAAATTGGTGGCCTGGGGCGGAATTGAACCACCGACACACGGATTTTCAATCCGCTGCTCTACCAACTGAGCTACCAGGCCTTGGAAAGCATTAAATTATAGCTGTTTCAGGGTTCTCCCAGCCACTCCCCCTTTGGAATTTCCCCACAAGGTGCTGCGTGTTGCCGGCAGCCTCGCCGTCTGCGCGGGCGGCGGGGCCCTGTGCGCCTGGCTGCACATCCCGCTGCCCTGGATGACGGGCTCGCTGCTGGCCATGGCGATTGCGCAGATGGCCGGCGCGCGCCTGGAGCCGCTGCCGGGCGGTCGGTCGGGCGCGATGCTGGTGGTGGGCGTCTCGCTGGGCCTGTACTTCACGCTGCCGGTGCTGCAGCAGGTGTCCACCTACTGGCCCTGGTTCCTGTTCCTCGGCTTCGCCGCCATCGGCTACGGCGCCGTGAGCGCGCTGGTGCTGATGCGCCTGGCCGGCGTGGACCGCGCGACCGCCTATTTCGGCAGCATGCCGGGGGGCGCCAACGAGATGGTGCTGGTGGGCGAACGCCAGGGCGCGCTGGTTGATCGCGTTGCTTTCGCCCATTCGGTGCGCATGCTGGTGGTTGTCACGCTGATTCCCAGCGCCATCACCGATGCGGGCTTTTCCGCAACCGAAGACTACCGGCCGGTGCTGGTCCCCTTCGACCCCATCGGGCTCGGCATCCTGTTTTCCGCCGCGCTGGCGGTGGCACTCGTGGCCCGGCGTTGGAGGGTGCCGACGGCATTCACCATGGGGCCGCTGCTGCTCACCATCGCGCTCACCGCCTCGGGCGTGCAGCTCTCCTCGGTGCCGACGGTGCTCACCAACATCGCGCAGGTCTTCCTGGGCTGCGCGCTGGGCGCGCGCTTCGACCGCACGTTCCTCGTGACCGCACCACGTTTCGCGATGGCGATGATTCCCGCGATCCTGGTGATGCTGGGGCTGGCCGCCGCCACCGGCTGGCTCATCTCGGTGACCAGCGGCGTCCACCTCGGCGCGGCGCTTCTCGCCGCCGCGCCGGGCGGCATCGCGGAGATGTCCATCACGGCGAAGGTGCTGCGTGTCGGCGTGGCATTTGTCACCGCCGCACACGTGGTGCGCTACATGGTCGTGGTGCTCTTCAACATCCCGATGTACCACCTGCTCGAAAGCGGCAGGAACCGCCTGCGAAGGTGACGCGACAGCCGCGCCAGCCAACGGCAAAGATGATGGTATCGTTGTCATCCGGAGCCCTTCGACGGCTCCGGGCATAACAACGGCAACCCGCCAGGAGGAGAGACCATGTTCAGGAAATTGGCCGCCGCGGCCGTGGGCGCGCTTGCGCTTTCGACGTCCGCCCTCGCCCAGCAGTACCCCACCAAACCCGTCACCGTCGTGGTGCCCTTCACACCGGGCGGATCGTCGGACATCACCGCGCGCACCGTCGCCGCGAAGCTGCAGGAATCGCTCGGGCAGACCTTCATCATCGACAACAAGCCCGGCGCCAATGGCAGCCTCGGCGGCAAGTTCGTCGCCAATGCCGCGCCCGACGGTTACACGCTTTTTGTGGGATCGATCGGCGTCTTCGCGATCAACCAGGTGCTCTACAAGGACCTCGGCTACGACACGGCGAAAAGCTTCGAGCTGCTGTCGGTCGCGGTGCGCACGCCCAACGCGCTGGTCACGCGCGCCGACTTCCCCGCCAACACGCTCAAGGAATTCGTCGACTACGTGAAGAAGAACCCCGGCAAGGTGTCGTTCGCCTCGTCCGGCACCGGCTCGTCGGACCACCTGACGGCCGCGCTTTTCTGGCAGAAGACCGGCACCACCGGCATCCACGTCCCGTACAAGGGCGGCAGCGCCGCGCACCTGGACATCATCGCGGGCAACGCCGACTGCTCGTTCCAGAACCTGGGCTCGATCACGCAACACGTGAAGGGCGGCAAGATGAAGCTGCTGGCCGTCACCGGCTCGACGCGCGATGCCAGCGTACCCAACGTGCCGACGATGACCGAAGCCGGGGTGCCCGGCATCGAGGTCTATTCGTGGCAGGCGTTTGTGGCGCCCAAGGGCCTGCCGCAGAACGTGAAGGACCGCCTGCAGCCCGCGTTGATCGCCGCGATCAAACATCCCGACACGGTGAAGAAGTTCAACGACATGGGCTTCGAGGTCGTCGGCAATTCGCCGGCCGAATTCGGCAAATTCCTGAACGACGAGCTCGCGCGGTGGAAACAGGTGGTGGACGCGGGCGGCATCAAGCAAAGCGACTGAGGCGCGCGGCCGGCCAATGGCCATTCGCACCCGCGCGCGCCGCGGGGCCGGCGGTGCCGCAACCGTGAAGGATGTGGCACGCCTGGCGAAGGTTTCGGCGATCACGGTGTCGCGCGCGCTCAATGCGCCGGATCAGCTGTCGCCGGCGACGCTCGAACGGGTGAAGGGCGCGATTGCATCAACGGGCTACGTGCCCAACCTGCTCGCCGGAGGCCTGCGCTCGGCCAAGAGCCGGCTGGTGGCCGCGGTGGTGCCCACCATCGCGGGCCCGGTTTTCCTCGAAACGATCCAGGCGCTCACCGACGCGCTCGACGAAAAGGGCTACCAGCTCATGCTGGGCCAGAGCGGCTACAAGACCTCGCGCGAGGATGCGCTGCTCGACGCGATCATCGGCAGGCGGCCCGTGGGCATCGTGCTCACCGGGATGAGCCACTCGGCCGAGGCGCGCCGGCGCCTCGCGGCTTCCGGCATCCCGGTGGTGGAAACCTGGGACCTCTCGCCCGATCCGATCGACATGGCGATTGGTTTCTCGCACGCCGGCATCGGCGAGGCGCTCTGTTGCTACCTGCACGAGCGCGGCCGGCGCCGGCCCGCGCTCATCAGCGGCGATGACGAACGGGCGCGCCGCCGCACCACCGGATTCCAGGCCGCTGCGAAGCGCCTGGGAATGGGAGATGTCCCGGTGATCTGGGTCGCGGCCCCGACCACACTCGCCAGCGGACGAGCGGGCCTGGCGGAACTGCTGCAACGCCGCCCCGACCTCGATGCCGTCGGCTGCAGCTCGGACCTGCTGGCGCTCGGAGTGCTTACAGAAGCCCACGCGCGCGGCATCGCCGTGCCGGGGGGCATCGCGGTGGCCGGTTTCGGCAACCTGGCGTTTTCCGCCGGGGTGATCCCGTCGCTCACCACCGTGCACGTCGACGGCACGCGCATCGGGCGCACCGCCGCCGACTATCTCATCGATCGCGCCGAGGGCCGCGCCATCGCGCAGCCGATCCTCGACGTGGGATTCAGCATCGTCAGGAGGGACAGCGCATGAGCGCCGCACCGGTCGTCACCGAATTGACCGTCGTTCCCGTCGCAGGCCACGACGGGATGCTCATGAACCTTTCCGGCGCCCATGGGCCGTATTTCACGCGCAACGTCGCGATCCTCAAGGACAACGCCGGCCATGTGGGCGTGGGCGAGGTGCCCGGCGGGGAAGCCATCCGCACGACCCTCGAGGATGCGCGCACCCTGGTGGTGGGCCAGCCGGTCGGCCGCGTGAACGGCGTGTTGAACGAGGTTCGCACCCGCTTCGCCGATCGCGATGCCGGCGGGCGCGGGCAGCAGACCTTCGACCAGCGCACCACCATCCATGCCGTGACCGCGATCGAGGCGGCGATGCTCGATCTCCTCGGCCAGCACCTGGGCCTGCCGGTCGCCGACCTGCTGGGCGAGGGCCGGCAGCGCGACCGCGTGGAGGTGCTCGGTTATCTCTTCTACGTGGGAAACCACAAGCGCACGGGCCTGGCCTACCGCAGCGAGCCCGATGCCGCCGACGACTGGATGCGCCTGCGCCACGAGGAGGCGATGGATTCGCGCGCGATCGTGCGCCTGGCCGAAGCCGCACACGCGCGCTACGGCTTCAACGACTTCAAGCTCAAGGGGGGCGTGTTGTCCGGCGAAGCGGAGGTCGAAGCCATACGCGGGATCCACGAGCGTTTTCCCCAGGCGCGCGTGACGCTCGACCCAAACGGCGGCTGGCTGCTGAAGGACGCGATCCGCATCTGCAGGGACCTGCATGGCGTGATGGCGTACGCCGAGGATCCGGTGGGGGCAGAGGAGGGTTTCTCGGGCCGCGAGGTGATGGCCGAATTCAAACGCGCAACGGGCCTGCCCACCGCGACCAACATGGTCGCCACCGACTGGCGCCAGATGGTGCACGCGATCCAGCTGCACGCCGTCGACATCCCGCTTGCCGACCCGCACTTCTGGACCCTGCAGGGCTCGGTGCGCGTGGCGCAGACCTGCCGGGACTGGGGCCTGACCTGGGGCTCGCATTCGAACAACCACTTCGACATCTCGCTGGCGATGTTCACACACGTGGCCGCCGCCGCGCCCGGCAAGGTGACGGCGATCGACACGCACTGGATCTGGCAGGACGGCCAGCGGCTCACGAGGGAGCCCTTGCGCATCGAGGCCGGCCTGCTCGAAGTCCCGAAACGTCCCGGCCTCGGCGTCGAGATCGACATGGCCCGGCTGATGGCCGCCAACGAGCTCTACAAGCAACATGGCCTGGGCGCGCGCAACGACGCCCTGCAGATGCAGCATCTGGTCCCCGACTGGAAGTACGACCCGAAAAGACCCTGCATGATCCGATGAAAGAGCACTTCCCGGTGCAGGGCGCCACCCCGGTGGGCGGCACGCCGGCGGAATTCGCCCAGCTCATCAACAACCACCGCAAGCGCTGCGCCCAGATCATCCGCGAACGCGCCAATCACCGTGGACTAGGCCGTACCCACAAACCAAGGAGAGAGACATGAACCGCTGGATCCGCCGCACCCTCGCCGCCGCCACGCTGCTTTCGGCCGCGGGTATTGCCTGCGCGCAGGCGTGGCCGCAGAAAACCATCAAGATCATCGTGCCGTACCCGCCGGGTGGCACTTCCGACATCCTGGCGCGCGCCCTCGGACCCGGCATCACCGCGGCGCTCGGCCAGCCGGTGATCGTCGAGAACAAGCCCGGAGCCACGGGCAACGTCGGCGCCGATTTCGTGGCCAAGTCGCCGGCCGACGGCTACACGCTGCTGCTGGGCGACATCGGCTCGCTCGCGATCGCGCCAAGTGTCGTCACGACGCTGCCCTTCGACCCGGTGAAGGACTTCGCGCCCGTGATCATGGTGGCGTATTCGCCCCACCTGCTGGTAGTGCATCCCGGCGTGCAGGCCAACAGCGTGAAGGAGCTTGTGGCGCTCGCGAAGGCGAAGCCCGACTCGCTCAACTTCGCGGTCTCGGGCATCGGCGGGGCCAACCACCTCGCGGGCATCGACTTCGCGCAGCGCGCCGGCATCAAATGGACCTACATTCCCTACAAGGGCGGCTCGCAGGCGTTGACCGACATGGTCGGCGGCCAGGCGCAGGTGATGTTCAACGGCATGCTCGCCACCTATCCGTTCGTGCGCGACGGCGGCAAGCTCAAGGCGATTGCGATCTCGAGCGCGCAGCGTTTTGCATCCGCCACGGACATTCCGACGGTGGCCGAATCCGGCTTCGCCGGTTTCGAGACCGGATCGTTCCAGGGCATCGTGGCACCGGCCAACACACCCGCCGACGTGGTGAACAAGCTGCATTCCACCATCACCGCCATCCTGGCCACCCCGGAGATGAAGGCCCGGCTGGACAAGGCGGGCGCCGAGGTGCGCCCGCAGTCACCGGCGCAATTCGGCGGGTTCATCCGCAGCGAGAAGGAGCGGTGGGCCAAGGTGGTGAAGGAATCGGGAGCGAAGTTCGACTGAATCGGGACCCGAAAAGAAGCGGGCCCGCGCTATTCGCGCGGGCCCGAAGTCCCGGAGGAACTGTACTGCCGGGAGAGACAAACCGATATTGCCTTGCCAACATGAATGCAGGCTGACGCCTGGATTTACGGCGGCGCGGGGCCCATGAGGGTCAACCCTCGCCTTCAAAGGTCACGACAAAACGCGCGCCGACCCCGTCCGCGCCCGCCTCGACACGCACCTGCGCGCCATGCTGGTCCGCGATCGCCTTCACGATCGACAGACCCAGGCCGCTGCCGCTTTCGCCGGTGCCGAGCACGCGGTAGAAGCGCTCGAACACCAGCGGGCGCTCGACCGGCGCGATGCCGATCCCGGAATCCTCGACCACCACCGTGGGCCGCGGCGCGCCGCTCACGATCACCGACACCTCGCCTCCCACCGGGGTGTAGCGGATGGCGTTGTCGATCAGGTTCGAGAACATCTCGCGCAGCAGCAGCGGCGCGCCGTGGACCATCGCGGGCCCGGGCGCCGCGTCGAAACCGAAATTCACGCCCTTGGCGATTGCGCTGTCGGCCCAGCGCGCGGACTCTTCGCGCAGCAGCTCGTTCAGGTCGCACGGCTCGCGGCGCGCCGGGCTCGCCAACGCGTCGTCGGCGCGCGCAAGCGCGAGCAGCTGCGCCATCAGGCGCCCCAGCCGCTCCGCGCCCTCCTGGATGCGCGCCAGGCGCGCCCGTGCATCCTCCAGGCTCGAGGCGCGCGAGGCGGCTTCGGCCTGGGTCTTGAGTCCCGCCAGCGGCGTGCGCATCTGGTGCGCCGCATCAGCCACGAAGCGGCGCTGCGCGTCGAGGTTCACCCGCACGCGCTCGAGCTGGCGATTGAGCGTGTTCACCAGGGGCGCGATCTCCAGCGGCACGTCGCCGGGCGGGATCGGCGACAGGTCGTCGGGGTCGCGAGCCTCGACGCGGTCGCGCAGGCGCAGCAGCGGCGACAACCCCAGCTTCAGCCCGAACCACGCCATCGCCGCCATGCCGGGGATCATCAGGGAGATCACGATCATCACGATGACCGTCACCTCGCGCACCAGCGACAGGCGCCGCGACAGCGGCTCGGCGACCTGCACCACATACAGGTTGCCGCTGGCCATCGTGACGGCCATATAAGCCACGCGCACGCCGTCGCCCGGCGCGTCGCTTTCGTCCTCGACCTCGAGGTAGGTATCGCGGAAGCGGACCTCCCCGGCGGCGCGCGGCGCGCGCCGGCCCACGGGCGGGATGTCCGCGTCGCCCTGCATGAGCTCGCCCGATTCGTGCGCGAGCTGCACGTAGAAGCGGTCGACCGGGTCGTCGCGCAGGGAGTTGAGCACCGGCAGGCGCCGGTTCTCGAGGATGTCGCGCTCGCGCGAGCGAACCTCCTCCGCGGTCGCCTGCACGATGTCGCGCAGGCGCAGGTCGTAGGTGTTTTCCGCAATCACCGTCGCCGCCAGGTAGCTGCCGACCAGCGCGGCCGCCCACAGCAGGACGATGGGCACCAGCATCCAGTCCAGCACCTTGCCGAAGAGGGTGGTGACCCGCCATGTGCGCAGCAGCGGCACGCGCGCCCTTCAGGCGCCCGTGGCGGGCGCGCTTGCGAGGCAGTACCCCAGTCCGCGCAGGGTGGTGATCTTCACGTCGCCGGCTTCGAGTTTCCTGCGCAGGCGATGGACGTAGACCTCCACCGCGTTGGCGCTCACCTCCTCGCCCCACTGGCAGAGGTGGTCGACGATCTGCTCCTTGCTCACCATGCGCCCCGAGCGCGAAAGCAGCAGCTCGAGCAGCGAGAGCTCTCGCGCCGACAGGTCGACGGCTTCGCCGCGCAGGTGCGCGACGCGCCCGACGGTGTCGAAGGTGAGCGCGCCCAGCTCCACCAGCGCTCGGCCGCCGTGTCCCGCGCGCCGCGTCAGCGCCCGCACCCGCGCTTCGAGCTCCGCGAGGTCGAAGGGCTTGGTGAGGTAGTCGTCGGCGCCCAGGTCCAGGCCCTTCACGCGGTCCTCGGTGGAATCACGCGCGGTGAGGATGATCACCGGCAGGGTGGACTTGCGCGCGCGAAGCCGCCGCAGCACCTCAAGCCCGGACATGCGCGGCAGGCCGAGGTCCAGGATCAGCACGTCGAAGGGCGAGGATGCAAGCGCGGCATCGGCGGCGATGCCATCGGAAACGGAGTCGACCGCGTATCCAGACCGCCGCAGCGTGTGCAGCAGGCCGTCCGAAAGGATCGTATCGTCTTCAGCGATCAGCAGTCGCAATTTTCATCGTTTCGCGCGAAAGCAACGATGCAGTCTATCGCGTCCGTGAGACGCTGTTGCCCACGAAGACGCGCCCGCCTGGCCAGTAAATTTCGCCGTCGCTGCTGATCACGGCCCCTCCATGGGCGGGGTTGACACCCTCCGATCTTTGCATAACACTTCAGTTATGCAACAAATACGTTATGGACAGCCATGAACGCCCGGCGACTCAATGCCACCTTCGCGGCACTCGCCGATCCCACGCGGCGCGCCATCCTCGCGCGCCTCGCTTCGGGCGAGGCCTCGGTCGCAGAGCTCGCCGAGCCCTTCGACATGAGCCAGCCCGCCATCTCGCGCCACCTCAAGGTGCTGGAGGGCGCGGGGCTCATCTCGACGGGCCAGGACGCGCAACGCCGCCCGCGCCGCCTCGAGGCAGCACCACTCGCCGAAGCGGCGCGGTGGATCGAAACCTATCGCCAGTTCTGGGAAGCGCGTTTCAGTGACCTCGATGCGCTGCTCGAAACCATGAAGGCCGGCAAGGCCAAACCACGCAGCAGGAAGACTTCCAGGAGAAGCAAATGATCGTGAAGACCGTAGGCAAGCTCAACGTCGAGCTCCCCACCGACCGCCAGATCGTGATGGCGCGCGAGTTCAATGCGCCGCGCGCGCTCGTGTTCGAGGCGCTGACCACGCCTGCGCTGCTCAAGCAGTGGTTCAAGGGCCCGGGCTGGGACCTTGCCGTGTGCGAGTTCGATGCGCGCGTCGGCGGCAAGTACCGCTATGTTTGGAAACTCGGCGACAACGAGATGGGCATGAGCGGCGAGCTCACGGAATTCCGCGCGCCAGAGCGCATGGCCTCGACGGAGAAGTTCGACCAGGCGTGGTATCCGGGCGATGCGACCTCTTCCATCGATCTCACCGACCTGGGCGGCAGGACGTTGCTCACACTCACCGTGACCTACGACTCGAAGTCGACGCGTGACATGGTGCTCAAGAGCCCGATGGCGGAAGGTGCTTCCGCGGGCTACGACCGCCTCGAGGAATTCCTGGGCGCGAAGGCGGGTGCGAAATGAAGAAGGTCACCACGTTCCTCTGGTTCAACGACCGGGCCGAAGAAGCCGCGCTTTTTTACGTCTCGCTCTTCAAGGGCGCGGAGCTCACCTCCACGATGCCGGGGCCCGGGGGCAAGGCGATGTCGGCCACCTTCCGCGTCGACGGCCAGGAGTTCATCTGCTTCAACGGCGGGCCGCACTACAAGCTCACGCCTGCGGTCTCGCTCTTCATCGATTGCGTCGACCAGGCGGAAGTTGATGCGCTCTGGGACAAGCTGCTTGCCGAAGGCGGGCTGTTGAACCAGTGCGGCTGGCTCACCGACAAATTCGGCCTCTGCTGGCAGGTGATTCCGAGCAAGCTGATGGAAGTGCTGTCGTCTTCCGATCGCGAGGCTTCCGGGCGCGCGATGCAGGCGATGCTCCAGCTGCAGAAGATCGACGGCGCGGGATTGCAGCAGGCCTACGACGGCGCCTGAGCCGGCTCCGCGTGCAATGCTTCACGCTCCGCGCCCTCCAGCGCGGGGCTGAAGTGCAGCACCGGCTCGAGGACATCGGCGGTTTCGAAGTACGACTCGCGGCACGCGAGGTGAATGAAGCCCCCGGGCGAGAACATGCCCTCCTCGTGGAAGACCAGGCGAATGCGCCATCCGCCCTTGGCGATCGCCTCCTGGCATTGGGGGCACTTCGCTTGTGCCGTCGGCGCACGCTCCGCGCCATCGATGCGCTGCAGGCGATGGTGGGTGATCGCCCCCGGGCAGCGTGCTCGAGCTGCTCACGCGCGGGCACCTCCGCCGTCGAGGCCTTCAATGTTTCGAGGATCGGCACCGGCCGCTTGTACGCCGCGCACAGCGGATGGAACCAGTGCGTGACCTCCCCCTCGCCGAACTGGTTGGGCAGGCTCTCGCCAAAGCGCAGCTCGTTCTTGGCGATCGGTTGCTTGCGGCCACGGCACTTGGCGCGGCCGGTGGATGCAGCTTCGAAAACGTGGGGCATGACTCATTGTCGCGCAAAGAAAAAAGCCATGCCCACTGGATTTTACCCCTCCACGCCTGCAAAGAACTTCGCGCAATCATCAGTGAATGAATTTTTAATAGCTTGTTTTTTATGAAATAAAATAATTCGTTCACCAATGAATAAATTGTTGACTTTGCGGCGATCCGTGAAGTAGATTGCGGCCACGGACACCCCAATGCGGCCTGGCCAAGAAAACACTCAGGAGGAGAAATCCATGACATCAGCACGGAAGCGGCACACGAATCGGTTGTTGC